>CP052876.1:1857268-2166813 GCA_020881835.1 Kineosporiaceae bacterium SCSIO 59966
GCGGCCCTGGTCGCCCGCGGCGAGTTCTCCATCGTCATCGCCGGGCTGGCAGTCGCGGCCGGCCTGGACGACGTCGGGCCGGTCGCCACCGGCTACGTGCTGGTGCTCGCGGTCGTCGGCCCAGTGCTCGCTCGGGTCGTCGACCGCTCGGCCTGAGCCCTGGACGATCCGACGCGACCACCCCACCCCCCTCGGTGATCATGCAATCCCGCCACCCCACCCCCCTCGGTGGTCATGCAATCCCGCCACCCCACCTGCCGCCGTCCAGCTCGCAGAATGCTGGGTTGGTGGCGCGACACGCCGGCCATGCTGTGCTGAATCCAGCATTCTGCGAGGAGCGGGGCCCAGGGCAGGGAGCATCAGAGGCTGCCCTGCAGGGTGGCGGGATTGCATGATCACGGCGCGGAGGGGGCCCTGCAGGGTGGCGGGATTGCATGATCACGGCGCGGAGGGGGCTGTGCAGGGTGGCGGGATTGCATGATCACGAGCAGGGGTAGAGCGCGGGGTGGGGCGGAGTGCCGGGCCTCGCTCTCACTCGCGCCCGGTGAGCTCCCAGGCGTCCTCGGCCGGACCGTCGTCCGGGTCGGCGACGTCGACGACGTCGACGGCCTGGTCGTACGCCTGGTCCCCCGACGCCGCGGGCGGGGGGTCGTCGCCGCGGATGAACGCCAGGGTCTGCGGCAGGTCGTCAGCCTTGACGAGCACGTCGCGGGCCTTGGAGCCCTCCGAGGGGCCGACGACGCCGCGGGACTCCAGCAGGTCCATCAGCCGGCCGGCCTTGGCGAACCCGACCCGCAGCTTGCGCTGCAGCATGGACGTCGACCCGAACTGGGTGGTGACGACGAGCTCGGCGGCCTGCAGGAGCAGGTCGAGGTCGTCGCCGATCTCCTCGTCGACCTGCTTCTTCTCCACGGTGGGGACGACGTCGTCCCGGTAGCTGGGCTGCAGCTGGGTCTTCACGTGGGCGACGACCTGGTGCACCTCGGACTCGGTGACCCACGCGCCCTGCACGCGCATGGGCTTGCTCGCGCCCATCGGCAGGAACAGGGCGTCGCCCTGACCGACGAGCTTCTCGGCACCGGGCTGGTCGAGCACGACCCGGGAGTCGGCCAGCGAGGACGTCGCGAACGCCATCCGGGAGGGGACGTTCGCCTTGATCAGACCGGTGACGACGTCCACGCTCGGTCGCTGGGTGGCCAGGACGAGGTGGATCCCGGCGGCCCGGGCCAGCTGGGTGATCCGGACGATCGAGTCCTCCACGTCGCGCGGGGCGACCATCATGAGGTCGGCGAGCTCGTCGACGATGACGAGCAGGTACGGGTACGGCGCCAGCTTGCGCTCACTGCCGGGCAGTGGCTGGATCTTGCCGGAGCGCACCGCCTTGTTGAAGTCGTCGACGTGCTTGAACCCGAACGTGGCCAGGTCGTCGTAGCGGACCTCCATCTCACGGACGACCCACTGCAGCGCCTCGGCGGCCTTCTTCGGGCTCGTGATGATCGGCGTGATGAGGTGCGGGATCCCCTCGTAGGCGGTGAGCTCCACCCGCTTGGGGTCCACGAGCACCATCCGGACCTCGTCGGGGGTGGACCGCATGAGGACCGACACGATCATGGAGTTGACGAAGCTCGACTTGCCCGCGCCGGTGGCCCCGGCGACGAGCAGGTGCGGCATCTTCGCGAGGTTCGCCACGACGTAGCCGCCCTCGACGTCCTTGCCGACACCGATGACCATCGGGTGCTCGTTGCGCCGCGCGGCCTGGCTGCGCAGGACGTCGCCGAGGCTGACCGTCTCCCGGTCGGCGTTAGGGATCTCGATGCCGATCGCCGACTTCCCGGGGATCGGGGACAGGATCCGGACGTCGGCGGAGGCCACCGCGTAGGCGATGTTCCGGCTCAGCGCGGTGACCCGTTCGACCTTGACACCCGTGCCGAGCTCGACCTCGTAGCGGGTGACGGTCGGGCCGCGGGAGAACCCGGTGACCTGCGCGTCGATGCCGAAGCTGTCGAGGACCTGGGTGAGCGCCTCGACGACCCGGTCGTTCGCCGCGCTACGGGCCTTGTGCGGGGTGCCGGGGGCGAGGATCTCGTTGGGCGGCAGCGTGTAGGTGACGTCGCCGGCCAGGGCGAGCTGCTCGACCCGCTGCGGCAGCGGTGTGGTCGGCGGGGTCTCCGCCGCTGCCCGGTCGGACGCCGGGGCAGCGGCCGCGGGCTCACCGGACGCCGGGCCGGTGCCGGACGCCGGGCCGGTGCCGCCCACGGCCGGGGAAGCAGCCGGGGCCGCCGAGGACGGGCCGGAGCCGGTGCCGCCAGCAGCGGGGCGCTTCTGCCCGGGCAGCAGTCCCCCGCGGCGGGCGGGGGCGACGTCCGCCGCCTGCTCGAACGCCTCGTCGCCGACCCGGGTGTCGTCGTCCCGGCGCATGCTGCCGACCCGACGTCGGGCGCCGCGGCCTCGGCGCAGACCCGGCCGGTCCGGCTCACCGGCCACGGGGCGGGCACCGGCACTGTCCGGCCGACCGTCGGCGTCCGCATCAGCCGGGCGCCTGGTGAGGCGGTGGTAGAGGCCGGTGAGTCGCTCCGGGATGGCGTGCACCGGGGTGGCGGTGACCACGAGCAGTCCGAAGAAGCCCAGCAGGAGGAGCAGCGGCACGGTGACCCAGGCGGTCAGCGCGGCGACGAGGGGGCTCGAGGCGAGGTAGCCGATGATGCCGCCGGCCTCGCGCATCGCCTCCGCGCCGTCCGGGGGGGTGGGCACCCCGGCGGCCACGTGCACGAGCCCAGCGGTGGCGACGGCGAGCGCGGTGAGCCCGATCCCGATCCGGTTGGTGGCCCCGGCGCGGTCGGGGTGGCGCAGCAGCCGGACGCCGAAGCCCAGCAGCAGCAGCGGGACGACGAGCCCGACCCGGCCGAGCGTGCCGGCGACGACGGCGTGCACGGCGTCCCCGAACGTGCCGGGCAGGCCCCACCACTCCCGGGCAGCGACGACGATGGCCAGACCGATGAGGGCCAGGCCGATCCCGTCCCGGCGGTGGGCCGGGTCCAGGTCGCGGGCGCCGTCCCCGATCCGGCGCGCGGTGCCGCCGACGAGGTGGGCGGTGCCCATCCAGGCGCCGCGGACGACGCGCACCGGTAGTGGCGGGCGCTGCCGCTGGCCGCGGGCCGGGCTGCTGCCGCGGGACCGGGACGCACCGCCGGCGGGTCCACCCCAGCCGGAGCCACCCCGCGCGGGAGCACGGCCGGGGCTGCGCGCGCCGGAGCCGCGCGGGGAGCCCGACCTGTTCGCGGTGGAGCCACGGGTCGCCATTGAGACGAGGCTAGTGCGTCGTCCCACCCATCACACGCCTCACACGCCGGGTCTGGGAGAGTTCGCGCCATGAGCGACGACACCCGACGGTCCGTGTCCCTTGAACGGGTTGAGACCGGCGTCTACCGGGCCCGTAACGACCGTGGCGGCGAGCTGGTGTTCGGCAGCCACGCCGGCGCCGGCTTCACCCCGGTCGAGCTGCTGCTCGCGGCGATCGCCGGCTGCTCGGCGGTCGACGTCGACGTCGTCACCGGGCGGCGGGCCGAGCCCGAGCGGTTCGAGGTGCGCTGCTCGGCGGACAAGGTCCGCGCGGACGGCGGCAGCCAGCTGGAGAACATCGAGCTGACGTTCTCGCTGCGGTTCCCGGCCGGGGCGGACGGCGACGCGGCCCGAGAGATCCTGCCGCGGGCCGTCGCGGCGTCCCACGACCGGACCTGCACGGTGAGCCGGACGATCGAGCGTGGCACCCCGGTCACGGTGCGGGTCGAGGACTGAGCCCCAGCCGCAGCGACGCGAGCTGGTGACCGGTCGCGACGAGAGCACCGGTGGAGTCCCACACGTCGCAGGTCTCGTCGACAGTCGCCGAGCGGCCGCCGGACGCCGACCCGTCGTCGACGACCCGCACCAGCTGCCGGACGGCGAGCGGGCCGGGTGCCGGGTGAGCGCGCAGCCAGACGGACAGCTGCAGGGTCGGCACCCACCCGGTCAGGCCGAGGTCGAAGGTGGCCGGCGGCAGCGCGTCGGCGGCGAGCAGGAGTGCCAGCCCGTCCGGCGGCCGGCCGTCGTCGAAGGTCAGGTAGCCGCGCAGCTCGCCCCGCCCGGACGGCGGACCGGTGACCCAGCCGAGGCAGTCGGGGTCCACGTGCTCGGCGACCTGCCCGAGCAGCGGCGCCTCGTAGTCCTTGGTGCCGGCGGGCAGCCGGACGCACCGCTCCAGCGGCGGCAGCGCGACCGGTGGGACGGCGTCGTGCCGGTGGCCGCGACCAGCAGCGGGCAGGGTCCCGCAGGTGAGGGTGACCGCAACGTAGGCCTCGCCGTCCTGCGGTGCGTGCACGGTCGCCCGCAGGACGCTGGTCCCCCGCCCGGTGCGCAGCACCTCGACGTCGACGTCGAGGGGACCGGCCGGGGCGACGGCGAGGTAGGCGCCGCTGACGGCGAGCGGGTCGAGGTGCTCCCCGCCGCGCGCGTCGACCTCGGCGAGCGCGGCGCGGGTCGCCAGCGCGAGCAGGTACCCGCCGTTGGGGCGTCCGCCGATGGTCCACTCGGGGTCCACCGCGCAGCGCCACCGGCCTGGGACGCCGGTCGCCGTGACGGCGGTCGCCGCGTCGAAGCGGTACGTCCCGGTCACGACGCGGCGGCGGCCCGCACGTCGGCCGCGATGGCGACCGCGACCTGGGGGTCGAGCTCGTACGGGGTGTACAGGCCGGCCCGGGTCATCAGGTCGCCGTAGCGGCGGACGAGCTCGGCGCCCACCGACTCAGGCTCGCCGACGACGGCGAAGGAGTCGAGCACGTCGTCGTCGATCAGCGCGCCCATCTCCTGCCACCGGTTCTGCAGCGACAGGGTGTGCAGCTGATCTCCGAGGTCGGTCCAGCCGTGCAGGTCGAGCACCGGCCGGTACGCGGGGGTCGACGCGTAGAAGGCGATCTGGCCGCGGACGGCGTCCCGGGCGGCGGCGAGCTCCTCCTCGGTGCGCCCGGTGGCGACGAACGGCGCACCGCTGACCTCGAAGCCGTCCATCGACCGGCCCGAGCGCTCCCGGCCGCGGCGCAGGGCGGGCAGGGTGACCTCGCGCAGGTACCGCTCGGTGGTGAACCCGTGGACGATGAACCCGTCGGCGACCTCGCCGGCGACCTCGGTCATCCGGTCGCCGACGCCGGCGAGGTAGACCGGTGGGGACCCGTACTCGTTGGGGCCGGGGTTGAAGAACGGCGACATGAGGGTGTGGGTGTAGAAGTCGCCCTCGAAACGCAGCCGGGTCCCCTGGTTCCACGAGTCCCAGATGGCGTGCAGGGCGCAGATGAACTCCCGCATCCGGGCGGCCGGCTGCGACCACGGCATGGAGAACCGGCGGGTGATGTGCGGCTTGACCTGGGAGCCCAGGCCGAGCAGCAGCCTCCCGCCGGAGACGGCGTGCACGTCGTTGGCGCTGACCGCGAGGGTCATCGGGTTGCGGGCGAACGCCACGGCGATGGCGGTGCCGAGGCGGATCCGGTCGGTGACCGTGGCGGCGAGGGTGAGCTGCAGCAGCGGGTCGTGCCGGACCTCGCTGGTCCACAGCGCGTCGTAGCCGGCCTGCTCGGCCAGGCCCGCGTACTGGCGGACGTCGACGGGAGCGGTCGGCGGCAGGCCGGCGTCCATCTTCATACCGGTCTTCATACCGCTGGTCCTCAGGCCTCGACGACGACGGGGATGATCATCGGACGGCGACGGAGCTTGGTGCCCGCCCAGCGGCCCACCACCCGGCGGACGACCTGCTGGAGCTGGAGGGTGTCCCCGATCCCCTCGCGACCGGCGTCCGCGAGCGCCTCGGCGATCTGCCGCTTGATCGGCTCGAACACCGACTCGTCCTCGGCGACGCCGCGGGCGTGGATCTCCGGGCCGACGACGACCTTGCCGGTGCCGGAGTCGACGGCGACGAAGATGGAGATGAACCCCTCCTCGCCGAGGATCCGTCGGTCCTTGAGGTCGGCGTCGGTGAGGTCGCCGACGCTGGAGCCGTCGACGTAGACGTACCCGCACGGCACGGCCCCGGCGATGCTGGCCTTGCCGTCGACGAGGTCGACGACCACGCCGTCCTCGGCCACGGCGATGCGCTCGCGGGGGATCCCGGTCAGCGCGGCGATGTCCGCGTTGGCGATGAGGTGGCGGACCTCGCCGTGCACCGGCATGACGTTGCGGGGCTTGACGATGTTGTAGCAGTAGAGCAGCTCGCCGGCGCTGGCGTGACCGGAGACGTGGACTCGGGCGTTGCCCTGGTGGACGACCTTCGCGCCGAGCCGGGCCAAGCCGTTGATGACCCGGTAGATGGCGTTCTCGTTGCCCGGGATGAGCGAGGACGCCATGATCACGGTGTCGCCCCGGCCGATCCGGATCCGGTGGTCGTTGTTGGCCATCCGGCTCAGCGCGGCCATCGGCTCGCCCTGCGAGCCGGTGGACATCAGGACGACCTGCTCGTCCGGCAGGTCGTCGACGGCCTTGATGTCGACGAGGACGCCGTCCGGTGCCTTGAGGTACCCGAGCTCCATGGCGACGCCCATGTTCCGGACCATCGACCGCCCGACGAGGGCGACCTTGCGGCCGTGGGCGGCGGCGGCGTCCAGCACCTGCTGGACCCGGTGCACGTGGGAGGCGAAGCTCGCCACGATGATCCGGCGCTCGGCCTGGTGGAAGACCGCGTCGAGGACCGGCCCGATCTCCCGCTCGGAGACGGTGAACCCGGGGACCTCCGCGTTGGTCGAGTCGACCATGAACAGGTCGACGCCCTGCTCGCCGAGCCGGGCGAACGCGCGCAGGTCGGTGATCCGCCCGTCGAGCGGCAGCTGGTCCATCTTGAAGTCACCGGTGTGCAGCACGGTGCCGGCACCGGTGCGGATGGCGACCGCGAGCGCGTCGGGGATGGAGTGGTTGACGGCGACGAACTCGCACTCGAACGGGCCGAGCCGCTCGGTCTGCCCCTCGGTGACGGTGAGCGTGTACGGCTTGATCCGGTGCTCCTTGAGCTTGGCCTCGACGAAGGCGAGGGTGAGCTGGGAGCCGATGAGCGGGATGTCCTGGCGCAGCCGGAGCAGGAACGGGACCGCGCCGATGTGGTCCTCGTGGCCGTGGGTGAGAATGACGGCGACGACGTCGTCGAGCCGGTCCTCGATGTAGCCGAAGTCGGGCAGGATGAGGTCGACGCCGGGCTGGCTGTCCTCGGGGAACAGCACGCCGCAGTCGATGACGAGCAGCTTGCCGTCGTACTCCAGGACGGCCATGTTGCGGCCGACCTCGCCGAGCCCGCCGAGCGGGACGACGCGCAGCCCGCCGGGGGCGAGCGGGCCGGGGGCGGTCAGTTCAGGGTGCGGGTGACTCACAGGACTCCTGCCTTGTCGAGGTCGCCACGGAGCTGGGCGACCTGGTCGTCGGTCGCCTCGACCAGCGGGAGGCGAACCGTTCGGGTGGGGATGACCCCGGCCAGCTGCATCGCGGCCTTGACCATGATGGCGCCCTGGGTGCGGGTCATGATCGCCTCGACGACTGGGAGCAGCCGGTGGTGGACGGCGAGCGCGGCGGCCAGGTCGCCGGCGTCGACGGCCCGGACCATCTCGGCGTACTGCCGCCCGGCGACGTGCCCGACGACGCTGACGACGCCGACGGCGCCCTGGGTGAGGTGCGCGAGGTTGAGCACGTCGTCGCCGGAGTAGTAGACGAGGTCGGTGGCGGCCATGACCTGCGCGCTGGCGAACAGGTCGCCCTTGGCGTCCTTGACGGCGACGACGCGGTCGTGGTCGGCCAGCCGCAGGAGGGTCTCGGTGGCGATCGGCGTGCCGGTGCGGCCGGGGATGTCGTAGAGCATGACCGGCAAGGCGGTGGCGTCGGCGACCGTGGTGAAGTGCCGGTACAGCCCCTCCTGGGGCGGTTTGTTGTAGTACGGGGTGACGACGAGGAGCCCGTCGGCACCGGCCTTCTCGGCGGCGCGGGCGAGCTCGACGCTGTGGGCGGTGTCGTTCGTGCCGGCGCCGGCCACGACGTGTGCCCTGTCCCCCACGGCCTGGACGACGGCACGTACCACGGCGACCTTCTCGTCGTCCGTCGTGGTCGGGGACTCCCCCGTCGTCCCGTTGACGACGATGCCGTCGTGGCCGGTGTCGACGAGGTGCTCGGCGAGCCGCTGGGCGGCGTCCAGGTCGACCGCGGAGCCGTCCGCGGTGAACGGCGTGCACATAGCGGTGAGGACTGCGCCGAACGGACGGCCGGCGCTGCGCGCGGGGGCCGGGGAGGTGTCGGGCATGAGGGCCACGCTACCGCCGTGGGCCGACAACGCCGCTTCGTCGAGGCCCGAAGTAGCGGGTGTCAGGGGGATCGTGCAGATCCCGGCGGCCGACGCGGGGCTGTCCGTGTCCTGCTCCTCGCGCGTCCCTTCCGACCCGAATGCCCTCGGCCGAACGGACGACGACGCTGTGTTCCGAACAGCCGCCGCGCGGTGGCGCGCCACCGTCCTAGCCTGCCTCGAGGTGGCAACTCGAGCAGCAAGGTGGGCACGTGAGAGCACCCCGGGGAGATCGTGAGCGCGGCGCTGCGGCCGTGGAGTTCGCCTTGGTCCTGCCCATGCTCATAGTTCTGGTGTTCGGGATCATCTCGTTCGGGTTCATGTACACGAACTGGACGGCGCTGGAAAGCGGCGCTCGCGAAGGTGCCCGGTACATGGCCATCCACTCCAGCACGGACTCAACCGCAGGTGCTGTGGCGGAAGAGCGAGCCAAGGCTGCTGCCGTACTCCCCTGTGGAGCGGACGCAGACGGAGATGGTCTCGGGGATGCCTGCACAGCCGTCCCGGACCCGATCCAGTGTGCGGCAGGTGTCACGGACATCACGTACCGGATGACGGCACCCGTGGATCTCACGATCCCATTCGTGAGCAGCGAGACGATCGTCTTGACAGCAGAGGCGGTCATGCGATGCGGCGGCTGAGGAATGACGACGGCGCCACGGCTGTCATGGTTGCCATTCTCATGGTGGTTCTCGTGGGGATGGCGGCCTTCGCCGTGGACATGGGCTCCATGCACCTGCAGAACCGGGAACTGCAGAACAGCGCGGACGCCGGCGCCTTGGCGATCGCCCAGCAGTGCGCCGCCGGTTCCTGCCCAGACGACGAGGATGCTGAAGCACTCTTCTACGCCGGGGCCAACTCGACGTCCGGCGGCGGCTTCTTCGAGAACACGGCTGCAGACGCGGACCTCAACGTGACGGCCCAGAAGGTCACGGTGACGGCCACCGGCGACAACACCCCGCTGTTTCGGGGCGTTCTCGGAGTCGGCGACTCGACGTTCGCCCGCTCGGCGACAGCGATCTGGGGGCCACCTGCCTCCTTGGTCAGCTCGATCCCGTTGACGATCTCCGAGTGCGAGTTCGACAACGCCATTCCCATGCCTGGCGCCTTGGCCGACCCCGCTGCACTCGAGGCTGCCGTGGCGTCGGGATCGATCGGGACTCCGCCGTTCCCGGCGGGCGAAATAACCTTCAATTTCCATTCCCCAACTGACATCTCGGGCTGTCCGGAAGGTCCGCCTGGATCGGACCATCCCGGGGGCTTCGGGTGGCTCGAACCCGATGATGACGACGACACGACCGACTGCGAGACCTCAAGCGACACGTCCGGAATGTTCAGTACGAGCACGGGGGCATCCATCCCCTGCGACAAGGACGAGTTCGCCGCGCTACGAGGGACGGTAGTGCCCCTCCCAGTTTACGAGTATGTGAAGGGAAAGGGCGACAATGCCGAGTACAAGATGGCCGGTTTCGCGGCGTTCTTCCTCAGCGGTTGGCGGTTCCCGAGTTTCACTGGTGACTCCTACGCGACAGGTTCACCACCGTGCAGTCCGCCCGACACCTGCATCAGCGGGTGGTTCACCTCGGCAACTCTCGCCGACGGCGGGGAAGTCGACTTCGGGGCAGGCGGCGGCGGCGTCAACGTCGTCCAGCTGATCGGCTGACCGAAGCGCCAGACGCCGCCGCGGCTCCCAGCAACGGCAACCTGGCTCGAGTTCCGCGAAGTGCTTCGGCGACTGTGAGTGGGCCGGGACGTGGCGGTGGAGAACCATGTGGACAAATCAAACATCTTGACCGCGTGACCTTCGCACTCCTTTCCGTCCAGTTACGCCGTTCGACTGACAAGCCGGGCAGAACGCTGTTAACAATTCCCGCCGAACGCACTACTGTGCGTCTCGTGCCGGGGAAAGCGCCTGTCGGCGTGCCCGACCTCGCGGGCTGGCTGCGCGCGGGTCTGGCGATGCTGTGCGTCGTGGCGGCGATCGGTGAGTCGTTCGTCGTCCAGGCCCTGCCCTGGGCGCTGGGGGTCGTGCTGCTCGAGCTGCTCGCCACAGGTCGCGACAGCCGGGGCCGGCTGGCGGTCCTCGTCACGGAGACCGGTGTCGTCGTCGCGGCGGTCCTGTCCACCTTCCCGGACCACCGGTCGCTGCTGCCGCTGCTGCTCGTCCCGGCCTTCCGCGCCGGTGAGCTCCACGGCGTCCGAGCGGGACTGCTGACCAGCGGCGTCCTCGCCCTGGCACCGCTCACGGCGTGGCTCAACGCACCGAACCCCGAGGACGTCAGCGTTGGCCTGCAGTGGAGTGCCCTGGCCCTCGCCATCGCCGTCCTGGGTGCCTGGGGATCGGGCTTCGAGCGCGACCGCCACTCCGGCGCGGCCGCCGCGCGGGAGGCCGGGGAGCTGTTGGGGCGCCTGCAGGACCTCGCCAAGGAGCTGCCGGCGGGCTTCGACGTCCCGGCCGTGTCCGAGATGCTCGTCGACGAGGTCCTGCGTGCGGCGCCTGCACACCGTGCCGCCGTGCTCGTGCGCATCGGCCCTGACGAGATGAGCCCGGTCGTGGTCCGCGGCGTCGACCGGGTGCCGTGGCGCGACCCGGTGACCGCCCCCGGTACGGCGCACCGGGCCTGGATCGGTGCCCGCACGGTCAAGGACGTCCGCCGCGCTGACGTCGAGGGACGGCGTCGTGGGTCGGCCATGCTGGTCGTCCCGGTCGCGGACCGGGACGACGAGGTGCTGGGTCTCCTGGTGCTCGAGCGGCTCGCCCCCCGCCAGTTCTCGATCGAGGAGGTCGCGTCCGTGGAGCGGGCCGTGGCCGTCGCCGCACCACGGCTGCACGCCGCACTAGCGTTCGTCGAGCTGCGCATCATGAGTGAGGTGGCCGAGCGCGAGCGGCTGGCTCGCGAGATGCACGACGGCGTCGCGCAGGACCTCGTCGCGGTCGGGTTCGGGCTCGACATGGTGCAGCGGCAGCTGAAGGCACGTGACCCGGAGATGGCATCACAGGTGCAGGAGGTTCGGGGCCAGCTCAACCACACCCTGCGTGACATCCGGTACTCGATCGCCGCGCTGCGTACGTCCGTGCGTCCCGAGCGAGGTCTTGGAGCAGCGCTGTCGAGCGCGGCGCAGGCGCTCGGGCCGGCCACCGGGGCCTCGGTGTCGTTCTCCCTCAAGGAGTCCCCGTTCCGGCTGCCGGCCCACGTCGAGTCCGCACTGCTGCGCCTCGCGCAGGACTTCTTCGCCGACGTCCGCAGCGCGGGCACGGTCTCGAGGGTGCACGTGGTCCTGGAGACCGATGCGCCCACGGCGCGGTTGGAGCTGGGCCACGACGGCCCGCACGCGTGGGCACCGGACCCGGCGTTCGCCACCGCCCTCGCCGACCTCGGTGGCTCCGTGGCCCACCGCCAGGTTGACGGCGTCTGGACGTCGACGCTGTCCGTCGGCACCACCTTCGGAGAACGCCCGAGCACCCCCGACGGGGCCGCCGAGAGCACGGGGACAAACCTGGTCACGGAGGTGTCGCCATGACGACGCGGGTGCTGCTGGTCGACGACCACACGGTGGTGCGCAGCGGACTGAAGACCATGCTGGACGCCGAGCCTGACCTCGAGATCGTGGGCCAGGCCGACGGCCTCAACTCGGGCTGGCGTGCCCTGGTGAGCCTCGAGCCGGACGTGCTGGTCTGCGACGTGACGATGGCTGACGGCAGCGGGATCGACCTGTGCCGCAAGGCTCGCGGCGACTTCCCCGGCCTCGGCATCGTCGTCCACCATGCACGGCGACGACGACACCTTGTTCGCCGTCCTGGACGCGGGTGCCTCCTCGCTGGTGCTGAAGAGCGCCGGGCTGGACGACGTCCTGGCGGCGGTACGCCAGGCAGCCTCCTCCCCCGACGTCTTCTCGGCGGCCGGGCTCGGCGCGGCGATGCGTCGCCGCGCCAACGACGACCGCCCCAGGCTGACTCCCCGCGAGACCGAGGTCCTCCAGCTGCTCAAGGACGGGCTGTCGATCCACCAGGTGTCCAGACGGCTCTACCTGTCGGAGTCGACCGTCAAGACGCACGTCGCGAAGCTGTACGACAAGCTCGGCGCCACCAACCGGGCCCAGGTGGTGATGAACGCCGTCCGGCTCAAGCTGATCCCCACCGACTGAGCCCGGATCGCCCGTTCGGACGACGGCGGTCGGGCCGCTCCGCCGACGCTCTCCGCCCGCTGCGGCGAGAGACTCGGGCGATGAGGCGACCGTGACCGTGTGGCGAGCGAGGAGGCGACGGGCCAGAGGGTGGCGCCACCGCGGAGTGCTCCTGGCACTGGCATCCGGCGGTTTCGCGATCGTCCTGCTCGTGTCGCTGCTCGGGCTCGTCGGACCGGGCCTGTGACGAGATGAAGGAGTCGCCATGACGCACCCGTTGGTGGAGGCGGCACAGGTCACGCCCGTGACGGCCACCGAGGCACTGAGGCTGGCTGACGAGGGCGTGCGTCAGGGCAGCGCGCTGGCCCGGGTCTGGGGCACCGGCTTCACGCCCCTGGACACGCACCTCCAGGGCGGCCTGCACGCGGGCGACCTGTCGCTGCTCGCCGGCGCCCAGGGCACCGGGAAGACCACCTTCGCCCTGCAGGCGGCCCGCAACGTCTGCCGGCGCGGCGACTCCGCCGTCGTCGTCTGCTACGAGCACACACCGGCGCAGCTGCTCGAGCGGCTCGTGGTGATGGAGGCCGCCCTCGCCGCCGGGCCGTCGGCGCCGACGCAGGAGGAGGTGCGCCAGCGCCTCTCCCCCGGCGGACAGGACCTTCTCACCGGCCTGCGCGACCTGCCGGGCGCGGCCGAGGCGCTGGAGGCCATCGAGACCTACGGCTCGCGGCTGCACCTCGTGCCCGCCCGCGGTGACGTGACCGGGCTGCAGGACATCAGCGCCCTCGCCCGGACCGCCGGCGGGCCGGCGCTCGTCGTCGTCGACTACCTGCAGAAGGTGTTCGCCGGCGACATCGACGACGAGGACGTACGGGTCGCCCGCATCGCGACGTCGCTGAAGGACCTGGCGCTGGAGCTGTCGTGCCCGGTGCTCGCCGTCACGGCCGTCGACCGCACCGGCCTGGACGCGCGCCGTATCCGGGCCCGGCACCTCAAGGGCTCGGTGACCCTCGCCTACGAGGCAGACTCGATCATGGTGCTGCAGGACAAGTACGACGTCGTGGCACGCCAACACCTCATGTACGACCTGGCCGGGGCCGCGCAGCACCACAACTGGGTCGTGGTGAGCGTGGAGAAGAACCGGCACGGTCGAGGCGGCGTCGAGCTGGAGTTCCGCAAGCGGTTGTCGCACGGCCACATCGACCCGCACGGCCGCGTCGTCGAGGACCAGCTCATCGACGAGCGGATCCACGTCGAGCAGGACTGACCGGGTGGCAAGACCGGCAGGACCGGCAGGACGGCACGGTCACGGCAGCCGGTGCGTCTCCAGCTCGTCGGCCAGGCGCAGGAGCTCACACGCCGTGGTGAGGTCGTCCCGCTCGTCGCGCACCGCCGTGACCAGCGTCTGCACGTCGGCCTTGTGGTACGGGTGCTCGCGACCCAGGACGACGACGAGGTCCTCGGTCCGGGTCATCAGCACGGACAGGTGACGGGCCAGCGGCGCGCCGATGAGCTGGCTGCGCAGGTCGTCGCTGTCACCTACCGACAGCGTGGGGTGCTCCGGTGTCAACAGGGCCATGGCGGCCGGGAGCTCCTCGACGTCACGCCACTCCAACGGCCTCAGACCCCGGCCAGCGATGACGCGCCAGCGGGCCCCGCGTCGGAACAGCACGGCCACGTCACTGTCGAGTCGGTCGGCCAACGCGGCCGCCAGGTCGTCGGCCACGGCGGACACGGACCGTGCCCTCGTCGCGAGCGCTGCGACGTCCGACGGGGAGGGCTCGCGCCGGCGGCCCACCGGCTCGGCCTCAGGAGCGACGGTCGGCGTCACCACCGTCGCTGTCGCGCCGTCGCGCCGTGGGATCGCGGCGAGGATGTCCTCACCGGACGCCGGTGGCAGCACCACCGTCACGCCGTCGAGGGCAGCCAGGGTCGGATGCGGCGACAGCAGGACGACGGGCAGCTGCGGGTCGGCCTGCCGCAGCCGGGCCAGCGCCTCGGCGGCGGCGCCCGGTTCCGCGAGGTCGATGACGGCGCAGTCGAAGGGATCGGTCGCCGCATCGGGAGCTGACTGCCTGTGGTCGACGGTGGCTCCGGCGGCCCGCAGGGCCAGCGCCCGCGGCATGTGCGGGCTGATCACGAGGACCCGAGGCGCTCCCCCAGTGGCGCGCACCCTCGGCTCACAAGGTCCCGGTGAAGGCGTCGATCATCCGGATGACACCCGGCCCGATGATCACCACGAAGAGAGAGGGGAAGATGCAGAAGATCAGCGGGAACAGGATCTTCACCGGGACCTTCTGCGCCTTCTCCTCGGCGCGCTGGCGTCGGATCAGCCGCATCTCCTTGCTCTGCTCGCGCAGCACGTTGGCGACCGGGATGCCCAGCCGGTCGGCCTGCACGATGGCGGCCACGAAGGTGCGCAGCTCGTCGACGTTGGTGCGCTCGGCGAGGTCCTGGAACGCAGCAGCCCGGGCCTTGCCGATCTGGATCTCCTGCAGCACGCGGGAGAACTCGCCGGACACCGGTCCGTCGGTGTTCGTGGCGACCTGCTGCAGCGCCGCGTCGAAGCCCAGCCCGGCCTCCACGCACACCGTCAGCATGTCGAGAGCGTCCGGCAGCGACTTGCGGATCCCGTCCTGCCGGTGAAGGCCCCGGTTGTAGACGAGCAGGTCAGGCAGCCAGAACCCGGCGGCGCCACCGACCACGGCGAACAGGAGCCCGCGGAGCTCGAAGCCCCCGACGAGGCCGGCGAGCACCGCTCCGCCGACCAGTCCCGCGCCCTTGACCCCCAGCACCCGGTCGACCGTCCAGCCGGGCGGGTTGCCCGCGAAGTCGAGGTTCTTCTGCAGCCGGACCGCCGTCCCCGTGGGCGACAGGCGCGAGCCGAGCGATCGACACCTCTCGATCGCGGGGTAGAGGATCCGTTCCCTGAACGGCAGCTCGTGCCGGGCGACCTCGCGCTGTGCTCGCATCTGGTCGATGACCGCGAGGGACCTGGCCACGCCGGTCGGCTGGGCGGAGCCCGTCACCAGCGCCAGCACCAGCAGCGCGACGCCCAGCCCGACGGCGCCGACGGCGGTGAGCAGGAGCAGGTCGGCGTCCATCTCAGACCTCCACCTTGACGACCTTGCTCATCCACCAGCTGCCGATGACCATGCCGACGAGTGCGACGGACACCATGATCCAGCCGAGGACGTCGGTGAACAGCAGGCCGATGTACTCCCGGTTGGAGACCCACAGCCACAGGGCGACGGCGATCGGCAGGCCGATGAGGATGTAGGCAGAGAGCTTGCCCTCGGCGGACAGTGCTTTGACCTGCCGGCGCAGCGCGGAGCGCTCGCGCAGCGTGGCCACCGTCGTGCGGAGCGTCTCGGCGAGGTTGCCCCCGACCTGGCGCTGGACCCGGATCGCCAGCACCGCCCACCGCAGGTCCTCGTTGTTCATCCGGTACGCCGTCCGCTCGAGGGCGTCCTCGACGTCCATCCCGAGCCTGGCCTCGGCGAGCGCACGCCCCATCTCCACCCGCATCGGGTCGTGGGTGTCCCTCGCCACCGCGTCGAGTGCCTGCGGCAGTGAGAACCCGGTGGAGATGCTCGAGGCCACGAGGTTGAGGGCGTCGGGGAGCTGGCTCGCGAACTGCGCCACGCGGCGCTCGCCGCGGATCCTGACGTACAGCCCGGTGGCGACCCAGGCGAGGACGCCCCACAACAGGGCCCAGAACCAGCCGGCCCCGACCACCGCCGAGACGGCGACCGCGACGAGGACGGCCGCGCAGCGCAGGACGAGCCACTCGTGCGGGCGCAGCGACATGTCCGCCCGGTCGAGCTTGAGTGCCCACCCCGTCGCCAGCCCTCGCCACTGGACGAACGACTCGGCCGCGTGCAGGAACGGTTGAGCAGCGGCGTTGGGCGACGCGCTCTGCAGCGCGTCGCGTGCGCGCACCCGCCGGCCTCGCATCGAGTACAGCTCGAGCTGTCGGGTACGGCGCTTACCCGAGGACTCGAGCAGCGGAGAGGCGATGAGCAGGCTGATGATGAGCACGAACAGCCCCACCGCGACGGCGATGGGCAGCGGGCTCGCCAGCCAGGCCGGGATGGTCGCGGTCTGCGTACCGGGCACCAGCAGCGGGGTGGCCGCCTCCTGCCCGCCGTCGCCGGCCAGCACCGGGTCGTCGGGCAGGGCGACCGTGGAGGACGCCGTCACGGTGTCCTCGCCGGCGGCTGCGGTGACGACCACCTCGACGTCGCCACCGACCCCGTCGGGTACCGGGGCGGAGACCCGCAGCTGGCGGTTGAGCGTGCGCGCCGCACTGGCGAACGCTGCCGCCAGGGCGTCGGCGTCGCCGGCCTGCGTCACACGTCCCCGACCGGCTGCCGCCAGGTCGGCGAGCACGTCGTCCTGGCTCTCGTCGGTGCGGAAGCCGACGACGTCGGCCCGGACGCCGGAGGCGGCGACCGCGGCGACCGCGGTCTCCTTGGTGCCCAGGCTGACCGTGTCACCGCCGTCGCTGAGCACCACCAGCGTGCGGTCGCCGGTGTCACCGAGGACGTCGAGGGCGACCGGCACGGCGTCGTAGAGGGCCGTCTCCCGCGACGGCTGCAGCGAGTCCACCTGGGCGAGGACGACGTCTCGGTCCCGAGTCGGCTCCGCGAGGACCTCAGCGGTGTCGTTGAACGCGACGAGCCCCACCTCGACGTCCGCCGGAGCGGCCTCCAGGAACGCTGCCGCGGCCGTGCGGGCGGCCTCGATGCCGGTCCCCTCCATCGAGCCGCTGATGTCGACGAGCAGCACGACACGGCGCTGGACGGAGCCGCCGCCAGCCGGTTCGACCGTCGCATCAACGACGTGGCCGCCGACACGGACCTCGAGGGAGCCCGGGTCGATGCTGGCGTCCTGCGGGAGCGTGCCGGCCGTGAGCAGCGCCTCGATGCGGTCCCCCCGCAGCTGGAGGCCGTCGAGGGACCCGCTGACCTCGTCCGCGACGGCAGGTGCGGCGCCGAACGCTGCCAGCGCCAGGGACAGGCAGAGCCCGACGACGAGGCGCAGCGGTCTCACACCGCACCTCGCGGCGCGATGGCGAACAGCTGGGGCGGCAGCTGGATCCCCACGTCGGAGAGCCGCTCGACGAACCGCGGACGCAGCCCGGTGGCCCGCAGCGACCCGCGGAAGCGGCCGTGCTCGTCCATGCCGGCGTGGAAGTCGAAGCTGAAGAGGTCCTGCAGGGTGATGACCTCGCCCTCCATGCCGACGACCTCGGAGATCTGCACGACCCGGCGGGTGCCGTCCTTGAGTCGCTGCTGGTGCACGATGAGGTCGACCGCGCTGGCGACCTGCTCACGGATGGCACGCATCGGCAGGTCGACACCGGCCATCAGCACCATGGTCTCGAGCCGAGACAGGCTGTCCCGCGGGCTGTTCGAGTGCACCGTCGTGATGGAGCCGTCGTGACCGGTGTTCATCGCCTGGAGCATGTCGAGTGCGGCTCCGTCGCGGACCTCGCCGACGACGATGCGGTCCGGGCGCATCCGCAGCGCGTTGCGCACGAGGTCCCGGATGGCGACCTGACCGCGTCCTTCGATGTTCGCGGGCCGGGCCTCCATGCGGAGCACGTGCTGCTGCTGGAGCTGGAGCTCGGCGGCGTCCTCGATGGTGACGATCCGTTCGTCGTCCGGGATGAACGAGCTCATCACGTTGAGCGTCGTCGTCTTCCCGGACCCTGTCCCGCCGGAGATGATGATGTTCAGGCGGCCTCTGACGCACGCCTCGAGCAGGTCGCGCACCACCCGGCTGATGGTCCCGAAGGTCACGAGGTCGTCGGCGGTGAACGGGTCCGCGGCGAACTTGCGGATGGTCAGCAGGCTGCCGTCCAGGGCGATCGGGGGGATGACGGCGTTGACCCGCGATCCGTCGGGCAGCCGCGCGTCGACCATCGGGCTCGCCTCGTCCACGCGGCGCCCGACCCGGCCCACGATCTTGTCGATCGTGCGGCGCAGGTGGGCGTCGCTGGTGAACCGGCCGCCGGTCTCGTAGATCTTCCCTGCTCGCTCGACGTAGATCTGGTCGGGGCCGTTCACCATGATCTCGGTGACGTCCGCGTCGCGCAGGAACGGTTCCAGCGGGCCGTGCCCGAGGATCTCGTCGGCCACCTCCTGGGCGATGCGGGTGCGGTCCGTCGCCGACAGCGGCGTCTCCTCGAGCTCCAGCACGGCCTGAAGGGTCTGGCGGACCTGCTGCTCCAGCTCCGCCTGCTCCATCCGCGGGTCGTACAGCCGCGGGCCCAGGCTGTCCAGCAGGGCCTGGTGGACGCTCGCCTTGACGGTGACGAACGGGTCGGCCGGGCGGCCGACGGTCGGCAGCGACCGTCTCGGCCTGGCGGCCGCGTCGCCGGTGGCGGCCCCGTCGTCCGCGCTGTGCTGCGGCTGGCCCGGCGCGGCCGAGGATCGAGCGGCGTTGATGCGGTCGGCGAGGCTCATCGTCAGTCCCTTCCCCGTCGCAGCAGTGACAGCCTGCGTCCGGTCCGCTCGCTGCGACGCGCGGGCGGGGCAGCAGCGGCGGAGTCGTCCCCGCGGAGCCGCTGGTCGGCGAGGTTGCGGATCGCGACGCTCACCGGGTGCTGCGGGTCGTCGAGGACGAGCGGCACCCCCTTGTTGATGGAGGCGGAGACGGCCCTGCTGCTGGGCACCTGAGCCGCGATCGGGCACTTGAGGGTCTGCTCGACGTCCGCGATGGACAGTCCCACCTTGGAGTCCGACCGGTTGAGCACCACCTGCCAGCTCTCCCTCGGGTAGCCCAGGAGGTCGAGCATGTCGAGCGTCAGCCGCAGGTTCTTCAGCGCCGGGATGTCGAGCGTCGCCAGGAGGACGTAGGCGTCGGCGCCGTCGAAGGCCGCCAGGACGTGCTCGGTGAACGCCGGCGGGGTGTCGATGACGATGTGGTCGTACATGCCGCGCAGCACCGCCAGCAGCTCGGCCACGACCGGCACCGGGATCCGGTCGGCCTCGCCCGGTTCCAGCGGCGCGCAGATGGTGTCCAGACCTGCCGAGTGGGGGGTGATGAGGTTCTTCACCCCCTGCTCGTCGAGCTTGCCCTCCATCGCGATGGCGTCGACGATCGTGCGCGCCGGCAGCAGCTGCAGCGCGATGGCGACGTCACCGAAGGCCAGGTCGAGGTCGAGGAGGCACACGCGCTCACGTCCCCCGGCGGCGAGGGCCACGGCGAGGTTCGTCGCCAGCGTGGTCTTGCCGCAGCCGCCCTTCGCCGAGAACACGACCGCCACCCGGCCACGGCCCGTGGACGGCTCGTGCCCCTGGAGGCCGAGCATCCGGCGACTGACGTCGAGGCTGCGCCGGCACGCCTCGGCGAGCGCCGCCAGATCCTCGGGGTTGACCACCTCCCGGACGCCGGCACGCAGGCTCTGGGCCAGCACCGTCACCTCGAGACGGTGCCGGAGCAGGATGACGCCGAGCTCGGGACGCTCGAGCCGGTGGGTCTCCGCGATCTCCAGGGCCGCGGCGAGGTCGACGTCGGGCCCGACGACGAGGAGGAGCTCGGAGCGGTGCTCGGCCAGCGCCCGGCGCGTGGCGGGTACCGAGTCGAGAACCGTGACGTCCGTGCCGAGCGCGAAGTGGTAGCTCTCCGCCGCGGCCGAATCAGGTTCGAGCAGGAGGGTCACGGCCCCTCCACCGCCGCGAAGAGCATGCCGTCGTCGATGGTGCCGGCCGGCACCTCGGTGCCGCTGCCGAGCAGGGCGGCGTAGAGCGTGCCGGTCTGGACGCCGTGCACGAGCCGCTGGCCGTCCTGCGGCGTCAGCGCCAACGTGACGAGGGCGGTCGGCACCTGCTCGGCCTGCTGCTGGTCGTCTCCGGTCGGCGTCTGCGCGGTGCCGAGCGTGGTGCTGCCTACGGCCAGGACCTCCACCTTCGGCAGGAGGACCCGCGTGACGTCCTCCTCGGCCGTCAGCTCCTGGCCCTCCTCGCCGTCGCCGGCTGCCTCAGGCTCGGCCTGGGTGGTGTGGTAAACGGCGATCTCGGACCCTGGCCGCAGGAACGGACCGACACGTCCGGGGTCGGACAGCTGCACCGTCACGGCGACCATCCCCTCCGGGACGACGAGCGCCGTCTGCCCGGAGGTCTGGGTGCCGAACCGACGCGCCAGGACGATCTCGCCCGGGGCGATCGAGGACATCGCGACCTGGCTGCCCATGTCGTCGGTCACCTCGGTGAGCGCGCCGTCAGGGACGCCCTTCGCGGCAACGAGACTGGTCTGCAGCAGGCCACGTTCGACGGCGTCGGCCGCCGTCGTGCCCGCTGGCACCTCGCGGGTGCTGACGTACACCTCGACGGTCTCCTGACCGGCCACCGCACGCTGATCGGCCGAGCGCGCGTACGCCAAGACGCCGACAGCGCCCACAGCCGCCAGCGCGACGGCGACGACGATGACCAACATTCGCTTCATGTTTCGTCTCTCCAGACGAGGTGGCCGCCAGTGAAGGCGGCGTTAGGGACAAGCGCGTCGAGCAGATCAGGGATGGTGAACAGAGCAACCGTTGCTCCGCCGAAGGCGGCGACCGCGACAACGATGACTGCCGCGATGAAGCCAGCCAGAATCCCGTACTCGGCCGTGACGACACCGTTCTCGTTCATCACATGCTCCTTGACCAAGCGGGGGGGTGCGGCTGCGTAGCAGCCTCTCCCCCCCGCGACGACCCTTGGTCAGCTGGCGGTAACGCCGAGCTTCACGGCGACGGAGTTGAACAGCGCCTGAAGGTTCGTGCCGAGCAGCGTGACACCGGCGATGATCGCCACGGCGATGAGGGCCACCATGAGGCCGTACTCGACGGCGGTCGCGCCCTCGTCCTTGGTGCGAGCGGCGCGGTTCTGCAGGTACACGTAAGCCTTGACCATCTGGAGCTCCTTGTGTCTGGCGGGGGATGGCCCACCCATCCCCGCTGACATCAAGGTTCGCCGCAGCAGCGCACCCGTCACCACGGGTGATCGGGTCGAGCGCTCGTCACAACCAGACGACGGCGCCTCGGCCGAACGGCTGATCCTCAGGAGTCACTGACCAGCAGCGTGGATCGGTCAGCACGTCACCGGCGTGCCACGCCGGCAACCCACCAGTTTGCGGGCACTGGGACCTGGGGTGGCGGGACTGCATGATCACGAACAGGGGTTCTCGATTGATCACGAAGGTCGAGCTTCAGACGGGGACGCCGAAGGACCTGGCGGCGTCCCATTCAGGGGGGAGGGGACGCCGCCAAGTCCGAGCACTACGTCGGCAGCGGGCCGATGGACGTTACAGGCGTCAACCGGAAGCGCCGGCGACGAGCCAGTTGCTCCTCCGGGAGCATTACCCGTCAGCCGCGGAGGCCGCGCTGGCCTCGGCTAGCCAGGTCGGCAGCTCGGCACGGCCGGTGACTCCCGGGTGACGCGATAGGCTTGACGAGTGATTCCCGAGATCGCCGAGGCACTTCCAGTGCCCCGGCGACGAGCGCGGGGCTCAGGGTGTCAGACCAGGACGGGAGCATCGTCTCACCAGCACGGGCTGAGTGAACGGGGGCAGAAGTGGATCAAGCGTGGCTGGAGTATCAGCGGTGGACGGAGGCCATCGCAGAAGTGGTCTACCCGTCCCGGGAAGATGCCGTACCGGTCTACCTGGACCTCGAGGACGAGGTCCTAGACCGCCTCGCTTCGGCGGCGGGCCACGAGGGATCGGCGAGGGACGGCCTGCGGGACGCGGTGACTGCGGTGACCGTGTCCCGCGGCATCTTTTCTCTGGGTCGGCTGTCCGCGGAGGCGCGGGCGTGGCGCCAGTCGCGTGACCGGCGGCATCCGCCTCCCTGGCTGGCGTTCCTGGCGATCACGGTGCTGGCCGCGGAGGCCATGGGGGCGGCCGATGACGGCTTCAATCAGAACAACTACTACGCCCGCCTCTGCTCCTTACTACAAGTTCCGGTGGACTCCCCGGAGGTCCGCTCGCAGTACATGGAGCGTGCCGAGCAGATGTGGGGCGACCTCAACCGCTGGCTGGAGGGCCTCGAAGGACGACGCGGTACGCCAACGGCGTATGCGCTCTCGTTCCGCTACGTGGGTCTGCCGATGTCACAGGCTCTCGTCCGCGCAGGAGATCGGCGCAAGTTCCCGCTGTTCTTTGCTCAGTACGGTCTCCCAGCCGGCACCGAGTTTTCGCCCGAGGCGCTCGAGCGGTATCTGGACGCCTGGTTCGCGAGCGAGTCCTGCCCCTTCTCGCCCTCCCTTAAGAAGCTCTGGGAGAAGGACTCCGCACGCGAGCGCATCGCCGCGGTCGCTGCTGTCGAACTCGTGGGCTGGGATGGAACGGTCCCGTCGAACCAGGTCGTTGGGTCACCGACCCTCCAGCGGGTCGGCCTCATGGCCCAACTCCGCCGCGGCTTCATGGGTGAGAGCCTCGACCTCGCGCTCACCCTACGGGCTGGGGCTGAGGACGAATTCGGAGCCGGCATGCGGGTGGAGGCGGCTGCCGGACAGTGGATGCCGGTCGGCTTGGTCCCCGCCGTCGCGAACGTCTGGCGCACGAGTTACTCCAGCGACATCGACGTGAAGTCAGTGCTCGAGGGGGTAGTCAGGATGAAGCCTGCTGTCGGCGACGACCGGGTGCTCACGCATCACCCGCGCAGCATCGTGCCGCTGGTCTTCGACGAACTGCAAGCCGCGTATCTGGAGGCCGAACGGCTTCAGCTCAACGTCGACAGCCTCCTCCTCGTGCGTACCGAGACCAAGGGCCGCCCGTTGGCCTCTAACGTCGTCAAGGTTCTGGAGGGCTGCGCGCGCCCGGGCTTCACGATTCACCAGTCGATGGACAGACTACCCGCGGGGTGGACCCTGGTCGCCGGCGTCCAGCTGTTCGGATCGCCCGGACCGGGCACGTACAACGAGCTGGTGCCCCTGGCTCGAGACCAGCTGACCATCGCCGGGGGCATGCGGATCCCGTCGCGGATCCGGAAGTGGTCCGTCGTGTCGCCGCCCGAGGTGCGCGCCTCCGTGGAGTCCGCCGCGGATCTCAGGCTCGTGCTCACCGACGGGGAAGATCTCAAGAAGGAGCTCCGGTCCTGGACCGCGCGCGGCGGCGCTCTCGTGGTGCCGCTCGCCGAGGCCGAACTCTCGGTGGGCGACTACAGCCTCGCCCTCTACGCGGGTAACGCCAAGGCACCGCTGCAGCGCGCGACCGTGCGCCTCAGGTCGGCGGACGTGGTGGACGCGGCGTGGGACTTGTCGCCGCGCCTCGTGTACGAGCTATCTGAGCCGGGTGGCCCCTTCGGTGTCCTCTCGGCACGCGAGATCGACGGAGATGTCTCGAAGGTCTTCGTCGACGGGGCCCTCACCGTCGGCGTGAGGCCCCGGGAGCCGGGCGTCACCCTTCGGGCGCCGACGAGGGCCGGATGGTCGCCTCCGCACGCGACTCCACCTCCCCCCGTCGTGAAGATCGGGGCTCCGGAGGCCGGCTCCTGCGTCGTCACGGGCGCGCACCACCTGGAGTACCCCACGTTCATGGGCGGCTGGCAGCCGAAGTACATCGAGGGTGTGTGCCGATACTGCGGCCTGGTCAAACGGTCTCCGGGATGGATCCCGCGCAACGGCTTCAGGAAGTCGTCTGCCGGTGGCGTTCACGTCGACGTGGCCGACCTTCCGCCGGTCGACGGTCAGACATCGAGGCTGTGGGACGCCGCTCTCGACACGCTGATGCACCTGGGGGGTGGGTCAGCGAGGGCCCTCACCACCGTTGCCTCGCAGATCGACGGGAGCGCGCTCTTCACCAGCGCCTTTCCCACACGCCTGGAGCTCCTCGGGCACATCGCCGTCGAGCGGTCGGACGACGGCACGCCTGAGCGGTGGGAGATCTCGCCCTCGTGCCTGGTGGTCCGAGGACCCGACTCGCTCGAGCTGGTGGGCTTCTGGCCCGACGACCTTGTGGCGACGCTCCTCGATCGGTTCGCGGATTCAGACGTCCGGCTGCAGGAGCAGCCCGCCGAGGACCAGCCGACCCGTCGCTTGCTGGAGGGTGCGCACGTGGAGCTCGTGGAGGAGGATGCCGAACCCCTCGGTTTGGTCGTGCGCGACCCGTGCACGCAGATCCTCGGGGCGCTGCCGGTGCTCTCCGAGGTCGCTGTGACCCACCCACGCGTGCCCATGCCAGGGTTCAGTCAGGCAGAGAGGTTCGACGTGGCCTCCGCGTCGTGGGTCCAGACCAGTGACGTCTCCCGTCCAGGGGCGTACCGCCTCGCTCGAGGGTTCGAGCGTTTGCATGTCTACCGCTCGGAGAGCGACGTGGTACGGCGATCCGCCGTCCTGGGATCCGTCCACCTCGTGAAGTACCTGGCAGCGAACGCCCTCGGTCATTCGTTGGTGACCTTCCTCCCCAGACGCCAGGGCGTAGTCGTGCCGCTCGGCTGCGACCTGCCGGGCCTGTACGCGCGCGCGGCCGTGCTGGCGAGCGGGGAGCTGCCCCAACGAAAGCGCCTCACCGGCGAGCACGAGCGCCCGTGCCTCCTCTACCCGTCGATCACCCAGGAGCAGGCCGACCTGCTCGTGACCCTGCTCTCTCGATAGGTGGCAGCCATGGATCCGACAAACCCGAAGCGCCTCGCCGACGACCTGCGGGACGCGTACATGAGGTACTTCGACACCGCCTTCTGGCTCGCGGACGAGTCATTGATGCGCGAGCGACGTGCGTTGCTGGAGCAGCCGGGCGCGCTTGTGGGCGGAGTCCTCCTCGAGCCGGTCGTGCCCTATCCGAACGTCGTGCCGATGCTCGACGTCGCCGACGACGTGGGTCTGAGTCGCGAGACCGCCCGGCGGGTGGCCCGTGCCGTCTTTCCCGGCACAGACCCCGCCGACCTCCGACTGCGCCAGCACCAGGCCGAGGCGATCCGCAAGGCGCTCCACCCCGATGCCGGCCAGAACGTCGTCGTGACCTCGGGGACAGGATCCGGCAAGACGGAGTCGTTCCTCCTCCCGGTGCTGCTGCGCCTTGTCGAGGAGTCACGGGCATGGGGCCGCCAGCACGGCGGCAACTGGTGGTGGTCAGCGGCTGACCCTCAGTGGGTCCCGGTCCGGCACGCTGAGGCGCGGGCGGCGGCGATGAGGACGATCGTCCTCTACCCGACCAACGCGCTCGTCGAGGACCAGATGACGCGCCTGCGCCGTGCAGTTCGGGTGCTCCGCGAGCAGTCGCCGGAGACCCCGATCTGGTTCGGTCGCTACACCGGGATCACGGAGGGGTCCGGGCCGAACCCGTCGAGCAAGGCAGCGGCACAGGCTGTCGCGGCCAGCCTCCGACAACTCGAGGCCGAGCACGAGGCGCTTCTCCGCGCCAACGAGGAGGCGGTGCGCGAAGGTCGGCCGGCAGACCAGATCGACCTGAGCCAGTTCCAGGACCCGCGATCCGGCGAGATGCTCACCCGCTGGGACATGATCGCCAGCCCGCCGGATGTCTTGATCACGAACTACTCCATGCTCAACACAATCATGATGCGCGCTTTCGAGGCGCCGATGTTCGACAAGACCGCTGCGTGGCTCCGTTCAGACCCGGCAAACGTGCTGACGCTGGTGGTCGACGAGCTGCACCTCTACCGCGGGACGCAGGGCAGCGAGGTCGCGATGGTCGTCAGGGCGCTCCTCCGACGTCTCGGCTTGGAACCAACCTCGTCGCAACTCCGCATCATTGGCACGTCGGCCTCCCTCGACGCCTCGCAAGCGGGGTTGGCGTACCTCGAGCAGTTCTTCGGCGTGCCGGCCGAGTCTTTCCACCTCGAGCCGGGCGAGCAGGCGACGCTCGACCGGCCGCCCGCCCTGACGCGGGCGGAGGTCGCGGAGTGGTCGCGTCCGGTCAACGAGGTCTCCCGGCTGCTGGCGACCGCCTGTGCGGACGCCGAGACGGGCCGCCTCCGAGCGACTGATCTGGACACGATCGCCAGGCGGTTGTTCCCGCACGACGAAGATCGCAACGAACTCCTGGCACACGTCCTCGAATGGCTCGCGTCGCACCAGCCGGGAAGCGCCGATGCAAGCGGCCTGTTCGTGCCCCTGCGAGCCCATGTGTTCGTAAGGACGCCACGAGGCGTCTGGGCGTGCTCGAACGCGCACTGCTCGGGTGTCGAGGCACGGTCTGAGGGGCGAGCAGTCGGCAAACTTTACATCAGCCCGCTGAACACGTGCACTCACTGCGGAAGCCGCGTCCTGGAGCTGCTCTACTGCTACGAGTGCGGCGACGCCTCGCTAGGCGGGTTCGTGCTCGATGAGAAGGGGAACCAGACCCTGCTTGGGCCGGGACCAGTGACTGAGGGCCAGAGCGGCAAGCCGGTCTTCCTGCGGGTCAGGGACCAGTTCACCTGGTACCGGCCCGGGCTGCTCCCGCTGGGCAAGGACTGGACTGCCCACGGCCTCAAGTTCGCGTTCCAGGCTGTCGCCTGGAACCCGGCGCTCGGGTGCGTAGAGGCGCCCGCAAGCGCGCCGACAGGCGTTGGGGTCACCGTCGCCAACGCCGCACAGACGGATCGGGTCCCCGCCTTGCCGACGCGCTGCCCGTCCTGCGGCTTCGACGCGAAGCAGCACGACGGCTCGGCCTTCAAGTCGGGGCGGGTCCGATCACCCATCCGCGCCCACACGTCCGGGCTCGCGGCGGCTACGGAGCTGTACCTCTCGCAACTCATCCGTTCGCTGGCAGAGGGACGCGACGGGCTCGAAGCCATCACCGACGCCAAGACCATCGTCTTCACGGACAGCCGAGACGACGCTGCTCGCACCGCGGCTGGCGTGAGCCGAAACCACCACCGCGACCTCGTACGCCAGGTACTCCGCCAGGAGATCACGCGTGCTCCCGACCCGCAGGCGATCCTCGACGCCATGACAGACGCCGCGGCGATGGCTCAGGACTTCGGCCCCGCTCGGGTCGCCCGCCTCATGCAGAAGATGGGGCAGGCCCTCGGGCCGGACCAGCAGGCGGCGTTGGACGCGGCCTACGTTACGCTCGGCGACAGTTCTCAAGTACCTATCGGCGAAGTCTTCGCGCGCGTCACGCGTTCGCTAGTCGCCCTCGGCGCGAACCCTGGAGGCACCAGCCCTTGGAACCGTCATCTTGAGGACGGCCCGCAGGCGACGACCCCCTGGTACCGCGCCTTTCCACCCCCCTTCCCCGGCGCCTGGCCCGTACCGCCCGTGGCTCAGGGCCAAGAGAAGCTGCAGCGCCAGCTTCGCGCTTCGGTCGTCGAGGCCACGTTCGACCGAGCGCGCCGTGACCTGGAGTCCGTGGGCATCGCCCGGCTGGGGATCGCCAGTTTGCAGCCCCTGGACGGACCGCTCGACGATGATCAGCAGCACGAAGTGATGGCCTCCGTCATCCGCATCCTCGGGACGCTCAAACGGTACGAGGAGAGCACTGCGGGCGGCATCCAGCCGGAGGCCGTCATGCCTCCGGCGGTGCGGCGCTACCTGGAGGCTGTCGCCAGACATCTCGGATTGCCGGCCCACGACGTAGTCGACCAGGTCGAGCGTCTCGCTGGGAGTCCGTCCACGCTGGAAGCGGTCTCTGGGTGGCTGCTTAAGACCGCCACCGTCACGAGTACGCTCGTCCTCGTCCCTGGCGGACAGGAGCAGTGGCGTTGCACGGCGTGCAACTACGTCCACCTGCACGCCAGTGCCGGCGTGTGTGCGAACCGACAGTGCCACCGGCCGGACCTGGTGAAGGAGGACCGGGACGAGGAGTTCAGCGACTACTACGCCTGGCTAGCTCACCGGCCACCTCGGCGGCTGGCCGTCGCGGAGTTGACCGGTCAGACCAAGCCAGTGTCTGAGCAGCGAAGCAGGCAGCGGCGGTTCAAGGGCGCCTTCACGCTCGCGGAGCACCGCCTACCCGACGAGCTCGACGTCCTTTCAGTTACGACGACGATGGAGGTCGGCGTCGACATCGGCTCGCTCCGAGCCACGATGATGGCCAACATGCCGCCTCAGCGGTTCAACTACCAGCAGAGGGTCGGCCGAGCTGGTCGCGGCGGGCAGGCGTTCAGCTACGCCCTGACGCTGTGCCGCGACCGGAGCCACGACGAGTACTACTTCCAGCGTGCCGACCGCATCACGGGCGACGTACCGCCTCAGCCCTTCCTCGACCTGGCTCGCCGCCGAATCGTCCAGCGGGTCGTCGCGGCCGAGTGTCTTCGGGAGGCCTTCTCGGCGATACCCAACGGCCCAAGATGGAAGTCGACGAGCAACCACGGGACCTTCGGCCAGATGGACGAGTGGGACCGGTACCGGCCGCCCGTCGCAGCGTGGCTCGCCACCGACGCGCTGGTGAGGCCCATCGCGACACGGCTCTGTGCGCTCACGCCGCTGTCTGCCAACGATGTCGAAGAGATCATCACGTGGGTGCGGGCTGACCTGGTCGCTGGGGTGGACCAGGTCGTCGAGCGGGAGAGGGGCACCGCGGACACCGAGCTCAGCGCTGCCCTCGCTCGCTACGGGCTGCTGCCCATGTTCGGGTTTCCCACGCGTGTGAGGAATCTCTGGGACGCGCCCATCAAGAGCGCCGAGTGGCTCGAGACACACGCGGTCGCCGACAGGTCGCTGGACATGGCGGTCGCCTCCTTCTCGCCGGGCGCTGAGGTGGTCAAGGACGGTCTCGTCCACACCGTGGCGGGCTTTGCCAGCTACCGGCCAGCCGGGAGGTGGGTCGAGTCGCTCGAGCCGCTGGGTTCACCCAGGACTCTCGGTCGCTGCGAGCGATGCGGGCGGAGCGATCTGGAACCGGTGGGCGACTTCTGCCGCGCCTGCAACGAGCCGGTGACAAGGCTCGCCATCTACGAGCCTCACGGCTTCAGGACGACCTACAGGGCCCGACCGTACAACGACGACAGCGACATGCCGTTCGGCGCGGGAGCACCGGAGCTCTCACCCGAGGGCACGTCGGCCGAGTTGCACGAACTGCGTACGGTGGACATCCAGCTCTTCGAGCAGACACGCCTTGTGACCGTCAACGACAACTTCGGGCGCGGTTTCACGTTTACGAAGGACACGGACGGTACCGTGCTCGCCGAGCCGGGTCAGCCTGGAGCCGGGACGATCAACGCGATCGGCGAGATTCGCGTCACCGACGCGCTCCTTATGACTCCGAAGCGCCTAGAGCTCCCAACCGGTGCAGTCGGTCTCCGCGAGCAGCCGTCTGGCCGCGCTGCATACACCTCGCTCGCCGAGTTGCTCCGGCGAGGCGCAAAGGATGTGCTGGACGTTGATCCGAGTGAACTGACGGTCGGGTTGACTCCAGTCCGGGTCCCGCTCACGGCTGTCGACGAACCGGACGCGAAGTCACAGGTGGCAGCGGCGATCTACATCGCAGACACCGCCGAGAACGGCGCCGGTTACGCGGCCGAACTCGGCAAGCCGGAGGTGTTCGAGCCGCTCCTCCAGGAGACGCTCACGGACGCGGTCGAGCGGTGGCAGGCCGCCTCTCACGGACAGTTGTGCGACCTGTCGTGCCCCGATTGCTTACGTTCGTACGACAACTCGCGCCGACACGCGTACCTCGACTGGCGGCTCGCACTGGACCTGCTGGAACTGGTCGCCGGAGTGCCGTTGACCACCGACCGGTCGCTGCCTGCAGAGGTGAGCGGCTTCGCGCCCGCCGCACACGCCCTCGGTGGCGCGTCCGCGACCGTGATCGACGGTATACCGGCGATCACCCGAAACGACGCGTGCGTGCTCCTCGCGCACCCTCTCTGGCGGCTCGAGCTCGACTGGTTCACCGACGAGCAGGCGCAAGCGCACGTGGCCGCGACCTCCTCTTTCAGGCGCGTTGTGTGGCACGACGTCCGGAGCTTCCGCCGCAACCCGCTGGCCATCTGGCCCGCACTCGCATAGTGGTCGGCGCAGCCCCCCGCCCCCGGCCTCAGCCCCCTGAGCGAGTATCACCAACCCTCGTCGGGGTGTTCCAGCGCTGCCCGCTGCGCGCCGGGTTCGCGAGCGACCCCCGATACCAAGGGCTGAGGCGTACGGGCCTGCGAGCCGCCCTGGGCTCCGCAGCGCACGCCGTTGCTGCTCGGTCCGGGACCGGCGCGGTGTTCGAGGTCGCGTGGGCCGAGGAAACGGCGAGAGCGATGGCCAGGCTCCGCGCTCACTGGGTGCCAGCGACCCCGCCCTCCGTGAGTAGCTGGCCCGGTTCAGCGATCACGAAGGCGAGGCTCCGCACAACCTGGGAACCTGGACCCACCTGGCCCGTCGCGAACGGTCCGCGTGTCGCGTCGACGACGGCCGCTGGTCACAAGGGCTTCGCCGGCGGGCACCCTCCTCTGCCATGGCGAGAACGGTGGCTCGGCCCACCAGGCACCGGTCTGGTGGGCCGACCGGACCTCGTCGAGCGGGTTGACGGGGTCCTGCGCATAGTCGACCTGAAGACGGGTGTCGAGCAGGCGTCGATGACTGAGCCGCAGCGGCTGCAGCTCCTCTTCTACTGCGCACTCGTGCGCCACGTGCTCGGGGAGTTGCCGACGAGCGCGGCGGTGCAGAGAGCGGACGGGCGTCTGGAGGAGTTCGCCGTCAACCCTTCCGAGGTCACCCGAGTGGAACTCCTGGCTCTCGAGGTCCGGCAGGCTCTCGACGCCGCGGCGAAAGGGGCGGCGCTGGAGGCCCGCCCATCGGACGTGGTCTGCTCCTCGTGCCCGTTCCGCGTAGTGTGCTCGGCCTTCCTCGAGGCGTACCAGCCGGAGTGGCGCTCGAGCCCTGTGCGATTGGCGCGGATCGGGGCAGTCGTGCCCGCCGATGCACATCTCGTCGTGGACGTCGAGGTTGTGGCACCCTCATGGGCGGCGGGGCCCATGCGCTGGGTGGCTTTCCCAATGCCGCAGGACCTTTCTCCAGGCAGCCTCTGGGCGGCAAGCGACTTCGAGGGACGGACTGGCACTGCAACTGCGAGATGGAACACGCTTGTCGCGCCCTGGGACGGACTGCCAACCTCTGTCGTTGATCCCTGAAGTCGACGGCGACGAGTTCCGGAGGCATCCTGGCGGCAACGGATGGGTGGATGAGCATGGTCGCTGACTGGACCTGCAGAGCGACACCGTCCCAGGCCGGTGCGACGGAGGAAAGCATCGCCGCAGAGACCAGGCCGTCGACGTCTGCACTCGCAGCCATGGGGCGGGGGGCCCCGAGCCGCGCACCCAGACGCACGGCGGAAGACGCAGGACTCGACGGGTCGAGCTCGCGGGACAGCGCCTCAATGGCGATCCTCCGGCGAGCTGGCGCCGTCGACTTGAACACTCATGTCGCGCTGCCCGGGTACGCACGCCAGGGTATCGATGAGCTGCCCTCGAGCACCGATCGGACCGGACGCGACGACGCCGGCTCCCTGGACTCGCCAGGCGAACGTGGTGGCTGACATGGATGCGCGTGGGTACGCGCCTGCCCTATCGTCGAGGTGTGGCGAAGGAGTACGGAGTCGAGTACCCCGAGCGCCCACTCATGTCCGTGATCTCCGACCTGCTAGGGATCCCACACTTTACAACAAGCCGTGGCTCGACGGTCCGCTCTGACTTTCTACGCGCTGTGGCTGAGACCCTTGGGATCCCCGCGGCCCGATCTGAGGCCCTGCGCAAGGACGAACTGCTCGCCGCCGTCGTCGAGGCGGCGACCAGAGAGCCGATGGATCCCACGCTATATTCTCCGGGTGGGACGGTGACGGACCGGGCACTCCAAAGGATCATCGATGGCCTGATACTTCACGGAACGCCCGGGCGGCTGCCGGCCATCGTTCCACCGGAGGATGAGCCTGTGATTCCTGAACTCGACGACTTCGATCCGGGCGGCCTGCAGGACGAACGCGATCGACGGCTTGTCGAGACAGCGGTCCGCGAAGGTCAGGACCGATTCCGCTCCGCGTTGATGGCGGCCTACGGCTCGGCCTGCGCGATCACGGAGTACACAGCGGTGGAGACGCTCCAGGCGGCGCACATCTTTCCGTATCGGGGTCCTGCGACCAACAGCGTCAGCAACGGGCTTCTGCTGAGGGCGGACGTCCACTTGCTATTCGACCGTGGAGCGATTGCCGTACACGAGGCCTCGATGGAGGTGCTGATCAAGCCGCACCTCGAGGTCACGCAGTACGTCTCCCTAGCCGGTAAGAAGCTCCGCCGACCGCAGCGACTGCGTGATCGGCCCTCCACTGCGGCCCTGCGAAGCCATCGCGAGTGGGCGGGCCTCTAGTCGGTTGTCCGGGTTGGGATCAGCCCGCATCACAGCCTCGACCAGTCCAGGAGCGAGTAGCGCGATGTCCTCCCGGTCCCGTAGCACATGTGTTCGGAAGATGTAGTAGGCAGCGCCGACGTTGACGCCGTTGCCCATCTGACGGTAGCTGGCCGCATCCGGCTGGTCGCCGAAATGGAACCAGTCCGGCAGGCCCTGGAGCCGTGCAGCTTCCCGGGGCGTGATCCGGCGCCTGCGGTTGCCGACGATGCTCGTCTGCGTGATCGCGACAAGTGCCGGCAAGTACGTGGGCCGCTTCGCGCGGATGCCAGATGGCCGCAGGTGCATCACCGTGTCCCACAACGACGCGGCGCCCTGTGCCTGCCACTCCAGCTTGCGTCGCGAGGCGGGTAGGTCTTCGAGGTCGTTATGACGCGCCTTCCACTGGTCGATCACGCTGCGGTGCGTCCTGTAGAAGTCGCTGTTCTTTCGCAGGAAGTCGGCCTTCCACGCTGGAGTGTCTGGAGAGATTTCCGGTTCGAGCTTGAACTCGTCGGCCCAGATGGGGAAGCCAGGAATTTTTGAGCCGACAAGTCTAGGGCGTAGGTCGGCAAGTAAGTCTTCCCACACGGAGATCCACATGATCTCCGACGGGGTCAGCTTGTATCGCTCCAGATCATCGATATCCGCATCGGAGTCGAGTGGCAGGTCCCGTTCGACGTCCCACTCTTGGGGATCCCACCCGGCGACCGGGCGGTTTTGAACGAGAGGTTCGTCAGCGGACTCCGCCCACGCCCGTGCACGACCGACGTACGTGCCCGTGATGAAGACCCTTTCCCTCACCTGCGGCCGCCCGCCGAGAGTCGGCGGGAGCAGGTGCGGAGAGAAGACTGTCGGGGTCCCCGCCACTCGGTACCCCAGGTCGCGGAGCGACGTCACAATAGTCTTCCACGTCTCCTTGTGGCGGGGACCAGCCAGATTGCGGACGTTCTCCAGCATGATCACGGGAGGCTTTCGCTCTTCCAGCACTCGGCAGATGTTCCAGAACAACGTCCCTCGCGTCTCCTCCATGCCGCGCTGGAAACCTGACTTCGAGAATGGCTGGCACGGGAAACCTGCAGCGAGCACGTCGTGGGGAGGTACGGCCATCTGGTCCTCCGTCAGTTCCACGATGTCACCGGCTACCTGAGTCCTCCAGTTGACTTCGTAGACAGCCTTGGCCTGCAAGTCGATCTCCGACGCGAACCAGCACTCGCCGTCGAGCGCACCAAGCGCCGCGTGAAAGCCACCCACCCCAGCGAAGAGGTCCACGAACGAGAACGACATGGCGCGAAGCTTACCTGGTGGGGGTGACGACGCCGAGGCGGCGCGCGGCTCGAGCTCGCCGGGAGCGCCACAGCGGGGCGGCCAGGCGAGAGGCAACGACAGCTGAACGGTGTCCACGAGGCCCTCTCCAGGTCGGCGGATCGGCGCCCGACGGTAGAAGACCCAGGCGCTCGCGAACCGCCCGAGCCTGCGGACCTCTGGACAACCTTGCGTTCGGCGTGCCTGTGGAGGAGTACTGGGCCTCGCCATCAGGGAGGATGGAGGTGTGCCGACGTACCACGTCCCCCCGCATCCGGGGGCAGGTGGAGCGGAGGTCTCTCGGCGCATGAGCACGCTCAGGCGCAAGGACAACGGCTCCGAGCTTGCCGTTCGACGCCTGCTGCACGGCGCGGGCTACCGGTTCCGGGTTCACTACCCGGTTCCGGGCCTTCCCAGACGCACGATCGACATCGCCTTCACGCGGGCCAAGGTCGCCGTCTTTGTCGACGGCTGCTTCTGGCATGGGTGCCCTGAGCACGGGACGAGGCCGAGATCCAACGCAGAGTGGTGGTCGTCGAAGCTGGACGCGAACATGGCCCGAGACAGAGACACCGACGACGCGTTGGAGAAGCTCGGCTGGACGGTGCTCCGACTGTGGGAGCACGAGGAGCCCGCACGAGCCGCGGAGCGTGTCATGGCCGCTCTAGCGCCTACTGGTCGGTCATGAGGCGACAGCCACGGCTTGAGCTCGATGTCTCCGGTGGTGCAGGCGCGCCGTTCCGGACCTCCCTGATGCGGCCACCCTCGCCGTCCCGCTCGATGACTGCAATCCCGCCACGGCCCAGCCCCAGACCGCTCACTCACGCGGAGTTGCGCCGCTGCACGACCGGCCCGGTCTGCTCGACGACGTCCGGCCTGACGACACCGTTGTGGCTCGCCACGTCGTCGCTGTCCTCAGCAGGGCTGTCCGCTGTGACCAGCCCCTCGACCGAGGCGATCTCCTCCGCGGCCCCGAGGACCTCGGCGTCCGAGACATCGGCGTCCGAGACGTCCGCCTCCGGAACATCGCCGTCCGGAACATCGCCGTCCGTAGTGTCCGGAACCTCCCCGGCCCGGGCGTCCGGGTCCTCCGCGTCCTCCCCCGTCCCGTGCCGGTCGCCGTCCCTCTTGTCCAGCACCTCACGACCACGGACGGCGAGCTCCTCGAACCGCTCCCGGGCGACCGTGGCGAGCCGTGCCTTGACAGTGGAGGCGTAGACGTCCACGTACTCCTGGCCGGACAGCTTCATCAGCTCGTACATGATCTCGTCGGTGATGGACCGCAGGATGAACCGGTCGCTCTCCATCCCCTCGTACCGGGAGAAGTCCATCGGCTCACCGATGATCATCCCCACCCGACGGATCCTCGGGATGCGCTGGCCGATGGGCTGCACCTTGTCGGTGTCGATCATGGCCACCGGCAGCACCGGCACCTTGGCCTCCAGGGCCAGTCGTGCCACGCCCGTCTTGCCCCGGTACAGCCGGCCGTCGGGGCTGCGGGTGCCCTCGGGGTAGATCCCGAGCAGGTCGCCGCGGCGCAGCACCCGCAGCCCGGTACGCACGGCGGCCTCGCCCGCCCGGCCACCGGAACGGTCCACCGGGACCTGACCGACCCCGCGGAAGAAGGCCGCCGTCATGCGCCCCCTGATCCCGCGGCCAGTGAAGTAGTCCGCCTTGGCCAGGAACGTGATCCGCCGCGGCACCATGACCGGCAGGAAGAACGAGTCGGAGAACGACAGGTGGTTGCTCGCGAGGATCGCGCCACCAGAGGCGGGGACGTTCTCCAGCCCCTTGACCCAGGGCCGGAAGAGCGCCTTGAGGATCGGTCCGAGCACGATCCTCTTGAGCAGCCAGTAGAACAAGTGGTCTCCACCTCCGGTCCGTCACCGCGGGGTGACGTGCGCCTCACTCTACGGGGCGCAGGTCGGGACGCGCCCTGTACCGCACCCGGGGCACGTGTCACGATGAGGTCGTGCCAGTCGTCCCAGGAGCCGAGCCGTTCGGTCACGACGGGGACCGTGACGTCGCCGTCCTGCTCGTCCATGGGCTCAGCGGCAGCCCGAACAGTATGCGCCCGTGGGGGGAGCACCTGGCCAAGGACGGCTACACCGTCCGGGTCCCCCGCCTGCCCGGTCACGGCACGACGTGGCAGGAGGCCAACGTCACCGAGTGGGCCGACTGGTACAACGACGTCGAGCGGGAGTTCCGCGACCTGCGCCGCTCCCACCGGGCCGTCGTCGTCGGCGGCCTGTCCATGGGCGGCGCCCTGGCCCTGCGGCTGGCCGAGGACCACGGCCCGGACGTCGCGGGCCTCGTCCTGGTCAACCCGGCCGCCAAGCTGGAGCACGTGCTGCTGCCCGCCGTGCCGCTGCTGCACCGGGTCATCCCCTCCTTCCCGGGGATCACCGACGACATCAAGAAGCCCGGTCAGACCGAGGTGGGGTACGACCGTCTGCCGCTCAGGGCGCTGGCCTCGCTGCTCCGCGCCCAGAAGGACCTCGTGCGTGACCTGCCGGAGGTGTTCCAGCCGCTGCTGGTGTTCCGCTCCGCCGTGGACCACGTCGTCCCCGCCTCGAGCACCGCGCTGGTCCTGTCCCGGGTGTCCTCGACGGACGTCACCGAGGTCGTGCTGCACGACAGCTACCACGTCGCGACTCTCGACAACGACGCCGAGACGATCTTCACCGGGAGCGCCGAGTTCGTGGAGCGGGTCACCGCCGGGGACGCGACGTGACCGGCGTGCCTCCCGAACGGGACGACGACAGCAACGTCGACCTCGAGGCGGCCTGGGCGGACATCGTGGCCAACTGGGACCAGGACGACGCGACGCCGGTGGGCCGCTGGCCGGCCGCCGAGGACACCGAGGACACCGACCACTCCGACGCCCCCGGCGACCCCGACGCCCCCCGCGACACCGATCGCGCCGACCCCAAGGACCCCCAGGGCACGGGGCACCCGGTGGACTGGGACGTCGTGCCCACCCACGTCGGCGGGGACCGGGCCCGGGAGGCCGCCGCACGGCCCGACCCGGACGACGAGGAGGAGGGCTTCGTCCCGCCGGAGCCGCCGCCGCTGCCCCGCAGTGACGCCATCACGATGGCGGCGTGGGCGGGGGTCCTCGGCTCCCCCCTGTTCTTCCTGCTGACCGCGCTGTTCTGGCGGGACGTGCCGCAGCTGCTGATCCTGGTGGCCGTCGGCGCGTTCGTCGCCGGGTTCGTCACCCTGGTCGCGCGGATGCCGAGCCGGCGCGACCCGGGCGACGACGACGACGGCGCCGTGGTCTGACCCTGTCTGACATGACCTGACCCTGCCTGACGTGACCTGAGCAGGTCGGCACACCCCGCAGGGGCCGGGGGCTCAGCGCGGCAGCCGCACCGTGGCCGCGACCGGCAGGTGGTCGCTGGCCAGCAGCACGTCACCGGGGTCGACGCCGTCGGGCGACCCGTGGCCCAGCACGTCGAGGACCGGGTCCACCAGGACGACGTCGATGCGGTGCCGAGGCCGGCGCGCCGGAAAGGTCGGCAGTCCGTCGTCCGCCGCGGGGTCGGCGACCACCGCGCCCAGGGCCTGCCAGGACGGCCCGCCGGGTGGCTCGTTGAGGTCCCCGGCGACCACCACCGGCAGCCCGACGGAGCGCACGTGCTCGAGGACCCGGGCGACGTGGTCGGCGCGTTCGGCGTCGTCCAGGCCGAGGTGGACGCCGACGACCAGGACGGGGCGGGTCCCGGGCAGGGCGACGACCGCGGACACCGCGCCACGCGGCCGGGTGAACCGGCCCGCCACCGGCAGCCGGACGGCGCTCGGCCGGCTGACGTCGGCCCGCACCCGGGCCAGCAGGGCCGTCCCGCCGGAGGCGCGACCGCCGGTGACGTAGAGCATCCCGGCCCGGCGGGCCAGGTCCGCGATCCGGTTGCGGCTCAGCCACGTCCGGGGCGCCTCCTGCAGGCAGACGACGTCGGCGTGCGCCGAGCGCAGCACCCGGTAGACGGCGAGCGGGTCGCCACGCAGGTCGCGCACGTTCCAGGTCATCACCCGCAGCGCCGACGGGGCGTCGTCCTCGCTGGGCACGGCCGGACGCTACCGGCCGTCCAGGACGGCCCGACGGGCGAGGTCGGCCATGCCGACGACGCCGGCCAGCGGGCCACGTTCGGCGGCGACGATTCGCGCGGGCGGGCGGTGCCCGCGACCGGTGAGGGTGCGGGCGAACGCCGCCCGCGCCGGCTCCAGCAGCAGGTCCCCGGCAGCGGCGACCCCGCCGCCGACGACGAACGTGCCCGGGTCCAGTGCGGCGGCCAGGTTCGCCAGGCCGGCACCCAGCCACTCCCCCACCTCGGTGACCAGCTCGCCCGCTGCCGGGTCGCCGTCCGCCGCGGCCTGGGTGACCACCTCGCCGGTCAGCTGCGCGGGGTCGCCGCCGGCCCGGTCGAGCAGGGGCTGGGCGGACGGCGACCCCGACGCCAGCAGGGCGCGGGCCTCCCGGCCCAGCGCCCGACCCGAGGCGTACTGCTCCCAGCAGCCGCGGTTGCCGCACTCGCACCGGTGCCCGCCGGGGACGACCACCATGTGCCCGAACTCTCCGGCGAGCCCGTACCGGCCCCGCTCGAGGCGGCCGTCGATGACGATCCCGCCACCGATCCCGGTGCCGAGCGTCACGCAGACCAGCCGGCTCTCGCCCCGACCGGCCCCGAACCGGGCCTCGGCCCAGGCGGCCCCGTTGGCGTCGTTGTCCACGAGCACGGGCAGGTCGATGCGCTCCTGCAGGACCTGCTGGAGGGGCTCGTCGCGCCAGGCCAGGTGCGGGGCGAACAGCACCCGGGCCCCGCCCGCGGAGACGAACCCGGCGGCGCCGACGCCGACGGCGACGACGGCCTGCCGCCGGCCGGTCGCGGCGGCCCGCAGCGCGGCGACTGCGCCGACGATGCGGTCCTCGACGAGCTGGACGTCGCTGCCCGGCGTGGCGCGCCGGTGCCACCCGCGCACCGCGCCGTCCTCGTCGACGAGCCCGGCGGCGATCTTCGTGCCGCCGATGTCGACGCCGATCGCGAGGGCCACGGTCAGCGCAGGCGGGCCAGGTCCGCGGCGCCGATCACGCCGGCGTCGTTGCCGAGCAGGGCCGGCACGATCCGGGGCTCCGGCCGGTACCCGCGCGCGGTGAGCTGACGGCGGAACGCCGCGCGGGTCGGCTGCAGCAGCAGGTCCCCGGCCGCGGACACCCCGCCGCCGACGACGATGACGGCCGGGTCGAGGACGGCGACGATGCTCGCCAGCCCCTCCCCCAGCCAGCGCCCGAGGTCGGCGAGCAGCTCGATGGCCGCTGGGTCGCCCTCCTCCGCGGCCTGGGTGACGTGCGGTCCCTCGATCCGCTCGGGCCTGCCGTCGGCCAGCTCGAGCAGCCGGGCCGCCATCGGGCTGTCGGTGGAAGCGAGCTCGCGGGCCTCCCGGACCAGCGCCCGCCCCGAGGCGTACTGCTCCCAGCAGCCGCGGTTGCCGCAGCCGCAGCGGTGGCCGTCGGGGACGACGCGGACGTGCCCGAGCTCGGCGGCGAAACCGGCGTGCCCCCGCAGCAGCCGGCCGTCGGTGACGACGCCGCCGCCGAGTCCGGTGCCGACAGTGACGAGGACCATGTCCTCGATGTCCCGGCCGGCGCCGTGCCGGAACTCCCCCCACGCCGCGGCGTTGGCGTCGTTCTCCACGACGACCGGCAGGCCGGTGCGTGACTCCAGGTCGCGGCCCATCGGCTCGTCCCGCCAGGCCAGGTTCGGCGCGAAGACGATCGTCGACCGGTCCACGCCGACGAAGCCGGCGGCGGCCACGCCCACGGCCTCGACGTCGTGCTCGGCGACGAGCTCGGCGACGGCGTCGGCGGCAGCGTCCTCGATCGCGGTGACGTCGTTCGCCGGGGTCTCCCGGCGGACCGTGCGGACGACCCTCCCGGCCTCCGTCACCAGCCCGGCAGCGATCTTGGTGCCGCCGATGTCGAGTCCGATGGTGTGCACGGGTGCCCCCTCAGTCGTCCCGGACGGTGATGTCGATGTGCTGCAGGCGGGCGTCCCGCGGCGGCGGCTGCCCGGCGGTGCCCGACGGCGTGGCAGCGGGGCCGGTGCGGCCGGCGGGGTCGGTGGCGTCAGCCGGGCCGGCAGGGTCGGTGGTGGCGGCGCGGCCGGCGGGGTCGGTGGTGGCGGCGCGGGTGGCCGCGACGACGTCGGCGACGGCCGCCGCCAGCGAGGCGGCGGCGTCCGACAGGTGCTGGAGGGTCTGCGGCCGCAGGCTCTGGACGACGGCGATCGCCTGGCACAGCGGGCAGACCCGGCACGCCGCCGGGGTGGCGGTGTGCTCGTGCTGGCCGTCGGGCCCGGCCCGCTCACCGGCCCGCTCACCGGCCCCCTCACCGGCACTGGCGGACCAGGCCGAGGCGGCGTCCTGCAGGGCCGAGACCAGCCGGGCCGCCTCCTCGGCGAGGCTGCCGTGCGGCGGTGTGGCGCTCACCAGGTCCTCCACAGCGCCGGGTCCGGGCGGAACCGGACGCCCAGGACGCCCTGCCGCAGCACGGCGCCCTGGACGTCGCAGCGCCGCAAGGCGGACGGCAGGGTGAGGTGACGGCGGTACGGGCCGACGGTGACGACGAGGTCGTCGCCGTCACGGGCCAGGTCGACGTCCTCGCCCCGGGCGTCCGGCAGGCGCAGCTCCAGCACGAAGTCCTGGCCGTCCCGCTGCACCTGGACCGGCGGGGGCCTCGGCGCAACCGCCAGCGGGTCCCCGGCCGCCGCGCCACCGGGGTACAGCCGGCCGGCGAGGTCGGCGAGCGCGTCCACCCCCACCGGCTCGGCGGGCAGGTACGGCCCGGTCACGACCGGCAGCGGCCCCACCGCGGCCCGGACGGCGCTCAGCTGCTCGGCCTGCGCCCGGGCCCACGCCGACCGCCACGGGTCCGCGCCGTCCGGCACGAGGCGGTTGACGACGACGCCGTCGACGGCGAACCCGAACAGGGCCAGCGACGTCAGCGTGCGTCGGGCCTCCGCCACGGCCACGGCCTCTGGCGTCAGCACCACCCGCACCGAGGTGGTGGGCGCGGTCAGCACGGCGTGCACGTCGGTCAGCTCGCGGCGCAGCCGGTCCACGGCCCCGAGGACCGCCTCGGACGGCAGCGGCAGCCCGCCGGCCCGCTCCAGCACTGGCCGGACGGCGCGGGCGATCCGGCGCTCGGCCGGCACCGCGGCGTCCAGGTACCAGGACAGCGACTCGGGCAGGGCGAGCAGCCGAAGGGTCTCGGCGGTGGCCCCGCAGTCGACGACGACGAGGTCCCACGGCCCGGTCCGCACCTGGTCGCGCAGCTCGAGCAGGGCGAGGACGTCGTCCACCCCGGGCAGGACCGTGAGCTCCTCCGCGGCGACCGGCTCGACCCCGACCGCGTCGAGGACGGCGAGCAGGTACTCCCGGACGCCCTGCCAGGCCCGGTCCATCCGGGTCCGGGGGTCCGCGTGCTGGGCGAAGAGCCCGGGCTCGACCTCGGTCGGCTCGGCCCCGACCGGGACGCCGAGCGCGTCGGCGAGGGAGTGCGCCGGGTCGGTGGACAGCACGAGGGTCTTCGTGCCGCGGCGGGCGGCGTGCAGCCCCGTGGCGGCCGCCGTGGTGGTCTTGCCGACGCCGCCCTTGCCGGTGAGGAGGATGACCCGCACGGACGACGTCAGCCCTCGGCCCGCTTCTTCAGCTCCTTGAGCGCGGTGTCGATGACGACCTTCTCCGCCCTGCGCTTGAGCATGCCGAGCATCGGGATGCGGACGTCGACGGTGAGCCGGTAGGAGACATCCGTGCCGTCGCCGTCCGCCACCAGCTCGTACTCGCCGTCCAGCCGGGTGATGACCTGCGCCTCGACCAGCCGCCAGGACACGGTCCCGGTGCCGTCGGGAGCGACGTCCCACGTGTAGGCCAGGGTGTACGTGTCGCTGACCGGCCCGCTGTCCACGACGAAGCGGGCCTGCTCCGGGCGGCCGTCGCCGTCACGGGCCAGCACCTCGACGTCCTTCATCCCGTTGGCCCACTGCGGGTAGGCCTCGAGGTCCGCGATGACCGCGAGCACGTCGGCCGGCGCGGCGTCGACGTGCGTGCGGGACTCGGTGCGGTCGGCCATCGGCCCGGCTCCTCCGGTCACGGGTGGTGGGCGGGGCGCCCGTGGTGCGCGGAAGGCTACCGCGCACCACCGTCACAGCACCGAGCCGACCAGGGCGAGCAGACCGAACCCGACAGCGCTGACGAGCACGGTGCCCACCAGCATGACGGCGACTCGCGAGCCGGGTGTCGCGACGAGTGCGGACAGCCGCGGCGAGGGCGTCGGGCGCCGCTCGGCGGCGGCGAGCTCGGCGAGCAGCCGCTCGGCGTCCGGGGCCCCTGGCTGGTCCGTGACCGGCACCGTCACCGGAGCCGGTGCGACGTCCGAGGCCCCGCCACCGAGCGGTGCGTAGCACTGGGTGCACCACTGGGCGGTGGCGGCGTTGCGGGCCGCGCACTGCGGGCAGCGGTCAGCGGCTGGCGGGCGGTCGTCGTCCCTGGTCATCTCCCGAGCCCCATCGTCAGCCGGACCGGCGGACTTGAACGACAGCGCCGCAGGTCACAGCCGGAAGCGCCACAGGTCACAGCGCGGTCACAGGTCTCCCGTTCGTCAGTGGCGGCCGCTAGGGTCACGAGCAGGATCGCTCGCCCTCTCGGAACTGGAGTCCCCCGTGCGTGAAGTGCACGTCCCGCTGCTCGTCGAGGTCGACCCGTCGTCGAACCTCACCGACCTCGTGGTCGACAACGCGGTGTCCGACCCGCACAAGGTGGTGTTTCGCCGGCCGGTCGCCGACCGCTGGCAGGACGTCACCGCCCGGGAGTTCCTCGCCGAGGTCACCGGGCTCGCCAAGGGGCTCATCGCCGCCGGGGTACAGCCCGGCGACCGGGTGGGGCTGATGGCCCGGACCAGGTACGAGTGGACGCTCATCGACTTCGCGAACTGGTTCGCCGGTGCGGTCACGGTCCCCATCTACGAGACCTCCTCCGCCGAGCAGGTCCAGTGGATCCTCGGCGACTCCGGCGCCGTCGCCTGCTTCGTCGAGACCTCCTCGCACGCCGCGACGGTGGCGAGCGCGCGGGACAAGCTGCCCGCCCTGCGCGACGTCTGGCAGATCGAGAGCGGCGCGGTCGCCGAGGTCACCGCGGCCGGCACCGAGGTCGACGACGCCACGGTGGAGGAGCGACGCCGGATCGCCGGCCTGCACGACCTGGCGACGATCATCTACACCTCGGGCACGACCGGGCGGCCCAAGGGCTGCGAGCTCACCCACGGCAACTTCGTCGTGCTGTCCAAGAACGCCGTGGCCCGGCTGCACGAGGTCGTCGACTACAGAGTCGACGACACAGAGGCCTCGGCCCTGATGTTCCTGCCGCTGGCCCACGTGCTGGCCCGCTTCATCCAGGTCCTCAACGTCGCCGCGGCGGTGACGATGGGGCACACCCCCGACGTCAAGAACCTCATGCCTGACCTGGCGAGCTTCCGGCCCACCTACGTGCTGGCAGTCCCCAGGGTCTTCGAGAAGGTCTACAACTCCGCGGAGCAGAAGGCCGAGGCCGACGGCCGGGGCAACATCTTCCGCCGGGCCGCCGCGGTCGCCATCGACTACTCCCGGGCGCAGGACTCCGGTGGTCCGGGCCTGGTGCTGCGGATTCAGCACGCCGTCTTCGACCGGCTCGTCTACGGCAAGATCCGACAGGCCCTCGGTGGCCGTGCGAAGTACGCGATCTCCGGCGGCGCACCGCTCGGGGAGCGGCTGGGTCACTTCTTCCGCGGCATCGGTCTCGTCGTCCTGGAGGGCTACGGGCTCACCGAGACGACCGCACCGACCAGTGTCAACACCCCGGACCTCATCAAGATCGGCACGGTGGGGCCGCAGCTGCCCGGCAACTCGGTGAAGATCGCCGACGACGGGGAGATCCTGATCAAGGGGCCGCACGTGTTCCGCGGCTACTGGAACAACGAGGCCGCGACGAAGGAGGCGTTCGACGAGGACGGCTGGTTCAAGACCGGTGACCTCGGCGAGCTCGACGAGGACGGCTTCCTGCGGATCACCGGGCGCAAGAAGGAGATCCTCGTGACCGCCGGCGGCAAGAACGTCGCCCCCGCAGCGCTCGAGGACCGGATCCGCGCGCACCCACTGGTCGACCAGTGCCTGGTCATCGGGGACCAGAAGCCGTACATCGCGGCTCTGATCACCCTCGACCCGGAGATGCTGCCCACGTGGCTGTCGAACCACGGCAAGCCGGAGATGACCCCGGCCCAGGCCGCCCAGGACCCGGACGTGCGGGCGGCGATCCAGTCGGCCATCGACGAGGCGAACGCCTCGGTGTCGCGGGCCGAGTCGATCCGCAAGTTCGAGATCCTGCACAGCGAGCTCACCGAGGGGTCGGGTCACCTCACCCCGTCACTGAAGCTCAAGCGCAGCGAGGTGCTCAAGGACTTCGCGCACAAGGTGGACGAGATGTACAAGGGCTGACCGCTCGCGGTCGGGCCGTCGGACGGCGACTTGGGGCAATCGGCTGACAGCGCCGCAGCCGCCGATCATGCTGGTGGGGTGTGGGGGGAGGTCCGATCACGTCATGCCGTCCACGACGAACGGCCTAGAGCGCTGGGCACGGGAGCGAGTGACGCTGCCCGACCTGCCGGGCTGGGTGCGGATCGGCCTGTCCCTGCTCGCGCTCGTCGTCGCCGCCGCGCAGGGGTCCCTCATCGAGGTGCTGCCGTGGGCGCTCGGGCTGGTGGTCCTCGAGGTCGTCGCGGCGCAGACCACTGCGAACCGGCGGCGGCTGCAGGTGCTCAGCCTGCAGACCGGGCTGGTGCTGCTCGCGGTCGTCGTGGGCTACCCGGGACACGCCGCCCTCCTCCCGCTGCTGCTCGTGCCCGCCTTCCGCGCCGGCGAGCAGCACGGGCTGCGGGCCGGGCTGGCGACGTCCGGCGTGCTCGCGGCAGTGACCGTCGGCAGCGCCGCAGCCGCCACCGCGTGGCACTTCACCACGTCCGGACCGTGGCTGCCCGCCGTTCAGTGGTCCGCCCTCGCGCTAGCCATCGCCCTGCTCGGTGGCTGGGCGTACGGCGCGACCGCAGGCGTCGACGCGCAGCGCCGCACCGAGGCGGCGGCCGAGGAGGCCGGCCTGCTGCTGGGGCGGCTGCGGGACCTGGCACGGCGGCTCCCCGCGGGGTTCGACGTCCCCGCCGTCGCCGAGATGCTCCTCGACACGGCCCTGGCCGCTGCACCAGCCGAGCGGGCCGCCGTCCTCGTCCAGATCGGACCCGACGAGGTGAGCCCGGTCGTCGTCCGGGGCGCCGACCGCGTGCCCTGGCGGGACCCGGTGAAGGAGCAGGGCACCGCGCACGAGGCCTGGGTGTCACGGCGGACCGTCCACGACGTCCGGGAGGCGGACGCCGCAGGCCGGCGGACGGGATCCGCCGTGCTCGTCGTGCCCGTGGCCGACCGGGCCGACGAGCTGCTCGGCGTGCTCATTCTCGAACGACTCGCCGCCAGGCCGTTCTCCGCCGAGGAGGTCCGGGCGGTGGAGGGCGCCATTCGCACCAGCGCCCCTCGGCTGCACGCCGCGATGGCGTTCATCGAGCTCCGTACGCTCAGCGAGGTCGCAGAGCGGGAACGACTGGCCAGAGAGATGCACGACGGCGTGGCCCAGGACCTCGTCGCCCTGGGGTTCGGACTCGACCTCGTCCAGCGCCGGCTGCGCCAGCGTGACCCCGAGCTCGCCGGGGAGCTGCTCGCCGTCCGCCGACAGCTCAACCAGACCATCCAGGACATCCGGTACTCCATCGCCGCGCTGCGCACCTCGGTACGCCCCGAACGGGGCCTTGGCGCTGCGCTGTCCGCCGCCGTGCAGAGCCTGGGCCCGGCCACCGGTGCCGCGGTGACCTCGGAGCTGAGGGAGTCGCCGTTCCGGCTGCCGGCTCACGTGGAGTCCGCGCTGATGCGCCTGGCGCAGGACTTCCTCACGGCGGTGCGCGGCGACCCGGGCGTCACCCGGGTGCACGTGGCGCTGCGGACCGACCCTCCGGCCGCCGAGCTGGAGCTGCGCCACGACGGCAGGGCGCGCTGGGAACCGGCACCGGAGTTCGCCGCCGCGCTCGCGGGCCTCGGCGGGCGGATCACCACGACCGGGGCCGCTCAGGGCTGGGTCACCGCGCTGCGGATCGGCCCCGTCGACGCGGCCGCGGAGGACGGCGGCCTCCAGCCAGGGGTCGCAGGCGAAACCGCCGGGACCGCACGACCCGGGCCCGAGAGGACGGATGCGTTGCGATGACCCGCATCCTGCTGGTGGACGACCACACCGTGGTACGCGGCGGGATCCGCGCGATCCTCGACGCCGAGGAGGGGCTCGAGGTCGTCGCCGAGGCGGACGGCGTGCAGAGCGGGTGGACGGCGCTGCTGGACGCGCGGCCCGACGTCCTCGTCTGCGACGTCTCCCTGGGCGACGGCAACGGGCTCGACCTGTGCCGCCGCGCCCGGCGGGAGATGCCCCGACTCGGCATCGTCGTCCTCACCATGCACGGCGACGACGACACCCTGTTCGCGGCCCTGGAGGCCGGCGCCACGGCCCTCGTCCTCAAGAGCGCCGACCTGGACGACGTCGTCTCGGCAGTACGCCGGGCAGCCACCGCCCCGGACACGTTCTCCGCCGCCGACCTGGCGGCGGCGGTGCGCCGGCGAGCCACCGACGACCGGCCGCGGCTGACACCCCGGGAGTCCGAGGTGCTCCACCTGCTCAAGGACGGTCTGTCCATCCACCAGGTGGCGCGCCGGCTCTACCTGTCGGAGTCCACGGTCAAGACCCACGTCGCCAAGGTCTACGACAAGCTGGGTGCGACGAACCGGGCCCAGGCGGTGATGAACGCCGTCCGGCTGCGGCTCATCCCCTCGGACTGAGCGCCGCGCTGCTCGGGCTGGCGGTCGTCGCCGCGACGATGCAGCTGGTCGGCGGGCCGTGAGGTCAGACCGGGTGGCCGGCGAGCAGGCGCTGCAGCCGGTCGGCCTGCTGGGACCACGACCACTTCTCCAGGACCCACTGGCGACCCCGGCGGGCGAAGTCGGCGGCGAGCCGGCGGTCGAGCAGCAGCCGGGTGACCCGGTCGGCGACGTCGACCACCCGCCGCCCGTCGACGACGAACCCGTTCTCGCCGTCCAGAACGGCGTCCGGAGCACCGCCTGAGCTGCCGGCGACGACCGGCAGTCCCGCCGCGGCCGCCTCCAGGTAGACGATGCCGAGCCCCTCGACCTCCAGCCCGCCGAGCCGGGTCCGGCTCGGCATCGCGAACACGTCCCCGGCGGCGAAGTGGTGCTGGATCTCCCCCCACGGCACCCGCCCGGTCAGGACGACGTCCCGCTCCAGGCCGAGCTGGCGGACCAGGCGCTCGACCGTCGGCCGGTGAGGGCCGTCCCCGACGAGGAGCAGGGCGGCGTCCGGGACCCGGGCGCGAATCAGCGGCAGCGCCCGGACCAGCACGTCCTGTCCCTTGCGCGCGACCATCCGGGACACGCAGACGACCACCGGGCGGTCCTGCAGCCCGTGCCGGGCTCGGACGACGGTCCCGTCGACGTCCGGGTGAAAGACCTCCGGGTCGACGCCGGGGGTCAGCTGGACCATCCGGGCCCGGGCGGCCGGGCTCAGCGCCGGGGCGATGCGCGAGCGGGTGGACTCCCCGAGGTAGGTGACGACGTCGGTGCGGTCCCCGATCGCGTGCAGGGCCTGACGGGTCCCCGGGACCCCGGCCCACCACACCTCGTGCCCGTGCGTGGTGGCGACCGCCCGCCGCACGCCGGCGGCACGCAGGGTGGGGGCCATCAGGGCCAGCGGTGCGGCGGCGCCGAACCAGACCCGGTCGCAGCCCTCGGCGCGGGCGAGGTCGGCGGCCCGGTGGGCGATCGCCGGGGTGGGGACCATGAACCGGGAGGAGTCCCGCACCACGGGGGCGTCGAGGTGTGCGTCGAAGGCCCGGTCACCGGGTTGGCGAGCGGTGTGCACGACGACCGACCCGGGCGGCATCCGCTGCACCATCGCCAGCACGAACGACTCGATCCCTCCGGTCCGCGGCGGGAAGTCGTTCGTGACGACGAGGGTGCGCACGAGGCGCCACCCTACGAGGCGAGCTGAGTGAGGTACGCCTGCCACTCACGGGTGAACGCGGCCTCGTCAAGACCGAGGAGTGCGGTCAGGGCCTCGTCGACGGGGGTGCCCGCGGCGACGGTCCGGTAGAGGCCGACGAGCGCCTCCTCCCCCCAGCGCACCGCGACGAGGTCGGCGGCCAGCCACGACCCCGAGTAGGCGGGGGCGATGTCGCCGTGGGAGGGGTCGAAGTCGAGCCGGGTCGGCAGCGCCGCGGGCAGCTGGCCGGCGCGGACCCGGTCGAGGACGTCCTGGGCGATGACCTGCTTGGCGACCCCGGTCTCGCGGTAGGCGACGTGGTCGGCGAACCCCTCACTGAGCCAGATCGGCACCGCCTCGGTCGTCGTCGCCCGCGTGGCGACGTGCGTGATCTCGTGGGTCAGCACGACCCGGCGCCCGAGCGGACCGAGCTGGTCGAACCCGGCCGGGTTCACCACGATGCGGTCGGCCGACTCCCCCGGGTCGTCGAGCCCGACCTCACCGGTGGTGACGGCGGCGATCTGCTCCAGGCCGGCGTCGTCGTCGCGCAGCAGCAGGCGAGCCATCTCCTCCTGGCTGCGGGGGACGAGGACGACGACGGTGCGCGGCCAGTCGCCGCCCCAGACCGCGTCGACGCGCACGGCGGCGTCGTCGGTCTCCGCGGCGTAGCGAGTGAGGTCCGCCACCGGCGCGGTGCCGAGCACGAGCGAGCGCTGCCCCCGGACCACGTGCACCGGCCCGAGGTCCCACAGGTCCGGGGCGGTGTCGCCGTCCTGGTCGTCGGCGACGAACCAGTCGTCGCCCCGGCGGACGAGGGTGAGGTGCTGCTCCCGGCGGACCTCTCCGGTGACGGTGCCAGCAGTTCCGGCGGGACCGGCGGACCCGGCGGACTCGGCACCGGCGGGCCCGCCGGTGCCGGTGTCCAGCCGGTAGACGAGCACGACGCGGGCGACCCAGGCCTCGGGTCCCAGGACGGCGCGCCGCTCGGCGGACAGCGAAGGTCCCTCGCCGGCGTACTCGTACCGCCAGTCGGCCAGCGGCACCTCGGCGAGGTGGTCGAGGACCTGTGCCTGCCGGGCGGCGAACTCTCCGGCGGCGGGGTCGACCGTCGCCAGCCAGGCAGCGCGGTCACGGCGCAGGACGGCGTCCGCCCGGGCCGCCAGCAGCTCGTCGAGCGCCTGCAGGCGCAGCGCCGCCGGGTCGACCGAGGGGGTGAGGGGCCCGACCGTGCCCGGAGCCGACGGTCCCGCGCCGGTGCCGTCGCCGGACCCCGGCGCGGTCGCGGCTCCCGACCTCGCACTCGACTCACCGCCCGGCCCGAGTCGGACGGCCCCACCGCCCAGCAGCAGGCCAGCGACCACGAGCAGGGCGGCGAGCGCCGCGGTGACGACGACCGCGACCGAGGGACGGGCCCCACCCTCGCCGCGGTGCCCGGGCCGCACCCGCTCAGCCGGCCCGCGCCGCACCCCCTGCACGCCGCTCATCGTAGGTTGCCGGCACCAGTCGCAGCGGCGGCACCAGCCCAGAGTCGGCGAGCACGCCGATCGCGGCGCGCTCCTCGTCGTCCAGGACCACCGGCGCCTGCGACTCGGGCCGGTCCAGCAGCACGGTGACGACACAGTCGGCACAGGCCACGTCCCGCACCACGCAGGTCTCGCAGTCGATGAGCACGTCGCGCGCACCTCCTCGTGCCGGGCGGGCTCTCCGCGCCGGCCCGACGGACGCTAGGCGGGACCACCGACAACGGTCTCCGGACGGTCTCGACCGCGTGGCGGTCCGCGGGGTTGTCGGTGGTCCCGCCTAGCGTTCCGGCCATGACCTCGTCGGTGCTCGCGCGGCCCTCCTCCGCCGTCGCGCGTGGCGGCGTGCCGGTCCAGACCACCCTGGACGAGCTCGGCACGCCGCTTCGCGACACGACCTTCGTCGTCGTCGACCTGGAGACCACCGGCGGGTCGCCGCAGACGAACGGCATCACCGAGATCGGCGCCGTCCGGGTGCGCGGCGGAGAGGTCCTCGGGGAGTTCCAGACGCTCGTCAACCCCGGGACCCCGATCCCGCCGTTCATCGCCCTGCTCACCGGGATCGACGACGCGATGGTCGCCCGGGCGCCGCGGATCGAGCAGGCGCTGCCCGCGTTCCTCGAGTTCGCCCGTGACAGCGTCCTGGTCGCGCACAACGCCGGGTTCGACGTCGGCTTCCTCAAGGCGAACGCAGCCCGGCAGGAGATCCCGTGGCCGGGCTTCGAGGTGCTCGACACCGTCCGGATCGCGCGGCACGTCGTGACCGACGACGAGGCGCCGAACCGTAAGCTCGCCACCCTCGCCCGCCTCTTCGGCGCGACGACCACGCCCACGCACCGCGCCCTGGACGACGCACGGGCCACGGTCGACGTCCTGCACGCGATGATCGCCCGACTGGGCAACCTCGGGGTGACCTCCCTCGAGGAGCTCACGACCTTCACCTCCCGGGTCACCGCCGCGCAGCGGCGCAAGCGGCACCTCGCCGAGTCACTGCCGCACGCCCCTGGCGTCTACACGTTCAGCGACGACCGCGGGCGGGTGCTCTACGTGGGCACCTCCAAGGACATCCGCACCAGGGTGCGGTCGTACTTCACGGCGTCGGAGACCCGCAGCCGGATGGCGGAGATGGTCTCGGTCGCCGCGGCCGTCACCCCGATCGTGTGCGCCACCGCGTTGGAGGCGCAGGTACGCGAGCAGCGCCTCATCGCCGAGCACAAGCCGCGGTACAACCGCCGGTCCCGCCACCCGGAGCGGGCACCGTGGGTCAAGCTGACCGCCGAGCCCTTCCCCCGACTGTCCATCGTGCGCACGGTGGGCCCGGACGCGGAGCGCGGGGCGCAGTACCTCGGTCCGTTCGGGTCGGTCGCGGCAGCCGAGGCGGCGGTCGCGGCCTTGCACGAGGCGTTCCGGCTGCGGCAGTGCACGCGCCGGTTGCCGCTACGCCCCTCCCCCACGGCGAGCGCCTGCGTGCTGGCCGAGATGGGCCGGTGCGGAGCGCCGTGCACCGGAGACCAGTCGCGGGACGACTACGGCGGGATCGTGACCGCCGTCCGGGACGCGCTCACCGGTGACCTGCGGGACGTCGTGGAGTGCCTGCTCGAGCGGATCGCCGGGCTCTCCGCGGCGCAGCGGTTCGAGGACGCCGCCACCCACCGCGACCGGCTGCTCGTGCTCGTCCGGGCAGCCGCCCGCACCCAGCGGATCACTCCGCTGGCCCGCACCCCTGAGCTCGTGGCCGCCCGCCGCGCCGATGCCGGCGGGTGGGAGGTGGTCGTCGTCCGGTTCGGCCGGATGGCCGGGACGACGGTGACACCGGCGGGCCAGGACCCGACGCCCTACATCGAGGCCCTGCGCTCGACCGCCGAGCACGTGACCCGCCCGGTCGGGCCCGTCCCGGCCGCGCACCCAGAGGAGACCGAGACGATCCTGCGCTGGCTGGAGTCCCCGGGAGTCCGGCTGGTGTCCCTCGACGGGCAGTGGGCGAGCCCGGTGCACGGTGCAGGCGCTGCCCGGGCCCGGCTCGACCCGCTCGGGTCCGCCCGGGCGGCCGCCACGCCGTTTCCCGAGACACCGCACTGGGGGGCGGTGCGAGCGCCCCGACGAGCCGGGTGACCGCAGTAGGGTGACGCCGTGATCACCGCCATCGTGCTCATCGACACCGACGTCGACCGCATCCCCGAGGCGGCGCAGGAGATCGCCGAGATCGAGCAGGTCTCCGAGGTCTTCTCCGTCACCGGCGACACCGACCTCATCGCGATGGTGCGAGTGGCCGAGCACGAGCAGCTCGCCGACGTCATCGCCGACCGCGTCTCCAAGATCCCCGGCGTCCGCAAGACGAAGACCTTCATCGCCTTCCGCACCTACTCCCGGCACGACCTCGAGGCAGCCTTCGCCATCGGCCTCGACGGCGACTGACACTCTCTCTCCCTCCCCCCCCCCCCCCCCCCCCGCGATCCGCCGTCCGCACCCCTCTCCCCCCCCTCCGTGATCATGCAATCCCGCCACCCCCGCACCCCCCTCCCCTGATCACCGCTCTTCGTGATCATGCAATCCCGCCACCAGCCCCCACTGCCCGCTCGCGGAATGCTGGGTTGGTGGCACGACACGCCGGCAATGCCGCGCCCAGCTCAGCATTCTGTGGTGATGCTCACCGACCGTGTGCGGTCGCTCGTGTGGCCGTCCACGGAGCCGGCGGTAGCCTGGTGACGTTCGTCGAAGAGCAGGCACTGGTGCCACCGGCGAGCACGAGGCCCTTCGCCGCCGGAACGAAGCGTCCGGCCCCGACGACGCCGCGACGGCGCGCCTCTCACGGCCTGCCCGCAGCCGCGGCTCGGGCCCTGGCACGACCGAGTGGGAAGGGAAGAACGCATGAAGCACGTCACCCTGGGAACCGCAGGACTGGACGTCTCACGTCTCGGCTTGGGCTGTATGGGCATGTCCGCCTTCTACACCGGCAGCGGCACCAGCGACTCCGAGTCGATCGCCACCATCCAGCGGGCAGTGGATCTCGGCGTCACCTTCTTCGACACCGCTGAGATGTACGGGCCCTACACCAACGAGGAGCTGCTGGGACGAGCCCTGGGCCGCCGCCGCTCGGAGGTAGTGGTCGCCACCAAGTTCGGCACCATCTCCCACCGCGCCGGCGACACCCCTGGGCTGGACGGCAGCGCGGAGAACGTGCGGCTGTCGGTGGAGGGTGCACTGAGGCGTTTGAACACCGACTACATCGACCTGTACTACCAGCACCGCGTGGACCCGGCCACCCCCGTGGAGGAGACCATGGGGGCCTTGGCCGAGCTGGTCCAGGAGGGCAAGATTCTTCACGTCGGACTCTCGGAGGCCGCCCCGGAGACCATCCGCCGAGCCCACGCGGTCCACCCGGTGACCGCGCTGCAGACCGAGTACTCGCTGTGGACGCGTGACCCCGAGGAAGAGATCCTCCCCACCGTCCGGGAGCTGGGCATCGGATTCGTGCCCTACTCCCCACTGGGACGTGGCTTCCTCACCGGCACGATCCGCTCCGTGGAGCAGCTGGACGAGCAGGACTTCCGCCGCCACAACCCGCGCTTCGCCGGGGAGAACCTCAAGCACAACATCCGGATCGTCGAGCAGGTCGACGCGGTGGCGGCCGAGCTGGGCGTGAAGCCCGGGCAGGTCGCCTTGGCCTGGCTGCTCGCCCAGGGTGACGACATCGCGCCCATTCCCGGTACCAAGCGGGTGGCTTACCTAGAGGAGAACGTCGCGGCCGACGCCATCGAGCTGACCACCGACCAGCTGGCCGCCCTCGACAAGGTGGCTGCCCCGGTGGGTGACCGCTACGAGGACATGTCCACCGTCAACCGCTAGAGGCCTGCACCCCGGCGGCCGCTCCGGGCCGTCATCCACCGGAGCGACACGGGGTGCGGCTTGGTGGCCCTGGCGGCCCCGTCGGGTCAGGCGCCTGGACCACAGAATGCTGCGCCGCGCACGGCCTAGCCGGCGTGTCGCGCCACCAACCCAGCATCCTGTGAGCCGGACCCGCTACCCGGTGGGTGGCGGGATTGCATGATCACGGAGTTGCCCGGGCCGGGGGTGGCGGGATTGCATGATCACGAGGGGGCGTGCGGGGGTGGCGGGATTGCATGATCACGGGGGGATTACTGCGTGGCGGCGACCCAGCGGTCGAGGACGGCGCGGGCGGCGCCGTCGTCCACGGATCGCTCTGCCTCGGCCAGGCCGGCCCGGAGCCGCTCCGTCAGGTCGCCCTGACCAACCCCGGCGGCCACCAGCGCCGCGGCGGCGTTGAGCAGCACGGCGTCCCGCACCGGGCCGCGTTCGCCGTCCAGGACCCGGCGGGCGACGTCCGCGTTGTGCCGAGCGTCCGCGCCGCGCAGGTCCTCCACGCTCGCTCGGGGCACGCCGAGGTCGACCGGGTCGACGAGCTGCTCGCGGACGGTGCCGCTGGTCACCTCCCACACCCTGGTGGGGGCGGTCGGTGTCAGCTCGTCGAGCCCGTCCTCTCCCCGAAAGACCAGAGCCGACGTGCCCCGCGCGGCGAGCACCCCGGCCATGAGCGGCGCCATCCGCAGGTCCGCCACCCCGACCGCGCAGGCCTGGGGTCGCGCCGGGTTCGTCAGCGGCCCGAGAAAGTTGAAGGCGGTCGGCACCCCGAGCTCACGCCGAGGCACTGCCGCGTGCCGGAACGACGGGTGGAAGACCTGCGCGAAGCAGAACGTGATGCCGACCTCGGTGGCGACCTCCTGCACCCGGGCAGGCGGCAGGTCCAGCCGGACGCCGAGGGCCTCCAGGACGTCAGCCGACCCGCAGGCGGACGACGCAGCCCGGTTTCCGTGCTTGACGACGGTGCGTCCGGTGCCGGCGACCACGAGCGTGGCCATCGTCGAGATGTTCACCGTGTGAGCGCGGTCGCCGCCGGTACCGACGACGTCGACGAGCGGACCGGGGACGTCGATGGGGACGGCGTGCTCGAGCATGGCCGAGGCGAGCCCGTCGAGCTCCGCGACCGTCTCCCCCTTGGCGCGGAGCGCGACGAGGAACCCCGCGAGCTGGGCCGGCGTGGCCCGCTCGGTCATCACCTGCTCCATGGCCCAGGCGGTGTCCGCCGCCGCGAGGTCGTGCCCGGCCAGCAGGTCAGCGATCAGCTGAGGCCAGCTGCGCACGGGCTCAGCCGGCCCGGACGCCGCCGAGGCGGGTGCGAGCCAGCCCGACCAGCGCCTCGGTGAGGTCGAACGGGTCCAGCGGGTGCGGCACCGCGGCGTCCGCGAGCGACCAGGCCGCGAGCCACGCGTCCTGGGGACGCCCAGTGAGGACGAGAATGGGGGGACAGCGGTAGATCTCGTTCTTGAGCTGCCGGCACAGGCCCATCCCACCGGTCGGGGCCGCCTCGCCGTCCAGGACGGCGACGTCCACGAGGCCGGCGTCCATCCGTTCGATGACGGCGGGTGCCGTGGCGCACTCGAACCACTCCACCGGCGGCAGGTCCCGGGCCGGCCGACGGCCGACGGCCAACTGCACCGCGTTGCGGGTGTCGATGTCGTCGCTGTAGAGCAGGACGCGCAGCGGCTGCTCGCGTGCCGGGGGTCCGTCGCCGGGGAAGCTGTCCACGCCCGGGATGCTACCGACCCGGACGGCGCGGACCGCAGGGCACGCCGGACAATCCGGGGGTGGTCCCCCGCCAGGGGGGCTTCATGGCCATAATGACGCCCGTGTCGACAGCAACCACGGCGCACGCCGCTGCTCCGGTAACCGTCAACCGGCCCAACACGGTCGCGGTCGGGACCATCGTGTGGCTGTCCAGCGAGCTGATGTTCTTCGCTGGGCTGTTCGCGATGTACTTCACGATCCGGGCCGTCGAGCCGGGGCTGTGGGTGAGCGAGCCGGAGAAGCTGAACCTGCCGTTCTCCACGGTCAACACCCTCGTCCTCGTGGCGAGCTCGTTCACCTGCCAGATGGGGGTGTTCGCGGCCGAGCGGTTCCAGCCGCAGCGCACCGGTGGCCTGCTGGACGTCCGCCGCTGGGGCATGGTCGAGTGGTACGTCCTGACCTTCCTCATGGGGTCGGTGTTCATCGCCGGCCAGGTCTACGAGTACGCCGTGCTCGTCACCGAGGGGGTGACGATCGCGAGCAGCCCCTACGGCTCCGTCTTCTACCTGACCACGGGCTTCCACGGGTTGCACGTGCTCGGCGGCCTCATCGCCTTCCTGATGATCATCGGGCGGGCGTTCGCCGTCCGGCGGTTCGGTCATCGCGAAGCCACCAGCGCGATCGTGACCTCGTACTACTGGCACTTCGTCGACGTGGTCTGGATCGGCCTGTTCATCATCATCTACGTCATCCAGTAGCCGTACCCGTCCCCCGCCCGCACCTGAACGACCTCTCCAGAGACGAGGGATCCGCAGTGACAGCACTCGCCGCCCGCCGGCGCCACCCGCTCGCCACGGTGGTGCTGCTCCTCCTGGCCCTCCTGGTGACCGGCGCCGCCTACGCGACCGTCGCCCCGCGGGAGGCGACCGCGAGCACCACGGCCGGCGCCGACGACGTCGAGGCCGGCCAGGAGCTGTTCCTAGCGAACTGCGCGACCTGCCACGGCACCCAGGCCGAGGGCACCCGTAACGGCCCGAGCCTCATCGGGGTGGGCGCGGCCGCCGTCCACTTCCAGGTCGGCACCGGGCGGATGCCGCTGCAGAAGACCGACGTCCAGGCCCCGCGCCGTGGTCCCGGCGAGTTCAGCGAGGACGAGATCCGCCAGCTGGCGGCCTACGTCGCCTCCCTGGGCCCCGGGCCCGCCATCCCGGACGACGAGTACGTCCAGCCGCTCGACGACCCCGACCGGATCGCCGAGGGCTACGAGCTGTTCCGGGTCAACTGCGCGATGTGCCACAACGTCGTCGGTGCCGGCGGCGCCCTGACCCGTGGCAAGTACGCCCCGGCGCTCATGGACGTCGAGCCCGTGCACATCTACGAGGCCATGCAGACCGGGCCGCAGGCGATGCCGGTGTTCAACGACGCGAACATCACCCCCGACGAGAAGCAGAGCATCATCAGCTACCTCAAGAACGTCGAGGAGCGCTCCCCCGCCGGCGGCTGGTCGCTCGGATCGCTCGGACCGGTCAGCGAGGGCCTCTTCGTCTGGGTGGGCCTGCTCGGCCTGCTCATCGGCGCCGCGGTGTGGCTGGGGGCGAAGTCCTCGTGAGCACGCCGACGCCTCCGCCCGGTAACGACCACTCGAAGGACACGATGAGCAGCGAGCAGGAGCCCGGCACGGACGTCGCCACACGCACCGACGCGCCCGAGCGCTTCGAGAACCCCGGCCTGCCGGCCCACCGGCACCGGTTGGCGGACACCGACCCACGGGCCGCGAAGCGCGCCGAACGCCAGGTCGCCCTGCTGTTCGGCCTGTCCGCGCTCGGCAGCATCCTGCTCATCGTCACGTACTTCGCCGTCCCCCTGGACGGCACCTTCGCCACCCTGTTCAAGTCCAACCTCGGACTCGGTCTGGGCCTCGGCCTGGCGATGTTCGGGATCGGAGTCGGCGCCATCCACTGGGCCAAGACGCTGATGCCGGACACCGAGCGGATCGAGATGCGTCACCCGATGCGGGGCAGCGACGAGGACCGCGAGGCTGCCGCCGAGATCCTGGCCCTGGGGGCGCAGGAGTCCGGCCTGGGCCGTCGGGCACTGCTGCGCAACTCGCTCATCGGGGCCGCAGCGCTCGCCCCGCTGCCGGCCCTCCTGCTGCTCGGCGACCTGGGTCCGTTGCCCCAGGACAAGCTGGCGCACACGTTCTGGGAGCGCGGCAAGCGGCTCGCCCGGGACCCGTCCGGGACCCCGATCAAGGCCTCGGAGGTCACCCGCGGGTCGGTCTACCACGTCATGCCTGAAGGCATCGAGGACGCCGAGCACCCGCTCGAGGAGAAAGCGAAAGCCGCCGTCCTGCTCATCCGGCTCGATCCCCAGGACGTCGAGCCGATGCCCGGGCGGGAAGGCTGGGACGTCGACGGCATCTACGCGTACTCGAAGATCTGCACGCACGTCGGCTGCCCGGTCGCCCTCTACGAGCAGACCACGCACCACCTGCTCTGCCCCTGCCACCAGTCGACCTTCGACGTCGAGCAGCACTGCAAGGTGATCTTCGGTCCGGCGAAGCGGCCGTTGCCACAGCTACCCATCAGCGTGGACGACGAGGGGTACCTCGTCGCGCAGAGCGACTTCCACGAACCTGTCGGCCCGAGCTTCTGGGAGCGCGGATGAGCACCACGACGACCTCCGGCGCCACGGGATCGGTGGCCGACTTCCTCGACACCCGGCTCGGCGCCTCCAAGGCGGTCCGTGGCCTGGCCCGCAAGATCTTCCCTGACCACTGGTCGTTCCTCCTCGGCGAGATCGCCCTCTACAGCTTCATCGTCCTGCTGCTGTCGGGCACGTTCCTCACCCTGTGGTTCAACCCGAGCATGGGCCTGGTCACCTACGAGGGCAGCTACGCCCCGATGAACGGCCTGGAGATGTCCGAGGCCTTCGCCTCGACGCTGCACCTGTCCTTCGACGTCCGCGGCGGGCTGCTCATGCGGCAGATCCACCACTGGGCCGCGCTCCTGTTCGTCGCCTCGATGGTCGTGCACATGTTCCGCGTGTTCTTCACCGGGGCGTTCCGCAAGCCGCGCGAGGTCAACTGGATGATCGGCTCGGTGCTGACCCTGCTCGGCATCGCGGCCGGCTTCACCGGCTACTCGCTGCCGGACGACATGCTCTCGGGCAACGGCCTGCGGATCATCGACGGCATCATCAAGGCGATCCCGGTGGTCGGCACCTACCTGTCGTTCTTCATCTTCGGCGGCGAGTTCCCCGGAGAGGCCATCATCCCGCGGCTGTTCATCGCGCACGTGCTGCTGATCCCCGGCATCCTCCTCGCCCTCATCGGGGCTCACCTGGGGCTGGTGTTCCTGCAGAAGCACACCCAGTACCCGGGGCCGGGCCGCACCAACGACAACGTCGTCGGCTACCCGCTCATGCCGGTGTACATGGCCAAGGCCGGCGGCTTCTTCTTCGTCGTGTTCGGTCTCATCGCGCTCGTCGCGGCCACGGTGCAGATCAACGCGGTCTGGAACTACGGCCCGTACGACCCCTCCCCCATCAGCGCCGGCACCCAACCGGACTGGTACGTCGGCTTCCTCGACGGCGCGCTGCGGCTCATGCCCGGGTGGGAGTGGACCGTCCTGGGGTTCACGCTGTCGTTCAACATCCTCATCCCGGCAGTGATCCTGCCGGGCCTGATGGTGACGGCGCTCGTCGCCTACCCCTTCATCGAGGCCGCGGCTACCGGGGACAAGCGGGAGCACCACCTGCTGGACCGCCCCCGCAACAACCCCACCCGCACCGGCCTGGGTGTCATGGCGATCACGTTCTACGGGATCCTGTGGGCCAACGGTGGCAATGACATCATCGCCACGTCGCTGAACATGTCCATCAACGACCTCATGTGGATCTTCCGCATCGGGCTCATCGTGCTCCCACCGATCGCGTTCTGGGTCACCAAGCGGATCGCTCTGGGCCTGCAGCGCAAGGACCGTGAGCTCGCTCTGCACGGCCGCGAGACCGGGCGTGTGGTGCGGACCGCGGACGGCGAGTACTTCGAGGTCCACGAGCCGCTCAGTGAGCAGGAGCGGTGGGTGCTCGTCCAGCACCCGGTCTACCGACCGCTGGAGATCGAGCCGGAGGTCGACGAGAACGGCGTGCGTCGGCCTGGCGCCCGCCGCGACCGGTGGCGCCAGCGGCTGTCGCGGTTCTACTTCGAGGACCGGGTGGAGCCGCCCACGCCGGCGGAGATCGAGGCCGCGCAGCACCACGCGGCCCACGGCGAGGTGGAGACCTCCGACGTCCAGGAGGCTGTGGCCTCCCAGCCTCACCGCTGAGAGCCTGCGGTCGGCGACGTCCACGACGACCAAAGTCGCGCACGTCGCCGACCAGCACGCTGGTGCGGCGGACGCCGAAGGCGTTGCGTCCTTCGTGCCTGGGGAGGCGGTGCACCGGGCGCGAGTGCAGGCCTGCCAGCGGCGTCGACCGTGCGGCCACGAGCAACCGCGTGCGACAGCGCCTCGCGCACGGCCGTGGCGTAGGAGTCGAACCGTGCCCTGGCCGTCAGAGGTGCTGTCGTCGTCGGTGGGGTGAACCGGTCGGCGACGTGGGGTGGTCCCATCACGCTGGCAAGCGACACCGGCTCACGTACGGGAGAGCCTGCAACCGGCCACCCGGACGGACCTAGTTGGGCCGACAAGGCTTCAGCTCTAGTGGGCGTGCGCCCCGCGGTAGTACTCGTAGACCCAGCCGACGAGGGCGATCGCGCTGAACCCGATGCCGATGAGGACCAGCCACCAGCCGACGGCGAGCCCGGCGAAGATGATGGCGCCGCTGAGGGCCAGTGGCAGCGGCCACCACGACCACGGGCTGAACTCGCCGTACTCGCCGGACACGTCCGCGATCTCGCCCTGGGGGTTGTCCTCCGGTCTCTCACCGATCCTGCGGCCGGTGAGCCACAGGTAGGCGCCGACGAGGCCGGACATCCCCGCGGTCAGCGCCAGGGCTGCCGTGCCCACCGGCTCCCAACTCGACAGCAGGCCGTAGATCACGGCCACTGGGGTGAAGAAGAACACCCCCATGCCGAAGACCAGTGTCTCGATCTTCACTTCTTGTCTCCCATGTCGGCCGGGCCAACCGCGTTGGCGAGCGCGGAGTCGGGCTGCGCCAGGTTGTCCGCACCCACCTCCGGGTGGTGCAGGTCGAAGGCCGGGGACTCCGAACGGATCCGGGGGATCGACACGAAGTTGTGCCGCGGCGGCGGGGAGGACGTCGCCCACTCCAGGGACCGGCCGAAGCCCCAGGGGTCGTCGGTGGTGACCCGCGGGGCACTGCGCCAGCTGACGTACACGTTCCAGAAGAACGGCAGCATCGAGGCGCCGAGGAGGAACGACCCGAGCGTGGAGACCTGGTTCATCCAGGTGAAGCCGTCGCTGGCGAGGTAGTCCGGGTACCGGCGCGGCATGCCGACCACGCCGAGCCAGTGCTGGATGAGGAACGTGATATGGAAGCCGAAGAACAGCATCCAGAAGTGGATCTTGCCGAGACGCTCGTCGAGCATCGTGCCGGTGAACTTCGGCCACCAGAAGTAGAAGCCGGCGAACATCGCGAACACCACGGTGCCGAAGACCGTGTAGTGGAAGTGCGCCACGACGAAGTACGTGTCCGAGACCTGGAAGTCCAGCGGCGGACTGGCGAGGATGACACCGGTCAGGCCGCCGAACAGGAAGGTGACGAGAAAGCCGAGGGACCACAACATCGGCGTCTCGAACGTCAACGACCCCTTCCACATCGTGCCGATCCAGTTGAAGAACTTCACCCCGGTCGGGATCGCGATGAGCATGGACATGAACGCGAAGAACGGCAGGAGGACGGCGCCGGTGGTGTACATGTGGTGCGCCCAGACCGTCACGGACAGACCGGCGATCGCGATCGTCGCGAAGACGAGGCCCTTGTAGCCGAAGATCGGCTTGCGGCTGAACACCGGGAGGACCTCGGAGATGATGCCAAAGAACGGCAGCGCGATGATGTAGACCTCGGGGTGCCCGAAGAACCAGAACATGTGCTGCCACAGGATGGCGCCGCCGTTCTCGGGGTTGAACACCTGGGAACCGAGCCGACGGTCGGAGCCGAGGGCGAACAGGGCGGCCGCCAGCACCGGGAACGCCATGAGGACGAGCACCGACGTGAGCAGGGTGTTCCAGGTGAAGATCGGCATCCGGAACATCGTCATGCCCGGGGCGCGCATCGTGATGATGGTCGTGATGAAGTTGACCGCACCGAGGATGGTTCCGAATCCGGCGAGCGCGAGGCCGAAGACCCACAGGTCGCCCCCGACCCCCGGTGAGAAGGTGGCGTTCGACAACGGCGCATAGGCGAACCAGCCGAAGCTCGCCGCTCCACCGGGGGTGAAGAACCCTGCCGCGACGATGAGCCCACCGAACAGGTACAGCCAGTAGGCGAACATGTTGAGCCGCGGGAACGCGACGTCCGGCGAGCCGATCTGCAACGGCATGATCACGTTCGCGAAGCCGGCGAACAACGGGGTCGCGAACAGCAGCAGCATGATCGTGCCGTGCATCGTGAACAGCTGGTTGTACTGCTCCTTGCTCTGCACGACCTCCAGGCCGGGCTGCCAGAGCTCAGCCCGGATCACCAGGGCCATCACCCCGCCGATGCAGAACCACGCGAAGGACGTGATCAGGTACAGGTAGCCGATGGTCTTGTGGTCCGTGGACGTCATCCACCGGACGACGACGTTGCCCCGCCGCTCCGGCGGGTCCAGCGTCCGGACGGGCTCGGCGCTCGTGCCGGTGGTCGCAGCTGCCTCCTCGTACTGCGTCATCCGTTCTGCCCGCCCTCGTTCTCCTGGCCGCCCCGATCCTCACCGATGCGGTCCTCGGTCTGCTCGTCCGGCTCGGTGGTGATGCGGCCGAGGTTCACCGGCAACGCCCCTTCCTGCCCGCGTGCCCGCAGCGCGTCCATCTGCCGGTCGTACTCCTCCTGGTCCACGACCGCGACGTTGAAGAGCATCTCCGAGTGGAACTCGCCGCACAACTCGGCGCACTTGCCCGCGTAGACGCCCTCGATCTGGGGTGTGACCTGGTAGTAGTTCGTCCGCCCGGGGATCAGGTCCTTCTTGTAGAGGAACTCCGGCACCCAGAACGAGTGGATGACGTCACGGGACTGCAGCTCCAGCCGGACGGTCTGGTCCACCGGCAGGTAGAGGGTGGGGATCTGCTCGTCCTCTTGCGGCGTGCCGACAGGTGTCTGGATGCCGGCCTCGTAGACGTTGTCGTCGAGGTAGTTGAAGTCCCAGCTCCACTGCTTGCCGATCACCTGGATGGTGAGGTCCGGCTCCTCCTCCAGCGACTCGATGATCGTCTGGTCCCGTGCGGTGAAGTAGAACAGCACGGCGATCATCATGAACGGGACGACGGTGTAGAGGATCTCGATCGGGACGTGGTACCGAAGCTGGTCCGGGTAACCGGTGTCGTCCTTGCGCCGGCGGTAGGCGACCACCGCCCAGATGATGAGGCCCCAGACCAGGACGCCGACGGCGAGCGCGGCGATCCAGGAGCCCACCCAGAGGTCCTTGGTGAGGTCCCACTTGTCGGTAAGCCCCGGCTGCCCGGGCATCCAGCCTTGCTGGACCTCCTGCGCCGAGCACCCCGTGGTGACGAGGGCGACGGCGGCCAGGGCCGCCAGGCGCGCGGGGGCGCGGCGGGTACGGCTTCGCATCTGCTGACGCAAGTCGGCCTTCCACTCCAGAACGGCCCCGGGAGCGCCGGAGCAGCGGTATCGACGTGGCGTCACCCTACCCCCCTGCCCTCGACCGCGGAGGGCAGGGTGACCGCGTTTCATCCCGGATCAGACGCTGGGATCCCGGACGCCCCAGTCGGTGTCGGGCGCGGTGAGCGCGCGCTCCAGCAGCCGCAGGTACCGCTTCCGTGGCACCTCGGTCACCCCCAGCGTGGCGAGGTGCGCAGTACGCCACTGGACGTCGATGAGCCGGCGCGGGTCTCCGTCGCCTCGCAGCAGCGCGACGAGCCCGACGAGGGCGGCCTTGGACGCGTCCGTCTCCCGGTGGAACATCGACTCCCCGGCGAAGAGGCCCCCGACGGCGACGCCGTACAGGCCGCCGGCCAGGCGGCCATCACACCAGGTCTCCACCGAGTGCGCCCAGCCCAGGGCGTGCAGCAGGCGGTAGGCGTCCGCGATCTCCGGTGTGATCCAGCGACCGTCCCGGCCAGGGTCAGCGCACCCGGCGACGACCTCATCGAAGGCAGTGTCGACCCTCAGCTCGAACCGGCGCATCGAGCGCCGCAGCGAGCGGGACACCCGCAGGTCGCTGGGGTGCAGGACGCCGCGGGGGTCCGGGGACCACCAGCCGAGCGGTGGGCGACCGTGTCGTCCCACCCCCATCGGGAACGCCCCGACCCGGTAGGCGGCCAGCAGGGTGCCGGGGGCGAGGTCGGCGCCGACTGCGACCAGGTCCTCCCCCGCGGGGGCAGTCACGACACGCCGGGCGAGCTCCGCGGCCCAGGGCGACGCGGGCGGTTCGAGCGGCACCGGGACGGCGCTCAGCGCCGTGCCGCGCGGCGGCGAGCGACCGCTCGGCCTGCTGTCGTGCGGCGGTCGGGCCTCAGCTGAAGGAGTCGCCGCACGCGCAGGACGACTGCGCGTTCGGGTTGTCGATCGTGAAGCCCTGCTTCTCGATGGTGTCGGAGAAGTCGATCGTCGCCCCGTCGAGGTACGGCACGCTCATCCGGTCGACGACGACCTCGACGCCGTCGAAGTCCCGGACGGCGTCGCCGTCGAGAGTCCGCTCGTCGAAGTACAGCTGGTAGATGAGGCCCGAGCAGCCGCCGGGCTGGACGGCGACGCGCAGCCGCAGGTCGTCACGTCCCTCCTGCTCGAGCAGGCTCTTGACCTTGCTCGCCGCGACGGTGGTCAGCTCGACGCCGTGGGTCTGGGTGGTGGAGACGGTCTCGGTCATGGGACCAGGGTAACCCCCCGCACTCATCGCTTCCATGACCGCGGGCTCCACGTCCGGGCCACCCGACGTGCCCGGGCACGGAGCGTGCCAGCCGGGTCGGCCAACGCAGCCCGCACCTGCTCGGGTGTCTCCGCGACCGCGTAGGCAGTCTCGATCCCCACAGCAAGCATCTCCCGGCGGCCGGCGTGCACCTGCCCGGCCACGGCGACGACCGGTACACCGGCCGCAAGTGCCTCGTGCGCCACTCCGGCGACGACCTTGCCGCGCATCGACTGCCAGTCCACGGTGCCCTCACCGGTGACGACGAGGTCGCTGCGGCGCAGGCGGTCGGCGAACCCGACGGCCTCGAGGACGGTCTCGGTGCCCGAGCGACGGGTCGCCCCGAGCAGCAGCAGGGCGAACCCGATCCCGCCGGCGGCGCCGGCGCCCGGCTCGGCGACGAGCCGCTGGGGAGCGACGTCCGGACCGAGTGCGGCGAGTGCCACCTCGGCGAACCGGCCGAGCGCCGTACCCAGCTGCTGGGCCTGTTCGGGGCTGGCGCCCTTCTGCTCGGCGAAACCGGCGGCAGCCCCGTGGAACCCGAGCAGCGGGACGTCGACGTCCGTGGCGGCGACGATCTCGGTCCCGGCGAACCGGTCGCGCACAGCGGCCAGTCCGGCCAGGGCCTCGTCCGGCAGGTCGGCCAGCGCGCCACCGCCGCGGCCGAGCAGGGCGGGGTCTCCCGCCCCCAGCGCGGCGAGCAGGCCCGCTCCCCCGTCGACCGTGCCGGTCCCACCGAGGCCGACGACGACGCGGCCGGCCGCCTCGGCAGCGGCCTCCAGCAAGGCTCCCAGCCCGGCGGACGTCGTCCGGGTGGGGTCTCGTCGTTCGACGGGGACGAGGTGCAGCCCGCAGGCGTGGGCAGACTCCACGTACGCCGTGCCGTCGACGACGAGCATCGCCGCCGGGACGTCCTCACCGAGTGGCCCGGGCACGGTCAGCGAGCGCAGCTGCCCCCCCAGGGACCGGTGCAGGACGTCGACGAAGCCCGGGCCGCCGTCCGACAGGGGGCACAGGTCGAGCACGTCGTCCGGGGCGTGGTCGGCCCAGCCGGCTGCGAGCGCCTCGGCGGCCTGGGCGGCGGTCAGCGTGCCGGTGAAGCAGTCCGGCGCGAGGAGGACGCGCACGGCTGTCAGCGTCCGCTCAGCGCGGCGAGCAGCAGCGTCTCGGCGAGCGCGGCGCGCCGCAGCACCGTGAGGTGCAGTGACTCGTCGTAGCCGTGCGCCCGGGTGTCCGGGTCCTCCACGCCGGTGATGAGCACCGTGGCGTCGGGGAACTGCTCCTTGAGGTCCGCGACGAACGGGATCGACCCGCCGACCCCGGCGTGCACGACGTCGGCGCCCTCCCAGGCCTGGGACAGCGCCCAGCGCGCGGTGTCGTAGACGGGCCCGTCCACCTCACCGGCGAACGCGCTGCCGGTCTCCTTGAGGCTGACCTCGACCTGCGCCCCGAACGGGGCCGAGTCCAGCAGGTGACGTCGCAGCGCCTCGTAGGCCTCGGACGGGTCCTGGCCCGGGGCCACCCGCAGCGACAGCTTCGCCCGCACGGCCGGCAGCAGGGTGTTCGAGGCGTGCGCCACGCTCGGGGCGTCGATGCCGACGATGGTCAGGGACGGCTGGGTCCACATCCGCGAGAGCAGCGACCCGTGACCGAGAAGCCGGACGCCGTCCAGCACGCCGGCGTCCGCTCGCAGGGTCTGCTCGGCATAGTCCAGGTCCGCCGCCTCGCTGCGGAGCAGCCCGGGCACGGCGACGGCCCCGTCGTCGTCCCAGAGCCGGTCGAGCAGCCGCAGGGTCGCGGTCATCGCGTCCGGAACGGCGCCGCCGTACATGCCGGAGTGCACGGCGTGCCGCAGGGTGCGCACCTCGACGACCGCCTCGACGAGGCCGCGCAGGGACGTCGTCAGCGACGGCTGGTCCACCGTCCAGTTGTCGGAGTCGGCGACGACCATGACGTCAGCGGCCAGCCGGTCGCGGTGCTCGCGCAGGAACGCGCCGAAGGACGGGGAGCCGACCTCCTCCTCGCCCTCGACGAACACCGTGACGCCGACGCCCTCGTCCGGGCCCCACGTCGGCAGCAGGGCACGCAGCGCGGCGACGTGGGTCATCACGCCGGCCTTGTCGTCCGCCGTCCCGCGGCCGTAGAGCCGTCCGTCGCGCTCGACCGGGTCGAAGGCCGGGGTGGTCCAGTCCTGCTCACCTCCGGGCGGCTGGACGTCGTGGTGGGCGTAGAGCAGCACGGTCGGGGCGCCGGCCGGCGCGGGCCGGCGGGCCACGACGGCGGGGGCGCCGTCGGTGCCGTCCGGCCGGGGGGCGGTGAGGATGTCCACCTCGGGCATCCCGGCGTCCCGCAGCAGGCCGGCGACTCGTTCGGCGCTGGCGGCCACGTGCCCCTGGTCGAAGGCGGCGGCCGAGACGCTCGGGATCCGGACGAGGTCCTCCAGGTCGGCGCGCACGCCGTCCCACAGCTCCTCGAGCCGGTCACGGTGGGTCTGGACGTCGATCTCCGGCTGGGTGGTCATGACGCCGGAAACTACCGGCGCGGTGACCGCATAGGCTGGGCGGGTGTTCGGACGGAGCAAGGACGACGCTCGCAACGACGGCTCGGCAACCACCACCGCTTCGGTGGTGGAGAAGGTGGGCGGCAAGGGTCGGCCGACGCCGAAGCGCCGAGAGCGTGAGGCGGCCCGCAAGCGCCCGCTGGTGCCCAACGACCGCAAGGCCGCCGCGAAGGCCTACCGCGAGCAGATGAAGGCAGAGCGCGCCAAGACCCGCGAGGCGATGCTGACCGGTGACGAGCGCCACCTGCCCGAGCGCGACCGCGGACCGGTCAAGCGGTTCGTGCGGGACTACGTGGACGCCCGCCGCAACGCCGGCGAGTACTTCCTCGTCGTGGCGATGGTCGTCGTCCTGCTGACGTTCGTCATGGACCCGGTCGCCCAGCTGGTGGCCACCGCCCTGCTGTGGCTGACGGTCGTGTTCTCCCTCGTCGACGGCTTCGTGCTGTCCAGGCAGCTGTCCCGGCGACTGGCTGAGAAGTTCGGCCCGGACGGCGTGCCGAAGGGCTCGGTGCGGTACGGCGTCCTGCGCGCCTTCCAGATCCGCCGGACGCGGCTGCCCAAGCCGATGGTCGCCCGGGGGCAGTACCCGAGCTGACCAGTGGATCGAGTCATGGCATGACGTCGAGTCGTGGGATGACTTGGGCGGGCCTAGGCTGCCGGGTATGGAATTCCGATACCTCGGCAACAGCGGTCTGAAGATCTCCGAGATCACCTACGGCAACTGGCTCACCCACGGTTCCCAGGTCGAGAACGACGTCGCGACCCGGTGCGTGCGGGCCGCCCTCGACGAGGGCATCACCACCTTCGACACGGCGGACGCGTACGCGAACACGGTGGCGGAGAGCGTGCTGGGCGAGGCACTCAAGGGCGAGCGCCGGGAGAGCCTGGAGATTTTCACGAAGGTCTACTGGCCGACCGGCCCGAAGGGTCCGAACGACACCGGGCTGTCCCGCAAGCACATCATGGAGTCGATCAACGGCTCGCTGCGCCGGCTGCAGACCGACTACGTCGACCTCTACCAGGCGCACCGGTACGACACGGAGACGCCGCTGGAGGAGACGATGCAGGCGTTCGCCGACATCGTCCGGGCCGGCAAGGCGCTGTACATCGGGGTCAGCGAGTGGACCGCCGACCAGATCCGCCAGGGCCACGCGCTGGCCCGGGAGCTCGGCGTCCAGCTGATCTCCAACCAGCCTCAGTACTCCATGCTGTGGCGCGTGATCGAGGGCGAGGTCATCCCGACCTCGCGCGAGCTGGGGATCTCCCAGATCGTCTGGTCGCCCATCGCCCAGGGCGTGCTCACCGGCAAGTACCAGCCGGGTCAGCCGGTGCCGGAGGGCTCACGGGCCACCGACGAGAAGGGTGGTGCCAGCACGATCGCGCGGTTCCTGAACGACGACGTGCTCGAGCGGGTGCAGCGACTGAGGCCGATCGCCGACGAGCTCGGCCTGACGATGGCGCAGCTAGCCGTCGCCTGGGTGCTGCAGAACGACAACGTTGCCGCGGCCATCATCGGCGCCTCACGGCCCGAGCAGGTGAGCGAGAACGCCAAGGCCTCGGGCGTGCGCATCCCGCAGGACGCGATGCACCGCATCGACGAGGCGCTCGGCGACGTCGTCGAGCGTGACCCGGGCAAGACGGCCGAGGGTGCTCCCCGAACCCGCGCCGCCTAACCCCCTCCGTGATCATGCAATCCCGCCACCCTCCCCCTCTCGGTGATCATGCAATCCCGCCACCCTCCCCCTCTCGGTGATCATGCAATCCCGCCACCCAGCCGACCGCCGTCCGCCTCGCAGAATGCTGGGTTGGTGGCGCGACACGCCGGTCAGGGGGTGCCGAGCGCAGCATTCTGTGGTGGTGGGCCCTGACCGGACGTCGGCTGCCACGGCCACCAAGGCCCATGTCACCTTTCGGAGTGGCCTCCCTCTTCGGAGTGGCCACTTTCGGAGCGGCCGCCAGTGGCCATGAGGCGTCCCACCGTGCCGTCCGCCCTCGTCTGGGGAGGTGGCGGGATTGCATGATCACCGAGAGGGGGCGGGGGGTGGCGGGATTGCATGATCACCGAGAGGGGGGCGGGGTGGGGGGTTACTCGGCGGGGCGCAGGCTCATCGGGCCGTAGACCTCGTGGGCGTCCTCCAGCAGTCGCACCTGCTCGACCCCGGCGTCGAGCAGGTCCCGCCAGGTCTCGCCGATCCAGGTCTCGGCGTCCGCCTGCGTGGGGAAGCCGTCTGACGGCTGGCCCACGTCGACAGGCACCGGATCGCCGGCGGCATCCTCGAACATCCAGCTGAAACTCGTCACGGTCTCACCGTACGGGCAGCAGGCCCGTCAGCGGCGCCGTCGTCGTCAAGGACACCACCTCCCGCCACAGCATCACCCAGCCACAGCGTCACCCGGCCACAGCGCTTTGACGCGGGCACACCCGTAGTGGGAGCATCCGCCCGTCGACCTCGCGTGCAGGGGAAGCCGGTCGGATTCCGGCGCTGACCCGCAACCGTAGGCCGCCCTCGCTGCTCCCCATCAGGGGCTGGCGGGCCTGGCGGCGAGCCGGAGCACCTGGCGCGGGCGTTGGCTCCACCTGTCGTCCGTCGTGGTTCGCGGACTGGAGCCGGGACGGTGCCTCATGCCTTCCTGAGCCCAGCGCGAAGGGAGGTCTCACCGATGACCCTGTTCCGTCTGCCCCAGCGCCTGGTGCGCGCGGGCACCCTGCTCGGCGCCCTCGCGCTGGCCGTGACCGCCGGGGTCTCCCCCGCGGCCGCCACCAGCACCCAGGACGCCTACCGCTACTGGGGCTACTACCAGCTCACCGAGGGCGAGTGGGCGTTCGCCCAGACCGGCCCGGACGGCACCACGCCGGCCGACGGCGCGGTCGAGGGCTGGCGCTTCGCCGTCGCCGGTCCCTCCGACGTCCGCACGCCCCGGGCTCTGCCCGCCTTCGAGGAGGTCTGCGGCGCCGAGGAGGCCGCAGCGGGTGAGAAGCGGGTCGCCGTCGTGATCGACTACGGCCGGGAGGCCGACGCCCCGGACGGCGCGCAGCCGCCGGAACCGCGCGCCGACTGCGCCGTGGTGGACGAGGCAGCGAGTGGCGCCGACGTGCTCGCCACCGTCGCCGAGACCCGCGTCGAGGACGGCCTGGTCTGCGGCCTCGACGGCTACCCGGCGACCGGCTGCGGCGACCCCGTCCCGGAGGTGTCACCGGAGGCCGCGGCCGCGGACGAGCCGGTGGAGCTCACCGGCCTGGTGGGCCAGACCCCGACGGACGACGCCACCGAGGGTCAGACCTCGGACGACGACGCCGCAGCAGCCGCGGACGACGCCGCAGCAGCCGAGGACGACGAGGGCCCGGGCGCGGGGCTGTGGCTGGGTATCGCCGCCGCCGCCGCGGTCGTCGCCCTCGCGGTGGCCGCGTTCCGGCGGCGCCGGGACCTGGCCGACGGCTGATGCGCCCGGCGGACCGCCCCACCCTTGCCCGTCACCTGCACCCGGTGGCGTGGTGGGTGTGGGCCGTCTGCCTGGCGACGGCGGCCAGCCGGACGACGAACCCGCTCGTGCTGGCCCTGGTCGTGGCGGTGGCCGCCTACGTCGTGGCGTCGCGCCGGGAGGTGGGGACCCCACCGGTGTTCGCGGCGTTCCTCCTGCTCGGGCTGACCATGATCGTCGTCCGGGTGGTCGTGCAGCTCGTGCTGGGCTCCGGCGTGGGTGGCCGCACCGTCCTGTTCGAGCTGCCGCGGCTGCCCCTGCCCGGACCGTTGGAGGGGGTGCGGATCGGCGGGCCGGTCACCGCCGAGGAGGTCGCGTACGCCGCCTACGAGGGGGCCCGGCTCGCCGCCGTGCTGGCCTGCGTCGGCGCCGCGAACGCGCTGGCCAGCCCACGGCGGCTGCTGCGGCACGTGCCCGCCACCCTCTACGAGGTGGGCACGGCGCTGGTCGTCGCGATGACGTACGCCCCCCAGCTGGTGGACGACGCCCGCCGGGTGCGCAGCGCCCGCCGCCTTCGCGGCCGTCCGGGGCGTGGCCCCCGCGAGCTCGCCCGGGTCACGGTGCCGGTTCTCGAGGGTGCCCTGGAGCGCTCCCTGGAGCTAGCGGCCGCGATGGAGTCCCGCGGCTATGGTCGCAGCGTGCACCGGGACCCGCGGGACCGGCGGCTCGCCGGAGCACTGAGCGTGACCAGCGTCGCCGGCGTGGTGGTCGGCGTGTACGGACTCCTGGACGGCGGGTCGCCACCGGCGCTGGGCCTGCCACTGGTCGTGCTCGGGGCGGCCGCCGGTGCGGTGGCGCTGTGGCGAGGCGCGCGCCGCGACCCGCGCAGCCGTTACCGGCCGGACCCGTGGGCGCTGCCCGAGTGGGCAGTGGTCGTCAGCGGACTGGTCCCGGCCGTGGTCGTGCTGGTCTACGCCCAGCTCGGTCTGCCGGGGCTGGTGCCGCCGACGTCCCCCGTGGGCGTGCCGGCCATGCCGTCGGTCGTCGTGCTCGCCGTCCTGGTCGCCGTGCTGCCGGCCTGGCTCGCCCCGCTGCCGCCGCTGCGCGCGACGCTGCCACCGGCACCGCGCCGCGCGGCTCCGGCCGTCAGACCCGGTGAGGCTCGGTCGTGATCACCTTCGAGCGGGTGTCCGTGCGGTACCCGGACGCCCCGAGGCCGGCGCTCAGCGGCGTCGACCTCGAGATCTCCGAGGGGGAGCTCGCTCTCGTCGTCGGACCGACGGGGTCGGGCAAGTCGACCCTGCTGGGGTGCGTCAACGGGCTCGTCCCGCACTTCACCGGAGGCGTGCTGGGCGGCCGGGTCGTGGTCGACGGACGCGACACCCGCACGCACCGTCCGCGGGACCTGGCGGACGTCGTGGGCGTCGTCCGGCAGGACCCCACCTCGGGCTTCGTCACCGACACCGTCGAGGAGGAGCTCGCCTACTCCCTGGAGATGCTCGGCGCGGACGGCGCCTCGATGCGTCGGCGGGTCGAGGAGATGCTCGACCTGCTCGGGCTCGTCGACGTCCGGTCACGCACCCTGCGCACGCTGTCCGGAGGCCAGCAGCAGCGGGTGGCGATCGGTTCGGTGCTGGTGGCCAACCCGCGGGTGCTGGTGCTCGACGAGCCCACCTCGGCCCTGGACCCGGTCGCCGCCGAGGAGGTGCTCGGCACGCTGACGCGCCTCGTGCACGACCTGGGGCTGACCGTGCTGCTCGCCGAGCACCGCCTCGAGCGGGTCGTGCAGTACGCCGACCGGGTCGTCGTGGTGGAGGACGGCGCGGTCCGCGACGACCTGCCTGCCGAGGCGATGCGGACGAGCCCGGTGACCCCGCCGGTGGTGGACCTCGGCCGGCTCGCCGGCTGGTCGCCGCTGCCGCTGTCCGTGCGCGACGCCCGCCGTGCGGCCGCCGGTCTGCGTGGCCGCCTCGCCGGCGTCGCCCCGCGCCGGGTGCTGCCCGCACCGGTGACCTCGCCGGACCGGGCACCGCTGGCGACCACGGAACGGCTCGTCGTCCGTCGCGGCGGGGTGCCGGTGCTGCGCGGCGTCGACCTCGCCCTGGCGCCGGGCACCGTCACGGCGCTGATGGGACGCAACGGCGCCGGCAAGTCGACACTGCTCGCGGCCCTGGCCGGGCAGGTGCGCCCGGCGAGCGGACGGGTGAGGGTCGACGGGCTGCGGCCGGACGGCACCCCGCCGGAGCGGCTGGTGCGCACCGTCGGTCTGGTGCCGCAGGACCCGACGGTGCTGCTTTACGCGGAGACCGTGGCGCAGGAGTGCTCGACCGCGGACGCCGACCTGGCGGTGCTGGCCGGTACCACCCGGGACCTGCTCGAGCACCTGGCACCGGGTATCGACGACGCCACCCACCCCCGCGACCTCTCCGAGGGGCAGCGCCTGGCGCTCGCGCTGTCCGTCGTGCTCGCGGCCGCGCCGAAGGTGCTGCTGCTGGACGAGCCCACCCGGGGGCTGGACTACGGCAGCAAGGGCCGGCTGGTCACGCACGTGCGCCAGCTGGCGGCGTCCGGCCACGCCGTGCTGATGGCCACCCACGACGTCGAGCTCGCGGCCGAGGTCGCGGACGAGGTGGTGGTGCTCGCGGACGGGGAGGTGGTCGCCGGGGGGCCGGCCGCCGACGTGCTGGCCGCCTCGCCCGCGTTCGCCCCGCAGATCGCCAAGGTGATGCACCCGGCGCCGTGGCTCACGGTGCAGGACCTCCAGGCCGCGCTGGAGACGGCCTCGTGAACAGCACGGGGCACCGTCCGGTGCTGCGGGTCCGCCCACGGGCCGCGCTCGTGCTGGCCGGCACGTCGCTGGTCGGGGTGGCCGCCTTCACCTGGCCGTTCGTCCTGCGCACCACCGAGGCCGGCCAGCAGGCGGTAGCGCCGTGGCTGTTCGTCGTCGTCCTCGGCCTGCTCGCGGCGGTCGCCGCGGCGGAGCTGGCCTCCGGCGGGCTGGACGCCAAGACCGTCGCCCTGCTCGGGGTGCTGGCCTCGGTGGGCGGGGCGCTGCGGGTGCTGGGCGCCGGCACCGCCGGTCTGGAGCCGATGTTCTTCCTCCTTGTGGTGGCCGGGCGGGCGCTCGGCCCGGGTGCCGGGTTCCTGCTCGGCACCCTGGCGATGCTGGTGGGCGCGTTCCTCACCGGCGGGATCGGCCCGTGGGCGCCGTTCCAGATGCTCGCGGCGGGCTGGGTGACGATGGGCGCCGGGCTGCTGCCCAGGGCCTCGGGGCGCGCGGAGCGATGGCTGCTGGCGGGCTACGGTCTGGTGGCCGGCCTGGGGTACGGCGCCGTGATGAACCTGTACTTCTGGCCGTTCCTGACCACCGGCCCTGAGGGCGGCGGCTACGACCCGACGGCCTCGGCGGCCCAGAACCTCGCCCACTACGCCGCCTTCTACGTCGTGACGAGCCTGGCGTGGGACCTCGTGCGCGGCGTGCTCACCGCCGTGCTGTGCCTGGTGGCCGGCCGGGCGGTGCTGGCCACCTTGCGCCGCGGCCTGCGCCGCGCCGCCTTCGACGCCCCCGTGGTGACCACCTGATGGAGGTGCTGCTGCTGGGCACCGGCTCGGCCGACGGCTGGCCGAACCCGTTCTGCCGGTGCGCCTCCTGCGCCACCCAGCTCGACGCCGGGATCGTGCGGACGCCGACGTCCGCGCTCGTCGACGACGTCCTGCTGCTGGACTGCGGACCCGAGACACCGCGGGCCGCGCTGCGCGCCGGCCGGCGGCTGGACCGGCTGGAGGCCGTGCTGCTCACCCACGCGCACCCCGACCACAGTGCCCCGATGGCCCTGCTGTCCCGGTCCTGGGCGCACCGCACGGAGCCGCTCGTCGTCGCCGGGCCCGGCGAGGTGATCGAGCAGTGGCGGCCCTGGGCGGCACCCGACGCAGCGCTGCGGTGGTACCCGGTCCGGGCCGGCGAGGAGCTGCGGGTCGGCGGGTACGGCGTGCGGGCCCTGCCGGCGGAGCACGACGGTGAGGCGGTGCTGTGGCTCGTCCGCGACGCAGAGGGCCGCCGCCTGCTGTACGCCACCGACACCGGCCCGCTGCCCGAGGAGACGGTCGCTGCGCTCGGCGCCGAGCCGCTCGACGTCCTGCTGCTCGAGGAGACCTTCGGGGACCACGACACCCACGGCACGCGGCACCACGACCTGCCGTCGTTCGCCGCCGACCTGGCCCGGCTGCGCCGCGCCGGCGCGGTCGGCGGTGGCACCCGTGTGGTCGCCGTCCACCTGGGCCACCACAACCCACCGGAGCCCCAGCTGAGCAGCCGGCTCGCCGCGTGGGGTGCCGCCGCCGGCCGGGATGGGGAGGCGCTCACCGTGGGCGTAGGAGCCCGGCCCCGGCCGCCGACGCCGGCCCGGCGGACCCTCGTGCTCGGCGGCGCCCGCTCCGGCAAGTCGACGGCCGCTGAGCGGCTGCTCGCCGCCGAGCCGGCCGTCACCTACGTGGCCACCGGCCGCCCGGCGGACGGTGCCGACGACGACTGGGACGCGCGCGTGCGCCACCACCAGCAGCACCGCCCCCCTGGCTGGCGGACGGTGGAGACCAGCGACGTCACCGCCGTCCTCCGCTCGGCCAGCACACCGCTCCTGGTGGACTGCCTCGGGACCTGGCTGACCGGAGTCCTCGAGGACGCCGGGGCCTGGGACGACGCCGCCGGCTGGGAGCAGACGGCAGGCGACGCGATCGACGAGCTGCTCGCCGCGTGGCGCCAGGTGCCCGTGCCGGTGGTGGCGGTGAGCAACGAGGTCGGCTCGGGTGTCGTGCCGGCGCACCGCTCCGGGGGTGTCTTCCGGGACTGGCTGGGGCGGCTCAACCAGCGGGTCGCGGCAGCCAGCGAGCGCCGCCTGCTCGTGGTCGCCGGCAGCACCCTCGAGCTGCCGTGAGGCTCCCGGTGCGGGACGGGCTGCGGCTCGCCGTGGGGACGCTCACCGCGGTGCCCGTACCGGTCCCCCGACAGGTGGACGGCGCGGTGGCCGGCGCGGCGATGGCGCTGGCGGTGGTGCCCGGCGCGGTCCTCGGCGCCCTGGCCGGGGGTGTCGTCGTCGTGCTCGCGGCGCTCGGTGCCGAGCCGCTGGTCACCGCGACGGCCGCGGTGGGCGCGCTCGCCCTGGCGACCCGGGGACTGCACCTCGACGGGCTGGCGGACACCGCCGACGGGCTGGCGGCGTCCCGCGACCGGGACCGGGCGCTAGAGGTGATGCGCCGGGGGGACTCCGGTCCGGCCGGGGTGGCCGTGGTGGTGCTCGTGCTGCTCGCCCAGGTGGCCGCGCTGGGCGCCGTGGTCGCCGAGCACGGTGCGGGTCGCGGTGCCGTCACGGCACTGGCGGTCGTCCTGGCCAGCCGGGCCGTGCTCGCCGGGGCCTGCGCCCGGGGGGTCCCGGCGGCGCGGCCGCACGGTCTGGGGGCGACCGTGGCCGGCAGCGTCCCGAGGACCGCGGCCGTCGGCGTGGGTGTCGTCGTGGTCGCGGGCGCCGCGGTGGTGGGCCTGGCGCCGGCGGTGCTGGCCGGCTGGGCAGCGGCCGGGCTGCTCGTCGTGCACGGCGTGCGACGCCTCGGCGGGGTGACCGGCGACGTCCTGGGCGCCGCGGTCGAGACCGCCGCGACCGCGGCCCTGGTCGTCGCGTCGTTCTGACCCGTGCACGGTGCCGACCCGGGCACCGCTCGGAGGTTCAGTCCTCCCGGGTGCGGTCGCGGACGAAGGGTGGACGGACCACCTCGCAGCGCACCGGCCGGCCCCGGACGTCAACCGCGACCTCGTCCCCCAGGCGCACGGCGCGGTCGAGCAGGGCCAGGGCGATGCCCCTGCGCAGAGTGGGTGAGAACGTGCCGGACGTCGTGCGGCCGACGACCTCGGCACCCTGCCCGCGGACGACGTCCAGCCCGTCGCGCAGGACGCCCCGGTCGCGGGCCAGCAGTCCACGGGCCAGCGGGCCCGACTTGGCGGCGCGCTGCTCGACGAGGACGTCACGGCCCCAGAACTGCGGCTTGTCCCAGCCGACGGCCCAGCCGACGCCCGCCATCACTGGCGTGATGTCCAGCGACAGCTCGTGACCGTGCAGCGCGTACCCCATCTCCGTGCGCAGCGTGTCCCGGGCGCCGAGACCGGCCGGCAGCCCGCCCCGTGCGGTGACGGCCGCGAGCAGGGCGTCCCACACCTCGCCGGCGTCCTCCCACCGGGGCAGCACCTCGTAGCCCCGCTCGCCGGTGTAGCCGGTGCGGCACACGGTCACCGGGACACCGCGCCAGGTGGTGTCGATGAAGCTCATGTACTCGTGCCCGGCGGGCAGACCCACGTCGGTGAGCACGTCGTCCGCCAGCGGGCCCTGCACGGCGAGCACGGCCAGGTCGGTGTGCTGGTCGACGACCTCGACGCCGTCCGGGGCGGCGTCGCGCAGCCGTCGGATCACCTCGGCCGCGTTCGCCGCGTTCGGGACGGCGAACACCTCCTCGGGCGAGCGCAGGTAGACGATGAGGTCGTCGACGACGCCGCCGGTGGCGTCGTCGCAGCACAGCGTGTACTGGGCCCGGCCCGGAGCGATCCGGGCCAGGTCGTTGGTCAGCGTGCGGTTGACCAGGTCGGCCGCACCGGGGCCCCGGACGACGGCCTTGCCGAGGTGGCTGACGTCGAAGAGGCCGACGGCCTCCCGGACGGCCGCGTGCTCCTTGAGCACCCCTCCGCCGGGGTACTCCAACGGCATCGTCCAGCCGCCGAACTCCGCCGTCCTGGCACCGGCGGCGACGTGCCGGTCGTGCAAGGGTCCGGTCCGTGGGCTCGCCGGGGCGCTGGTCTCGGAAGCCATGCCGGGCAACCTACCGCCGGCGGTGTCGTTAGCATCGGCGGACGACGCCGGCCGCTGCTCGGCCGGTCGCCACCTGCCACGTCACACCGCCCGCGACACCAGGAGCTACCGTGCCCACGCTGTCCCCGACCGGCAAGGACCTTCGGTCCGTCAAGGCCGACGCGCTCGTCGTGGCCACCGCCGCGACCCCGGAGGGCCCGGTGCTGCTGGGCGCCGACGCGCTGCCCCGGGGACTGCGATCGGCGCTGTCGTCGCTGAGCGCGCTGGGGGTGAGCGGCAAGGCCGACGAGGTGCACCGCGTCCCCTCCGGCGGGCAGGTCGCGGCCCCGGTGGTGGTGCTGACCGGGACCGGGTCGCTGGCCGGGGACGAGGCCCCGTCGCTGGAGGCGCTGCGGCGGGCTGCAGGTGCGGCCGTCCGCGAGCTCGCCGGCACCCCGACCGTCGCGGTGGCGCTGCCGGCGGACGACGTCGCGACCGCGACCGCGGTCGCCGAGGGCGCCCTGCTCGGCGCGTACGCCTACCGGGCCTACCGGGCCCGCACCGCTGACCGGCACAAGGAGCCGGTCGCCACCGTGCACCTGGTCACCCCGCGGTACCGGGACAGGCACCTCAAGGCCGCCATCGAGCGGGCCCACGTCGTCGCCGAGGCGGTGGCCGCCACCCGGGACCTGGTGAACTGCCCGCCGGCCGACCTGTACCCGGCCGAGTTCGCCCGGCGCGCCCAGGACCAGGCCAAGGGCGCGCCGGTGAAGGTGACCGTCCTGGACGACAAGCAGCTCGCCGCGGGGGGCTACGGCGGCATCCTCGGCGTCGGGCAGGGCTCCTCCCGCCCGCCGCGACTGGTGAAGGTCGCCTACCACCCGCGCGGCGCGGCGCGGCACGTCGCCCTCGTCGGCAAGGGCATCACCTTCGACTCCGGCGGGCTGTCGATCAAGCCGGCGCAGGGCATGGAGACGATGAAGCTCGACATGGCCGGTGCCGCGGTGGTGCTGGAGACCGTGCTCGCGGTGGCGCGGCTGGGACTGCCGGTGCGGGTGACCGGCTGGATGGCGCTGGCCGAGAACATGCCGTCGGGCACCGCGCAGCGGCCCTCGGACGTGCTCACCACCTACGGTGGCCGCACCGTGGAGGTGCTCAACACGGACGCCGAGGGGCGGCTCGTGCTTGCCGACGCCATCGTCGCGGCAGGCGAGGAGAACCCCGACGCCATCATCGACATCGCTACCCTCACCGGGGCGCAGATGGTCGCCCTCGGCAACCGGGTCTCGGCGGTGATAGGCTCGGACGACGCGCTCGTGGCGGACGTCCGCGCCGCGGCCGACGCCGCCGGGGAGCAGTTCTGGCCGATGCCGCTGCCCGAGGAGCTGCGCGCCAGCCTGGACTCGCAGGTGGCCGACATCGCCAACATCGGGGACCGGTTCGGCGGGATGCTCGTCGCCGGGCTCTTCCTGCGGGAGTTCGTGCCGACCACCGAGGACGGCCGACGTCTGCCGTGGGCGCACCTCGACATCGCCGGCCCGGCGTTCAACGAGTCCGCGCCGTGGGGCTACACCGGCAAGGGGGGCACCGGCGTCGGCGTCCGCACGCTCGTCACGCTGCTCGAGGACGTGGCCTCCGCCCGCTGAGCCTCGCCCCGGACGCCGCGGCGCCGCACCGGCGACGCGTCTGACGGTGACGCTGCGGATTGGGGACGCAGCGCTGTGTAACGAACTCTCCCGGACGGGCGATAGGAGGGTGTCAGGTCGACGACCGTCGGCCCTGTGCCTCAAGACCAGTGCTTCACGACCAGTGCCCCGGAGGAGAGCTCGTGTCCCGTTCGCTGGTGTCCCTCATCGGTTCGCAGGCGAAGGTTGCAGCCGTCGCCGCGGCAGCCCTCGCCCTGGGAGCCGGCGGCGCACTCGCCGCCACGACGGAGCCGACCTCCTCCACCACCTCGGTCGAGACGTCCGACGCCTCACCCGACGCGACGACCGGGGCCCTCGACCTCGACCTCGACGACGGCACCGACGGCACCGACGACACCGAGTCCACCGACGACGCTGAGTCCACCGACGACGCTGAGTCCACCGACGACACCGGGGAGGCTGAGGAGAGCACGCCGGACCCTCAGGACACCGAGGACACCGAGGACACCGAGGCCGGGGAGGACGACACGGAGACCGGCGAGGACACCGAGAACGGTGACGAGGCTGTTCCTCCGGCATGTCCCGAGGGCGTCACCAACCACGGCCAGTACGTGTCCTCGATCGCACGGGACCGGACCACCAGCGAGGACTACCGCAACCACGGCGAGCGGGTCAGCGAGGCGGCCCGGACGGGGTGCGTCGTCCCGGAGTCCGAGACCCCCGAGGACGCGGCCCCGGAGGAGGACACCACCGGCACGGCGGCCGCCGAGGAGGAGGTCGCCGAGGAGGACGCCGCCCCAGCGGCCAGGCCGGACGCCGTAAGTCCCGAGCAGCGTGCTGCGGCGACGCAGAAGGTGGTCGAGAAGACGCAGAGGGTGGTCGAGAAGAAGGCAGCCGTCGCTGCGAAGAAGGCCACCAGAGAGCGCTCGGAGCGCGCCAGCACCCCGGCTTCGGAGGGCACCCCCGGCAAGGGCCGGAACCGGGGCTGAGGGAACGCTGCGGCGTTCACCGCCCCAGCTGCGGTGCGCTCAGCGCGGTCCCGCGCCACCGTCCCGCTTCTGCCGCGCGTTGTAGTCCCGCATCCGCTGCGGGTACCCCGACAGGTGCACGTCGTACACCGGCACGCCGAGCCGGCGCGCGAAGCCGAACGCCGTCTCCCGGTCTGGGACGGCCCGCCGGGTCCACTCCCCGTCGTGGGCGACGAGCAGCAGTGTGGTCGGGGTGACGGTGGTGGCCGGTTCGACGAACCCCTCGACCCCCTTGCGGCTGGTGGCGAACTCCTCGAGGTGCCGGGAGGCCGCGCCGCGGGCAGCCTTGGACGACGAGGCCGACCCGGACGGCGCACCCGTCCCGGCCGACCGGCGGCGCAGTCGCGAGAACAGACCCATGCGCAAGGACGGTACCGGGCGCGGCCCCGGACGCTCTCGGACCTGGCGGCAGGTGCGCTTGCGGCGGCGGTGTCGGGTAGTGCCAGGATTGGCCCCGATCGAGCAGCACCACCGAGCGAGCAGATCGACACGCAAGGGAGCGTTTCCGTGGCCGACTCCGACGGGCAGGTCTTCGATGTCGTCATCCTCGGCGGGGGCAGCGGCGGTTACGCCTGCGCCTTCCGCGCCGCCGAGCTGGGGCTGAGCGTCGCCATCGTCGAGAGGGACAAGTTCGGCGGCACCTGCCTGCACCGCGGCTGCATCCCCACCAAGGCGCTGCTGCACGCCGCGGAGATCGCCGACACGGCTCGCGAGGGTGAGAAGTTCGGGGTCCAGACCAGCCTCGGCGGTATCGACATGGCCGGTGTGAACGCCTACAAGGACGGCGTGGTCGGCCGGCTCTACAAGGGGCTGCAGGGGCTCGCCAAGGCCCACCGCCTCACCCTCGTCGAGGGCGAGGGCCGGCTCGTGGCCAAGGACACGGTCGAGGTCGAGGGCCGGCGGTACACCGGCCGTCACGTCGTCCTGGCCAGCGGCTCCTACGCGCGCTCGCTGCCCGGCCTGGAGATCGGCGGTCGGGTGATCACCAGCGACCAGGCGCTGCAGCTCGACTACGTCCCGGAGAAGGTGGTCGTGCTCGGCGGCGGCGTCATCGGGGTCGAGTTCGCCAGCGTGTGGCGGTCCTTCGGCGCCGAGGTCACCATCGTCGAGGCCCTGCCCCGCCTGGTCCCGGCCGAGGACGAGGCCGTCTCCAAGGCACTCGAGCGGGCCTTCCGCAGGCGCAAGATCGGGTTCCGGACCGGCGTGAAGTTCAGCGGGGTCGAACAGGACGACAACGGCGTCCGGGTGTCCCTGGAGAGCGGCGACACCCTGGAGGCCGACCTGCTCCTCGTCGCCGTCGGCCGCGGCCCGGTCACCGACGGCCTCGGCTACGAGGAGGCGGGGGTCACCCTCGACCGCGGCTTCGTGCCGACTGACGAGCGGCTGCGCACCAACGTGGAGAACGTGTTCGCCGTCGGCGACATCGTCCCGGGCCTGCAGCTGGCCCACCGCGGCTTCCAGCAGGGGATCTTCGTCGCCGAGGAGATCGCCGGGCTGAACCCCGTCCCGATCGTGGAGGCGAACATCCCGCGCGTCACCTACTGCGACCCGGAGATCGCCTCCGTCGGGCTCACCGAGACGCAGGCCAAGGAGGTCCACGGCGAGGACGGGGTACAGACCTACGAGTACAACCTCGGCGGCAACGGCAGGAGCCAGATCCTCGGCACCCAGGGCTTCATCAAGCTGGTGCGGCAGAAGGACGGTCCGGTCGTCGGCGTGCACGCCGTCGGCGCCAGGATGGGCGAGCAGGTCGGCGAGGCGCAGCTCATCGTCAACTGGGAGGCCTTCCCCGAGGAGGTCGCCCAGCTGGTCCACGCCCACCCGACGCAGAACGAGGCCATGGGCGAGGCTCACCTGGCGCTGGCCGGCAAGCCGCTGCACTCCCACAGCTGACTCACCCACTCACGAGGATCGGAGACCCCAACGATGTCGAACTCCGTGGAGATGCCCGCCCTTGGCGAGAGCGTCACCGAGGGAACCGTGACCCGGTGGCTCAAGCAGGTGGGTGACACGGTCGAGGTCGACGAGCCGCTGCTCGAGGTGTCCACCGACAAGGTCGACACCGAGATCCCCTCGCCGTTCGCGGGCACGCTGACCGAGATCCTCGTCGATGAGGACGAGACCGTCGAGGTCGGCGCGAAGCTGGCCGTCATCGGCGAGCCCTCCGAGGCCGGCGGGCAGGACGCCGGAGGCACCGCGGAGTCGTCCGACGACGCGGCGACCGAGCAGGCCTCGCAGGAGGAGCCGACCCGGCACGCTGACCAGGACACCGAGGAGCCGCAGGTGCCGCCGGAGGCCTCCGTCCAGGACACCGGCCAGCAGGACACCGGGCAGCAGGACACCGGGCAGCAGGGGACGGACCAGGAGGGGACCCCGGTGACGATGCCGGCGCTCGGTGAGAGCGTCACCGAGGGCACGGTCACCCGCTGGCTGAAGTCCGAGGGCGACACCGTCGAGGTCGACGAGCCGCTGCTCGAGGTGTCCACCGACAAGGTCGACACCGAGATCCCCTCCCCGGTGGCCGGCACGATCCAGAAGATCCTGGTCTCCGAGGACGAGACCGTCGAGGTGGGTGCACAGCTGGCCATCGTCGGCTCGGCGTCCGGTGGCGGCGGGCAGGCGGCCCCGGCGGCCGAGCAGCCCCGACAGGACGAGCCAGGGCAGGACCAGGCAGGGCAGGACGAGGCAGGGGACGACGAGGACGTCGCCGCCGGCTCCCTGGAGAAGGAGGCGGAGGTGCGCGAGGAGGCCGCCGAGCAGGCTGAGGCGGCGACCCAGCCCTCCGGCTCCGCCGGCGCCGGCGAGCAGGCCGCCGAGGAGCGCCGGCAGCCCGCGGCGCAGGAGGCCGCCCCGGCTCAGGAGGCCGCCCCGGCGCAGGACGAGAGCTCGAGCCGGGACGAGCGGACCACCGAGACCAGGCCGTCGGCCGGCCGGGCCACCGGCGACAACGCCGCCTACGTCACGCCCCTGGTGCGCAAGCTCGCCGCCGAGCACGGCGTCGACCTGTCCACCGTCGAGGGCACCGGCGTGGGTGGCCGGATCCGCAAGCAGGACGTGCTCGCTGCTGCGCAGCGGGCCGCGGAGGCGGCGCGTCAGCCCGAGCAGCCGGCGGCGCAGCCGGCCGGGTCCACCTCCGGGGGACCGGCCCGGCGCCCCGCGCCCGCGGGTGCGAAGCGCGGCACCACCGAGAAGATGAGTCGGCTGCGCAAGGTGATCGCCGCCCGGATGGTGGAGTCGCTGCAGACCTCCGCCCAGCTGACGACGGTCGTCGAGGTGGACGTCACGAAGATCGCCCGGTTGCGGGCGCGGGCCAAGGCCGACTTCGAGGCCCGCGAGGGTGTCAAGCTGTCGTTCCTGCCGTTCTTCGCGCTGGCCACGGTCGAGGCGCTCAAGGCGCACCCGGTCGTCAACGCGAGCATCGAGGGCGACGAGATCGTCTACCACGGTCAGGAGAATCTCGGGGTCGCGGTCGACACCGAGCGCGGCCTGCTCGTCCCGGTGATCCGGGACGCCGGTGACCTCAACATCGCCGGTCTCGCCCGCAAGATCGCCGACCTGGCCGAGCGGACCCGCGCGAACAAGGTGACGCCGGACGAGCTGTCCGGCGGCACGTTCACGCTGACCAACACCGGGAGCCGGGGCGCGCTGTTCGACACCCCGATCATCAACCAGCCGAACGTCGGCATCCTGGGCACCGGCAGCGTCGTCAAGCGCCCGGTCGTCATCGAGGTGGACGGGGCGGAGACCATCGCGATCCGGTCGATGATGTACCTGGCGCTGTCCTACGACCACCGGCTGGTCGACGGCGCCGACGCCGCCCGCTTCCTCGCCACCATCAAGGAGCGGCTGGAAGAGGGCGCCTTCGAAGCCGACCTCGGCCTGTAGCGTGCGCGTCGTCGTCACCGGCGCCTCGGGGCTGATCGGCCAGCCCCTGCTCCGCCGGCTGCGGGCCGACGGCCACGACGTCGTCCAGCTGGTCCGGCGCCCACCCCGGGGGCCAGGAGAGCTGCAGTGGGACCCAGCCGCCGGTGACCTCGACCTCACCGCCGCGGGCCCGGTGGACGCCGCGATCAACCTGGCCGGCGCCGGCGTGGGCGACCGTCGGTGGACCGACGCGTACAAGGAGACGATCCGCACCTCCCGGGTCGACGCGACGACGACGCTGGTGAACGCCCTGGCCCGCCTCGAGCCGAAGCCGAAGGTGCTGCTGTCGGCGTCCGGCGTCGACTACTACGGCGAGCGCGGCGACGAACGGCTCACCGAGACCTCGCCGCCGGGAGACACCTTTCTGGCGGAGGTCTGCGTCGCCTGGGAGGCGGCCGCCGAACCGGCCCGGGAGGCCGGGATCCGGGTCGCGACACTGCGCACCGGGCTCGTGCTCGCCCCGGGCGGCGGCGCGTTCGGGCGGCTGCTGCCGCTGTTCCGCGCCGGCGTCGGCGGCCCGATGGGCACCGGCCGGGCGTGGTGGAGCTGGATCACCCTGGAGGACCACATCGGCGCGGTCCGGTTCCTGCTGGACGCCGACGTCGACGGACCGGTGAACCTCACCGCACCGCAGCCGGTGCGCAACCGCGAGCTGACCCGCGAGCTCGCCCGGGCCCTGCACCGCCCCGCTCTCGTGCCGGTGCCCCCGTTCGCGCTGCGGGTCGCCGTCGGCCAGTTCGCCGAGGTGGTCCTGGGCAGCCGGCGGGTGCTGCCCGAGGTGCTGACTGCCGCCGGTCACACCTTCCGCCACCCGGACATCCACGCCGGGGTGGAGTGGCTGGTCCGCTCCTGAGCCGCCACCGTCAGCCGCTGGCGACCACCTGCCAGCGGCCGTCGTGGCGGAGCAGCTCCAGCCGGGTGGTCCGCTCCTGGGCAGGGACGTTGCCGACGACCTGACCGTCGGGGCCGACCCGGCGGTGCGCGGACGTCGTGACGTGCACCTCGAGCAGGGCCCGGTCCCCGGCGTGCTCGACCACCTCGGCGGACCGGACGTCGAACCCGAGCCCGTCGAGGCGCAGCCGGTGCTCGGCCAGCGCGGCCCACAGCGCCGCGTCGTCCGCGGCCGCAGGCCCGCCCGGTACGTTCGCCATCTGGAGGAGCCGCTCGTCGCGTTCGGTCAGCGCCCGGGCCCGCAGCCAGGCGAGCGCGGGCACGGCAGCCACCGGGTCGGCGGACCGCAGCGCCCGGTCGACGGCCGCCGGCACCGCCGGCGCAGCCGTGGTGCCGACCGGCGGCCGGTCCGGCACCGCGGCGACCGCGGGTGCTGGGGCGCTCGGGTGCCCGCCGCCGTCGCCGTCGAGGAGCCGGGGCACGAGCACGGCACCGGCCAGGACGGCGACGAGTGCCACCGCGCCCACGGCCGTCGTGGTCGGGGCCGCCCAGGCACGCCGCTGCGGCGGCGCGGCGCGGCGACGGCGGCGGGTCCCGGCCTCGGACCTGCGGCCGGGTGCCGGCAGCACCGGGTCCTGGGCCGCCGCGGCCCGGCGCAGCCGGTGGGTGACGAGCTCGGCGGGAGAAGCAGCCGGGTCGGACGCCACGATGCGCACGGGCAGCGCCGGCGCCGCGGCGAAGCAGCCGGCGGCGAGGTCCCGCGGGTCGGGGCGCGCGCCCGGGTCGGGGTCCAGCGCCCGGTGCAGGACGGTGGCCAGCCGGTCGGGCACGTCGGGGCGCAGCAGGGTCAGGGGCAGCCGTTCCTCCACCGGCTCGGGAGCCCGGCCGGTCAGCGCGAACCAGGCGACTGCCGCGAGACCGTGGACGTCGCTCGCCGGAGTGGGCAGGTCGCCCGCGGCCAGTGCGGGGTCGCGGTAGCCCGGTGTCCCGACCGGCGGGTCGCCGGTGAGCGGTCCCACACCCGCCAGGCATGCTGCGGACAGGTCCCCGAGGAGGGGACGGCCGTCGTCCCCGAACAGCACGTTGCCGGGCGCGACGTCAGCGTGCACCAGTCCCTGCTCGTGCAGTTCTGCGAGCAGGCCGCCGAGCGGGGTGACGAGGGTGACGACCTCCTCGACGTCCAGCTGGCCACGGGCGGCCACGAGCGCGGCGAGGCTGCCGCCCGGTGCGCGGTCGAGCACGAGCGCAGGGCCGTAGCCCGGCGCCCGGGCGACCTCCCGCAGCCGGACCAGGTGGGGGTGGTGGACCCGGCGCAGCAGTGCCGTCTCGGCCAGCAGCCGGTCGGCGTCGTCGTCGGGCCGGCGGAGCACCTTGAGAGCCACCGGCTCGCCGGTCGGCTCGTGCTCGGCCGCCCACACCTCCCCGGTGGACCCGAACCCGAGCAGCCGCCCGGTCCGGTACCCGGGGACGAAGGGGACCCCGGCGACGCTGGGGGGCGGGTCGCTGGCGGCGGGGTTGTTGGGAGCGGGGTCGCTGGGGGCGGGGTCGTCGGCCCGGCCGCTGTGGTGTCCGTCGGTGACGTCCATCGCCCCAGTCCAGCGGATCCGGGCGGTCTCCCGCGGCCGTCGTCCACAGGCCCTGGCGACACCCGGCACTCCGCGACCTCACCGGTCGAGCCGGACCACCCGGGTCTCGGCCGCGCTCACCCGCGCGGCGTCGATCACCTCCAGCACGTGCACGGCGTCCCACGGCTGCACCGGCATCGCCGGCTGCCCGCCGCCGAGGACGGCGTCGGCGACGGCGGCGTAGAAGTCCGCGTGGTGACCAGGCTCGCGGCGGACCGGTGTGCGGTCGGCACCGGCCACGAGCCAGCCGGCGTGGTCGTCGTCGAGGTCGGCGAGGTCCGCGAAGGCGGTCGGCTCCGCCTCGAAGGATGTCGCGACGTACGCGGCGCGGGTCCCGAGGACCCGGGTCCGCGGACCGGGCGCCGCCGCCAGGGACAGCGCACCGAGGTGGCTGCGGGCACCGCCCCGGTGCGTCAGGGCGAGGAAGGCGTCGTCCTCGGCCGGCGTCGTCCGGGCGGCCAGCTCGGCGTAGACCGCGGTGACCGGTCCGAGCAGCTGGACGGCGGAGTCCACCAGGTGGGTGTGCAGGTCGAGCAGCAGCCCGCCGCCGTCGGCGGGGGCGGCGTTCTCCCGCCAGCGGTCCTTGGGCACCGGTCGCCAGCGCTCCCACCGCCGCTCGAACCGGATCACCTCGCCCAGCGCCCCGTCGGCCAGCAGCCGGCGCAGAGTGAGGTGCTCGCCGTCCCACCGCCGGTTCTGGAACACGGTGAGCGGCACGCCGGCCTGCTCCGCGGCCTGCACGACCGCCCGGGCCGACGCCGCGTCGGTGGCCAGCGGCTTGTCGACGACGACCGGGACGCCGGCCTGCACGCAGGCCAGCGCCTGCGCGGCGTGCACTCCGCTCGGGGAGGCCAGGACGACGACGTCCGGGCCGGTGTCGAGCAGCTCGGCGAGCGAGGAGACCACCTGGACGCCGGGGTGGTCCGCCGCGGCGGCCGCCGACCGCCCGGGGTGGCGGGTCTGCACCGCCGTGACCCGGGCTCCGGCCCGGCGCAGCAGCGGAGAGTGGATGCCCCGGCCGGCGTCGCCGTAGCCGACCAGTCCGACGCGAAGCATCACCACCGGCCGCATCCTCCTCCACATCGGCGCGCAAGTGGCCACCGCCTCCGCCCCGAGCTCGTCGCGACCCTTCAGCCTGCTCGCGGCGCCGGCGCGTAACCTGACGCTCATGCAGCTCGAGCACGTCGGCTTCGGCGAGGACGCCGTCGACTACCGCAGAGGTTGGGACCTGCAGCGCCGGGTGCACGCCCAGGTGGTGGCCGGGGAGCGTCCGGACACCGTGCTCCTGCTCGAGCACCCACCGGTCTACACCGCCGGCAAGCGCACGGAGCCGCACGAGCGGCCGTTCGACGGCACACCCGTGATCGACGTCGACCGCGGCGGCAAGATCACCTGGCACGGGCCCGGCCAGCTGGTCGGCTACCCGATCGTGCGGCTGCCGGACCCGGTCGACGTGGTGGCCTACGTGCGCCGGCTGGAGCAGGTGCTCATCGACGTGTGCGCCGAGCTGGGCCTGGCCGCCGGGAGGGTGGAGGGCCGCAGCGGGGTCTGGGTGCCGGCGGACGACGCCGGCCCGGCCCGCAAGGTCGCCGCGATCGGCATCCGGGTCGCGCAGGGGGTGACCATGCACGGGTTCGCCCTCAACTGCGACAACGACCTCACCTGGTTCTCCCGGATCGTGCCGTGCGGGATCCCCGACGCCGGGGTGACCTCGCTGACCGCCGAGCTGGGCCGTCCGGTTCGGGTCGCCGACGCCCTCCCGGTGGTCGAGCGGCACCTGGAGCGCACCCTGCCGGCGGCGGTGCCCGCCGCCGGCTGAGCCCGTTCAGGCGACCTGCGGCAGCACGGACTCGGCGATCTCCTCGAGGTGCCGCAGGTCGGCCAGGTCGAGCACCTGGAGGTACACCCGGGTGCAGCCGACCTCGGCGTAGCGGCCCAGCCGGTCGACGACCTCGTCCGGGGTGCCGGCGAGGTGGTTGGCTCGCAGCTCGGCGACGTCCCGGCCGATGGCGTCGGCGCGCCGGCGCACCTCGGCGTCGGTGGCGCCCAGGACGACGGCGAGCGCCACCGACCAGGTCAGCTCGCCGGGGTCGCGACCGGCCTGCCCGCAGGCGGCCCGCACCCGCTCGTACTGGACGGCGGTCTGCTCCACCGAGGTGAAGTTCGCGTTGAACTCCGTGGCGTACCGGGCGGTCAGCGCCGGGGTGCGCCGCTTGCCGGACCCACCGATGATGATCGGCACCCGCGGCTGCACCGGCTTGGGCAGTGCCGGGGAGTCGCTGATCGTGTAGTGCTCGCCGGAGAAGGAGTACCGCTCCCCCACCGGCGTCGACCACAGCCCGGTGATCAGCTCCAGCTGCTCGGCGAACCGGTCGAACCGCTCGCGCACGTCGGGGAACTCGATGCCGTAGGCCCGGTGCTCGGCCTCGAACCAGCCGGCCCCGAGCCCCAGCTCGACCCGCCCGCCGGACATCTGGTCCACCTGCGCCACCTGGACGGCGAGCACCCCGGGCGCCCGGAAGGTCGCCGACGTGACGAGGGTCCCCAGTCGCAGCCGGCTGGTCTCCCGCGCCAGGCCGGCCAGCGACGTCCACGCGTCGGTCGGTCCGGGCAGGCCGTCGCGACCCATGGCCAGGTAGTGGTCGGAGCGGAAGAAGCCGTCGAAGCCGGCGTCCTCGGCGGTCCTGGCGACGGCGAGCAGGTCGTCGTAGGTGGCGCCCTGCTGGGGCTCGGTGAAGATGCGCAGGTCCATGGCCGCACCCTACGAGAGGGGCTCGGCGGGGCCGGTCGGCCGGGCTTAGGCTGGTGCGGTGACTGTCGCACCGGAGGGCCGCCGCATGCTGCGCCTGGAGGCGCGCAACGCGCAGACCCCGATCGAGAAGAAGCCGTCGTGGATCAGGACCCGCGCCACGATGGGCCCGGAGTACGCCGAGCTGAAGAACCTCGTGCACAAGGACGGTCTGCACACCGTCTGCGAGGAGGCCGGCTGCCCGAACATCTTCGAGTGCTGGGAGGACCGGGAGGCGACGTTCCTCATCGGCGGTGACCAGTGCACCCGCCGGTGCGACTTCTGCCAGATCGACACCGGTCGCCCCGCAGCGCTCGACCGCGAGGAGCCGCGCAAGGTCGCCGAGTCGGTGCGGGCGATGGGCCTGCGGTACGCCACCGTCACCGGGGTGGCCCGCGACGACCTGCCGGACGGCGGGGCCTGGCTGTACGCCGAGACGGTGCGGGAGATCCACCGGCTCAACCCGGGCACCGGGGTCGAGGTGCTCATCCCCGACTTCAACGCCGTCCCCGACCAGCTCGCCGAGGTGTTCTCGGCCCGCCCGGAGGTGCTCGCGCACAACCTCGAGACCGTCCCCCGGGTGTTCAAGCGGATCCGGCCGGGCTTCCGGTACGACCGGTCGCTGTCGGTGCTCACCCGGGCGCGCGAGGACGGGCTGGTGACGAAGTCGAACCTGATCCTCGGCATGGGCGAGACCTACGAGGAGGCGGTCGAGGCGCTGCAGGACCTGCACGACGCCGGCTGCGACCTGGTCACCATCACCCAGTACCTGCGCCCCAGCGTCCGGCACCACCCGGTGGAGCGCTGGGTCAAGCCGGAGGAGTTCGTCGCCCTGTCCGAGGAGGCTCAGCGGATCGGCTTCGCCGGGGTGATGGCCGGGCCGCTGGTCCGCTCCTCCTACCGCGCCGGCCGGCTGTGGGCGCAGGCGATGCAGCGCCGCGGTGAGACGCTGCCGGACGCGCTGCACCACCTGGCGACGGCGGGCAGCGCCCGACAGGAGGCCGCCAGCCTGGTCGGTCGCTGACCGCCGTATCCTCACCTGCATGCCGACGAGCACCGACACCGAGTCGCCTCGCCGCGGACGGTTCCGCCGGCGCCGCAGGAACGGCAAGCAGGGCTGGTTCGCCCAGATCCGCGCCGTCTACCGGATGACCCGGCAGGCGGACCGGTCGGTGAGCTGGTGGATGCTCGGTGCCTTCGTCGCCGTCCTCGGCGTCGCGGTGCTCATCGGGGTGCTCACCGAGCAGGTGCCCTACGCCACCATCCTAGGTCTGCCGTTGGCGCTGCTCGCCGTCACGTGGATCCTTGCCCGCAAGGCCGAGCGCGCCGCATTCACCCAGATCGAGGGCCAGCCGGGTGCCGCCGGCGCCGCGCTGCGCGTGCTGCGCCGCGGCTGGACGGTCGAGGAGGAGCCGGTGGCGGTCGACCCCCGGACCCAGGACTCGGTGTTCCGGGTCGTGGGGCGCCCGGGCGTCGTCCTCGTCGGTGACGGGCCACCGCACCGGGTCGGCAGGCTGCTGGAGGCGGAGCGCAGGAAGGTCGCCCGGGTCCTGCCCGGTGTCCCCGTGCACGTCATCCAGGCCGGCAACGGCGAGGGCCAGGTGCCGCTGCGCAAGGTCCCCCGCCAGGTGCAGAAGCTCAAGCGGCAGCTGACGAAGGCGGAGGTGGCGCAGGTCGTCAAGCGGCTGCGCTCGCTCGGCGGGCTGCGCCCGCCGATCCCGCAGGGCATCGACCCGTTCCGGGTGCGGCCGAACCGCAAGCAGATGCGGGGCCGCTGAGGAGGCCCGGCTGCGGCCCTGCGTGCCGGCTCGTTCGTGACGCCTGCTGCGTCACACCGTGCGCTCAGCGCAGGACGAGGACCGTCCCGGCGGCCCGGTCGTGCATCCCCCGCTGGTCGCGGTCCCAGACCAGGGCCGGGACGGCGAGGCAGAGCAGCAGGGTGCGCACCGCGGCTCGCCCCGGTCCGGCCCACCCGCCGTCCAGGCGCACCACCCGCATCCCGAGCAGGGCGTGGCCGACGCCCATCCCCAGGGTGCCGACGAGGACCAGCTGGGCCAGGCCGAAGACCGCGAGGGTGCCCCACGGGTCGCCGTCGAGGAACGCCGCGGAGATCGCCGACGCCAGGGCCCAGTCGACTCCCACGGCCAGCAGCCGGCGGCCCACCCGGGCGACCGAGCCGGCCCCCTGCCGGGGGCGGCCGAGCCGGCGTCCGGGCCAGTCGTCGTCCCGGCCCTGCGCCACGCTGGAGGGCCCCGAGATCCACGACCCCACGTCCCGGCGACCCACCACGGCGCCAGCCTACTGGCGCCGTGGAGGCTCGCGGCAGGCACCGTAACGGCGGTGAAACACTCGGGACACCGGCGGGAAACTACGGCTGCCTAGGTTCACGCCACCACGGCCGGACCGCGCCGAGGGTGACAAGGAGGATCGATGTTCAAGGACGCCGACGAGGTGCTGCGCTACCTCAAGGACGACGACGTGAAGTTCGTCGACGTGCGGTTCTGCGACCTGCCGGGGGTGATGCAGCACTTCAACATGCCGGCGGAGTCGTTCGGTTCCAGCGCGTTCACCGACGGGCTGATGTTCGACGGCTCGTCGATCCGCGGGTTCCAGGCCATCCACGAGTCGGACATGAAGCTCGTCCCGGACGCCGCGACCGCGTTCGTCGACCCGTTCCGTGAGCGCAAGACCCTCGTCATCAACCACTCGATCGTCGACCCGTTCACCGACGAGCCGTACGCCCGCGACCCGCGCACCATCGCCGCGAAGGCAGAGGCGCACCTGCGCAACACCGGGATCGCCGACGCGGCGTACTTCGGTGCGGAGGCGGAGTTCTACGTCTTCGACGACGTGCGCTTCGAGACCAAGCAGAACGCCGGGTACTACTTCATCGACTCCGTCGAGGCGGCCTGGAACACCGGCCGCGCCGAGGAGGGCGGCAACCGCGGGTACAAGACCCGGTACAAGGGCGGCTACTTCCCGGTGCCGCCGGTCGACCACTTCGCCGACCTGCGCGACGAGATGACGACCACCCTCCAGGCCGTCGGGCTGCAGGTCGAGCGGGCGCACCACGAGGTCGGCACCGCGGGGCAGCAGGAGATCAACTACCGGTTCTCCACGCTGAAGCACGCCGCCGACCAGCTGATGATCTTCAAGTACGTGGTGAAGAACGTGGCGTGGAGGGCCGGCAAGACGGTCACGTTCATGCCCAAGCCGCTGTTCGGCGACAACGGCTCCGGCATGCACAGCCACCAGTCGCTGTGGAAGGACGGCGAGCCGCTGTTCTACGACGAGCGCGGCTACGGCGGCCTGTCCGACACCGCCCGCTGGTACATCGGCGGCCTGCTGCGGCACGCCCCGTCACTGCTCGCGTTCACCAACCCGACCGTCAACTCCTACCACCGGCTGGTGCCGGGGTACGAGGCACCGGTGAACCTCGTGTACTCCCAGCGCAACCGCTCGGCGTGCGTGCGCATCCCGGTGACCGGGACGTCACCGAAGGCCAAGCGCATCGAGTTCCGGGTGCCGGACCCGTCGTCCAACCCGTACCTGGCGTTCTCGGCGATGGTCATGGCCGGCCTGGACGGGATCCGCAACCGGATCGAGCCCCCCGAGCCGGTCGACAAGGACCTCTACGAACTGCCGCCCGACGAGCACGCCGCCATCGACCAGGTGCCCTCGTCGCTGCCCGCCGTGCTCGACGCGCTCGAGGACGACCACGACTACCTCACCGAGGGGGACGTGTTCACCCCCGACCTCATCGAGACCTGGATCGACTTCAAGCGGCGGAACGAGGTCGACCCCATCCGGCTGCGCCCGCACCCGCACGAGTTCGAGCTCTACTTCGACATCTGACCGTCACCGGCGCACCGACAGGGCACCTTCCCGCGCACCTACAGGGTGAGGGGCCCTGTCGGTGCGTCTCAGGCGCCCCCGGCTACCGGCGGGGGGTCGGGCACGGGGACTAGGCGGACGTCGTTGTCCACCGTACCGAAGCGGCTGACCGGCAGGATCCGAAACCACAGCCGCGCCTGGATGTCCTCTCGAGGTACCCACCCGAAGATGCGTGAGTCCGTGGAGGCCCCCCAGTTGTCCCCCAGCACCCAGTAGGAGCTCTCCGGCACGGTGGCCCATGCCTGCGCGCCACCGCGCACGACGGCTCCCTCTGGGGTGCAGCACGACTCGGTGCCGGCACCGACGCGCGGCGGCCAGGCAGGGTTCTCGACGCGGAAGACGTCGTCCTGGCCGGCCGGTTTGATCAGCACCTGCGGCGCGACAGGGTCTCCTACGATCGCCACCCGGTCCCCGGGCAGACCGATCACCCGCTTGACGATCGGGCGACCGCCGCCCTCGTCGTCGGGGCCCGGCTGAAGCGCCTCGACGAGGTCGAACCGTTCGATCGCGTGCCGGTTGAGCAGGTCGAGCTCGAGGCGGTCACCCTGCTGCAAGGTCGGCTCCATGCTGCTGCCCGTCACCATGACCGAGAAGGTCAGGCCGGCGACGACGGCGAGCATGGCGAGCAGGAACAGCACCAGGGCTCCGACCGCGACGACCCCGCGGCACCTGCCGCGCTCCGGGGAGGCGCCGGCTACGGGGTCCGAGGTCGACTGCGTCATGCTCGTCCTCTCCCCGCGCGGTACCAGACAACTCGGGGCACAGTAACCGCCGTCGCCGCGACCGTGCCGCCTCCTGACACAGTCCCCGTTGTCGTCGCCATCCACCTTGTCTACATCGTTGACAGTTCTTGGGAACATGTCTTGACAGTCTGCTGTGACGCATGCCACTGTCCAGATCCGTTAACCGGGATGTCGGTGAGGTTACCGCCGATGTCGGTGAGATGACCTCGGTCGGGACGATCCGGCCGAATGAGCGAGGGAGCAAGGATGGAAGGACAGACAGCGGGGCGCACGCGGCTCAGCCGCTTCGCGGCGATCACGGTTCCGGCCACGGTCGCCGCAGGCGGGCTCGGTCTGGCCATGGTGCAGGGCATGGTCGGCGCGGCGATCTCCTCGGCGGACGGCTTCTCGCTGCAGTCGAAGGCGATCACGAGTGACTCGCTGAAGGTGCGCCCCGGTCAGGCCGTAGCCGCCACCACCGGCGCTGACGAGACGGTCTACGACGAGACGGTCTACGCCGAGACCGGCGGCACGACCAACGCGAACGGCATCACGGTGACCGCGCAGGTCCCGCTCCCGGTGCTGGGCACCGCTGAGCTCCGCATCGACTCCACCGACCCCACCATCGGGCTCGGCAGCGTCATCCTCAACGCCAAGACGCTCGCGATGACTGACGGTGAGAATGGAGCCGACGGAGGTTCTTCCGGGGCGGTCCTGGACGGCGTCGCCCTCGGTGTGGCCCAGTCCAAAGCAGGGTTCGCCGCAAACCCCGACACCGGCTACGTGCCGGACGGCTTCGCGCTCACCGCCGGCGACTCGACCCTCAACAACCTCGACGCGCAGACCTACGCGATCCAGCTGGAGGGCCTCGAGGTCGAGGACCTCTCGCTGGGCGTGTCACTCCTGCCTAGCAACTAGCTGACGTTGCCTTAGCAACTAGCTGACGTCCGACCCGACACCCCGACACTGAGCCGGGCGGCGGGGTGGCGTCTGGGGGGCCAACCCGCCCCACGACGCCCCCCGCCGCTGCGGCACCGATGAGCACGTCTTCGAGGAACCCGATGATGACCGACGCCGTCGAGGCCGCTGAGCCGGCCACCCCGCCTGCCGCCGTATCTGCCCCTGCCGCCAAGCGCGCGGAGCCGGCTGCCCCTTCTGCGCGCAGCCTCTCCCGCCGGATCCGGCTGGGCTTCCGGCGCTTCCGCCGCACCCGCCCGTTCTGGGGTGCGGTCATCCTGCTCCTGGGCGCCTACTTCATCGCCAACCCGATCGTCGGTGGCGGGTTCGCCTTCGTCGTCGACGTCGGCGCCAGGGCGCTGACACCCCTGCTGCTGGCCTTCGGCATGGCGGCAGCGGCCCTGGTGGCGATGTTCCAGCCGGCGCAGCGACACTTCCCTGCGATCGTCGCGATGGGGCTGTCGGTGGCCTCGCTCCCGCTCGCCAACCTCGGTGGCTGGGTCATCGGCATGGCGGCCGGGATCGTCGGTTCCGGCATGATCTTCGCCTGGACGCCCTACACCGACACGCAGCTCGCCACCGTCGCCGCCAAGGCCGAGCGGAAGGCGGCGCGCACCTCACGCCGGCCGCTCCGGTGGTCACGGCGGGCGGAGAGCAGGAAGGCAGCATGAGACAGCCGCGACGCCTTCTCGAGCAGCGAACCTCCTCGTCGGGACCGGACGGAGGCGCGCCGCGGCTGTGGGGCCGGATCACCCGCTGGTTGCAGAAGGTCGGGCACGACGCCGTCGACGCGGCCAGTGCGAGGCGCACGGCCATGATGGCGGCCGCCGCGGACCAGCGCGGCACCCGTAAGCGGTCCATCCCGACGATCGCCGTGGGCCTGGCCGGGTTGGGGACGATGTTCGGCGCGGTCAGCCAGAACGCGCTGGCCGTGAACTTCACCACCAGCGCCGACACCTTCGCGGTGTACTCGAACTACCTGCAGGGCACGAGCGTCGCCGCGTACCTGGCGGAGAACGGCACGGAGGACGGCACGACGGGGGTCGCCGAGTTCGGCATCGGGCAGGCGGCGTTCGCGGGCTTGTGCGCCATCGCCACGCAGGACCTCCCGGCCGGCACCGCGATGTCCCTGGTCATCACCGCCGGGGAGCCGGTGCACGACTCCTTCTCCGGGACCAGCGTGCCCGACGGCGTCACCCTGGACGAGGACGGGGCTCTCGCCGGCGACAGTCTCGAGGGCGCGATCCAGGCGTCGAACCTGTTCCTGAACTCCGACGCCCTGGGCGGTTACGGAAACCAGATCGGCGGACTCAACCTGGGCCAGTCCGCCGAGTCGGTCTACGGCAGCGCCAGGGTGGACTGGCCCACGGGTCAGACGCAGCCGACTCCCGGTGCCTTCGGGCTCTCCGCGGAGAGGCTCAATCTCGCTGGTCTCCACGCAGCGACGTACGGAGTCAGCTTCGGCGGCGAGATCACCCTGCCGAGGCTGAAGCTCCAGGTGTTCCTCGGGGAGAAGACCCAGGCCGACTGCCCGGGGGCGGCGTCGTGAACCCCACCCAGCGCGTCCACCGGTTCTCCCCGGCGCCGGCGGCGGCCGGCAGCGCCCAAGCGACGCCCGCGGCAGCGCCGGGGCGCCACCGGCTGACCCGTACGATCGCCGGGACGTGGGCGTGGTTCCGCGCGTTCCGCCGCACCCGCCCGTTCTGGGGCGGCCTGTGGACCATGCTCGCCGGCGTCTGGATCATCCGGGCGATGTCGTTCGGCCCGCTGCTGGCGGTCTCGGGCGGTTGGAGCTACTCGGCCGGCTACATCCTCGGCGGTGCCCTGGTCAGCTTCGGGCTCGTGGCGTGGTTCGCGCCGCACTACCGGTCCTTGGTCGGCATCTTCGCGTTCGCCGTCGCCCTGGCCGCGTTCGTCGCCGCGAACCTCGGGGGGTACCTCGTCGGCAGCGTGCTCGGCATCGTCGGCGGCTCGATGATCTGGGCGTGGGGCGACACGACGCCGAAACCCGGCAAGCAGGCCGAGCGCCGGCCCGCAACCCCCGAGGAGTGACCCCGTGGACCGGCTGACCTCGAGCGCCGGCCGCCAGCGGGTCGTCGTTCTCACCGCGCTGGTCGGTCTGTGCGGGGCTCTCTTCCTGTGGCCGGGCACCGCCCGCTCCGGGGCTCCCGCGCAGGCGGCGGTCCCGGGCTGCCCGACCGAGCCCACCGAGGCGCTCCCTGGACTCGTCAACGGCAACGCCCTAGAGCTCGGCAACGGGACCACGATCACGCCGTGCATCCCGAACGCCCCGCTGCACCTGCGCATCGGCTACAGCGACGGCGACTCCGGCGGCGCCACCGGGAGGGGCACGGCGTTCACGACCGACAGCATCACCTTCCCCGACGGGACCTACACGATCGAGGGGACGAGCTGCGGGCCGTTGCGCAGAACCGAGGACTCGACCATCGCCATGCCCACCATCCTGGCCTTCGCCGACGGCACTCAGTCCGCCGGCCCGACGGACCGGGAGACGTACCCGAACGCCGGGGCACTGTCCTGCGGCACCCCGAGCAGCCTGTACGCCGACCAGGGCTGGTCGACGGAGGTCGACCAGAGCGACGAGGCGATGCTCGTGCACATGCGGTTGAAGAACCTGCAGATCGACCAGGACGCCTTCATGACAGTCGCGCCTCAGGGCGACCCCGCCGCACCGACGGCAACCGGCACCGGTGAGTACACGCTGACCTTCACACCGGCTGACCAGGACGACGCAGACTGGAACGTCGGCGACTCGTGCGTCTACACCGACCTGTGGCTGCGCGCCGACACCCACATCAAGGTGAACATCCTGGGCATCGAGACGACCGTGGGGCAGCTGGCCAGCGACAAGAACCTCTGGACCAAGTTCCTGGCCGAAGTTGCGTCATGGCCGCACATCCCAGGCCTGGAGCTGGACGCCTGGGTCTACTTCATGAGCATCAACAAGGGGGACGACTGCACCGGCTCCCCGACCACCCTGAACCTCCCGGACACCAACATCGAGGTCAGTCCGTGACCGGTGGCGACCGGCGGTACGGGGTGCGGTGGCGTCGTGCCACCGTGATGAACCTGGTGGGGCTGCTCCTGCTCAGCTGGATCGCCACCCTGCTGTCGTCCGGCACGACACGCGGTCTGGGCGGGCCGGACCTGGTCCTGCAGGGGAAGAAGTCACACTTCAGCACCGCCAAGCTGAGCACCACCGACGTGGGGTTCGGCCTCGTGCCGATCCAGGTGGAGACCGGCACCGGCACACAGACCCGCTACGTCCTGCGCATGGGCTTCGCGGCCGGCTCCCTGGACGGCTTCTGCCTCTCCCAGACCGAGCAGTTCCTCGGCACCGACTGGACGATCCGGGTCACCTCCCGCGACGGGCAGCTCAACGTCGCGGACGTCTCCGGCAGCAAGGTCCAGTTCGACGTCACCTCGGTGACGTCCACCGACGCTCCCAACACCAGCGGCAACGGGATCAGCCTGCGCGGCAACGTCGCCTTCGGCGCTGCGACCCAGGACGTCACCACCTGGCGGGACAGTGCTGGCAACCCCGTGGTGAATCCGCTGGACGCCCCCGCGGACCTCACCGGCATCAACGGCCGGCTCTTCGCCATCGACTCCGACGTCGGGGAGCTCTACAACGTCACCGGCGAGATCTACGACGCGGTGATCGAAGGACCGATCATGATCAAGAATCTCCTCATCGACGTCGTCCCGGGCACTGAGGAGACGGCCGGTTGCACGGCCGGTGAGATCATCTACTGAACGAGGAAACCGAGGCACGGGCCCGCACCTGAGCAGGGGAAGCCGGCGGCGTGGCACCGACACGAGGCTACGGATTCGTAAGTTACGGCTACGTACCCTACGGTGGCGTAGTGCGCTTGACCGCTCCCCCGCGCCGCCGGGGCTCACAGCTCGCCGCGCTCGCCCGGCGGATAGCCGCCGCGGCAGCTCACCCGCTCGTCCCGGAGGACTACCTCGACCTCGTCGCCCCGCTGCGCTCCGGCGCCGACCTGCGCGGCCGCGTCGTCGACGTCGTCCCGGAGACCGCGGACGCCGTCACCGTCCGGATCCGGCCCGGCCGCTCCTGGGCCGGGCATGTCGCGGGCCAGTACACCCGCATCGGCGTCGACGTGGACGGCGTGCGGTGCTGGCGGCCGTACTCGCTGACCTCCCGGTGCGCGGCACCGGACGGCCTCATCAGCATCACGGTCAAGGCGATCCCGGACGGCCGGGTGAGCGGCTACGTCCAGCGGGACCTGACCCCCGGCACGCTCGTTCACCTGGACCAGGCCACCGGCGACTTCGTGCTCGGCGCCCACCGCGGCCCGACGCTGTTCGTCACGGCCGGCTCCGGCATCACCCCCGTCATGGGCATGCTGCGCAACCATCTCGACGAGCTCGACGACGTCGTCCTCGTCCACTCCGCCCCCACCCCCGACGCCGTGGTCTTCGGCACCGAGCTCCGCCGGTGGCACGCCGCCGGCCGCCTGCGGCTCGTCGAGCGACACACCGAGCGCGACGGCCAGCTGTCCCCCGCCGACCTGGACGCCGTCGTCCCGGACTGGCGGACCCGCCAGACGTGGGCGTGCGGCCCCGTCGGCCTGCTCGACGCCCTCGAGGAGCACTGGGCCGCCGAGGAACCCGCCGGCGCGCTGCACACCGAACGCTTCCGCCCGCTCGTCCTGGCCACCGGCGAGGGCGGCGAGGTGACCTTCACCCGCACCGGCGCCGTCGTCGACGCCGACGGCGCCACCACCCTGCTGGACGCCGGTGAGGACGCCGGCGTCCTCATGCCGTCCGGGTGCCGGATGGGCATCTGCTTCGGCTGCGTCGTCCCCTTGCGCTCCGGCACCGTCCGGGACCTGCGCACCGGCGACGTCACCACCGCCACCCCGGACGACGACGTCCGGATCCAGACCTGCGTGTCGGCCGCCGCCGGCCCCTGCGAGATCGAGCTCTGAGGAGACCCGACCATGACCACCACCGCCACCCTGCCCACCGACGAGCCGGCCGACCCGACCCGCCGGGACGGCCGCACGGCGACCCGCCAGGCCCGCACCCCGGACAGCCGCCTGTCGGTGGTCACCACCGAGCGCCGGCACGTCCCGAAGCCCTCGGGCAAGCCGGACCCGACCGCGCACCTGACCGCGGTGGACGTCGAGGCGCTGGGCCGCGAGCTCGACGAGCTGCGCCGCGAGGTGATGGACTCCCGCGGCGCCAGCGACGCCGCGTACATCCGCAAGGTGATCAAGGTCCAGCGCTCGCTCGAGCTCGGCAGCCGCGCCGTCCTGCTGTTCTCCGCCCTGCCGCCGGCCTGGGTGCTCGGCACCGTGGGTCTGTCGGTGGCCAAGATCCTCGAGAACATGGAGATCGGCCACAACGTCATGCACGGGCAGTGGGACTGGATGCGCGACCCCCGGATCCACTCCCAGGCGTGGGAGTGGGACAACGCCTCGCCGTCGGAGCTGTGGAAGCACAGCCACAACGAGCTGCACCACACGTTCACCAACGTCCTGGGCCGGGACAACGACCTCGGCTACGGGATCATGCGCGTCGACGAGGACCAGCGCTGGGTGCCGATGTACCTCGGACAGCCGCTGTGGAACTTCGTCAACGCGTGCGTCTTCGAGTACGGCATCGCCGCCTACGACCTCGAGCTCGGCAAGCACCTGCGCGACGGCACGACCGACGACCCCGGCTTCCGGGCGAACGCCCGCAAGGTGCTGCGCAAGATCCGCGGCCAGGTGACCAGGGACTACGTCGTCCACCCGCTGCTGTCCGGGCCGTCGTTCCTGCACACCGTCGCCGCCAACCTCACCGCCAACGTGGTGCGCAACCTCTGGACGCACTCGGTGATCATGTGCGGGCACTTCCCCGCGGGGGTCGAGACCTTCGCCACGCAGTCCATCGAGGGCGAGACCCGCGGCGACTGGTACCTGCGGCAGATGCTCGGCTCGGCGAACATCCACGGCAGCAGGGCGATGCACATCATGACCGGGAACCTGTCGCACCAGATCGAGCACCACCTGTTCCCGGACATGCCGAGCAACCGGTACGCCGAGATCGCGCCGCGGATCCGGGAGATCTGCGCCCGCTACGGGCTGAGCTACACCACCGGCAACCTGCCGCAGCAGGTCGCCTCCGCGTGGGGGCAGGTCATCCGGCTGTCGCTGCCCAACGACGTCCGCCCGAGCCAGGCCCCGGTCGCCGGGCTGCGGGCGGTCGCCCGGACCGTGCGCCGGCGGCTGCGGCGCGGGTGACCGCCCCTCGCCGCACCACGACCCCCGCCGGGTAGCCCGGCGGTCAGCGCGACCGGCGGCGGGCGGCCAGCACCCGGGCCGCGCAGGTGGCCACAACGAGCGCCTCGTGGGCCCGCGCGTCGTCCGGCCGGTGGCCGAGCAGCTCCTCGATCCGGGCCAGCCGCTGGTACAGGGACTGGCGCTGCAGGTGGAGCTCGGCGGCGGTCCGCGTCGGCGAGCACCCGCGGCGCAGGTAGGCGTCCAGGGTCGCGACCAGGGCGGTGCCGTGCGCCCGGTCCCAGGCGGAGAGCGGGCCGAGGGTGTCCGCGGCGAACCGCTCCAGGCCCGCGTCGTCGAGGCGGCCGAGCAGCCGGGGCAGCGTGAGGTCCCGGCTGAGCGCGACCGACTCGCCGAGCAGGGTGGCCGTGCCCAGCGAGGCGTGCGCCTCCTGCAGGGAGCGCGCCGCGTCGGTGAACGGGACGGCCGGCCCGATCGTCACGACGGCGAGCTCGGCCGCCAGCAGGTCGCCGACGCCGCGGGCGGACTCGGAGGCCGTTCCCTGACCGGGCAGCGACACCAGGGCCAGCACCTCACCCCGGACGGCGTGGGTGAGCACGTCCAGACCGGCCGCCGTCGCCGTCGCCCGCCAGCCGGCGACGAGCGCCGGCGGGTCCGGTGAGGACGCCGCCACGCCGACGACCCGGGAGCGTGCGGACGGGTGGAACCCGGCGAGCCCGGCGCGCACCAGCAGCTCGCGGTGCCCGGGGACGGCGCCGGCGAGCAGGTCGGCCAGGAACGGCGCGACGACGTCCGACGGCCCACCCGAGCCCTCCCGGCCCAGCAGCACCGCGGCCGACCCGGCCAGCCGGGCGGCGGCGAGCTCGACGGTCCGCGGGTCCACGGGGGACTCCCCGACGACGACGGCACCCCACTCGGCGTCCCAGATCCGCACCGGCGCCCGGGCCACCGGACGGCGCACGAGCCGGTCGGTCTGACGCTGCCCGCCGACGCCGGCGGCGGCGACGACCTGCTCGGCGCGGGTGACCAGGGCGACGGGGGCGCCGAGGCTGCGGGCCGCGCAGGCGACGAGGTCGGCGGCACCCCCTCCGCCGGCGAGCGCGGCGTGGACGTCCTCGACCAGCCGGTCGACCACCCGCAGCCGCCGCCCCTCGGCGTCGAGGATGGCGCTGTTGGCCTGTTCGCAGATCCTGATGAACGGGACGACGTCCTGCAGGACGATCAGTGGCAGGTTCCGCGCGTGAGCCTCGACCGACACCTCCAGCGGCAGGGTCGGCAAGGACCGGCCCAGCTCGAGGACCACCGCTGCCACACCGCGCTCGGCGAGCTCGCGCACCCAGTGCCGGCGCGCCCCGGCGTCCGCTCCCGTCAGGCCGAGGCCGGTGGTGAGCAGGAGGTCTCCCTCGGACAGCAACGGACCGATCTCGTAGATCTCGCTGGAGTGCACCCACCGCACCCGACGACGCCGGTCCGCCGGCGGCACGACGAGCAGGGGGCGCGCCTCCTGGACGGAGCTCAGGTCCAGGAACTCCGCGAGCGTGAGCGCCATCATGCCCCTCCGACACTTCGTCAGGTCGAACCCGGGACGGTACTGACGGAACGTCGATTGTCCACCCCGCGCGGGCCGAGGACCCTCGGCGTCACGACCGACCCGTGGAGGCGCTGATGGACCCGGTGGAGCTGGACGACGAGACGGCACGGCGGTGGCTCGCCGTCGCCGTCCAGGAGGCACGGACCGGACGGGACTCCGGCGGCGTGCCCGTCGGCGCGGCGCTGATCGGCCCGGACGGCGAGGTCCTCGGCCGGGGTCACAACCGCCGGGTCCAGGACGGCGACCCGTCCGCGCACGGCGAGATCGCCGCCTTCCGGAACGCCGGTCGCCAGCGCAGCTACCGCGGCACGACGATGGTGACGACGTTGTCCCCCTGCTGGTACTGCAGCGGGCTGGTGCGCCAGTTCGGCATCAGCCGGCTCGTGGTCGGCGAGGCCCGCACCTTCTCCGGTGGGCACGACTGGCTCGCCGAGCACGGCGTCGAGGTGCACGTCGTCGACGACGTCGAGTGCGTACGGCTGATGGAGAGCTTCGTCGCCGAACGACCCGGACTGTGGTTCGAGGACATCGGCGTCACCCCCGACGACCAGGCCCGGGCGCAGGAGGTCCGCTGATGTCCATGCTGGAGCGCGCCGAGCACGACACCGTCAAGCAGTACGTCGACCCGGACTACCCGATCACCCCGGTGCCCGCGCACGCCCGTCGGTCGTTGTTCTCGCTGTCCGTCGTGCTGCTCGGCTTCACGTTCTTCACCCCCACGATGCTCGCCGGCGCGCAGATCGGCGCAGCATTCGATGTGACGTCGCTGATCTGGGTGCTCCTGCTCGGCAGCACCGTCCTCGGCCTCTACGTGGGCGTCGTCGGCGGGATCGGCGCCCGCACCGGTCTGACGACCGTGATGATGTCCCGCTACGCCCTCGGTACCGGCGGCTCCAAGCTCGCGTCCCTGCTCCTCGGCGGCACGCAGGTCGGCTGGTACGGGGTCACCGTCGCCACCCTCGCCGGCCTCACCGCCAGCGCGCTGGGCTGGCAGGGCGACGGCGTCCTCACCGCGCTCATGGTGGCCGGCGGCATCGTCATGGGGGTCACGGCCTACTTCGGCTACCGCGGGATGTACGCCCTGTCGCTCGTCTCCGTGCCGCTGCTGCTCGTCCTGGCCGGCTGGGTGACGGTCCGCTCGCTCGAGGAGGTCGGGGGCTGGGCCGGTCTGCAGTCCGTCGTGCCCACGGACACGATGAGCGTCGCCGTCGCCGTGACGGTCGTCGTCGGCACGTTCGCCTCCGGCGGCACCCAGGCACCCAACTGGACCAGGTTCGCCCGGACCCCCTCGGCCGGGTTCTGGGCGTGCCTCATCGCCTTCATGGTCGGCGAGCTGCTCATGCTCGGGTTCGGCGCGATCGGCGCCATCTCGTTCGGCGAGGGGGACTTCGTCCTCGTCCTCTACCAGCTCGGTCTCGTCGGGTGGGGGCTGGTGTTCCTCGTCGCGAACCTGTGGACGACGAACGACAATACGGCCTACAACGTTGGCGTCGCCGGAGCCGAGATCGCCAACTCACCGACGAAGAAGCCGTTCGTCGTCGGTGGTGTCGTCATCGGGACCCTGCTGGCGGTCACCGGGATCTACGACAACCTCATCGACTACCTGGTCTGGCTCGGCATCCTCATCCCGCCGCTCGGTGGCGTCGTCATCGGTGACTACCGGGCCCGCTGGCGCAGCGGGATGACCGTGGCCAGCCCGGACCTGCCGGCCGTCGAGTGGCGCAACGTCGGCGCGTACGTCGTGGCCGCGCTGGCCGCGTGGGCGTCGAGCGAGGCGGGCTGGTTCATCCCACCCGTCGTCGGGATCGTCGTCGCGGTGGTGGCCGTCCTGGCCCTGCAGCGGGGTCGGCGCCCGGCCGGCGACGCGGCCGGCGCGGGTGCCGGGACCCGCTGAGGCGCAGGGGTCTCAGGCGAGGGAGAGGAAGAGCTTCTCGAGCTGCTTGCTGTCCACCGAGTCGACCTCACCGGTCTCGACGACGCACTGCTTGAGACCGTTGGCGATGATGGCGAAGCCGGCGCGGTCCAGGGCCCGGCTCACGGCAGCCAGCTGGGTCACGACCTCCTCGCAGTCCCGACCCTCCTCGATCATGCGCAGCACTCCGGCCAGCTGGCCCTGAGCGCGGCGCAGCCGGTTGACGACCTCCGGCAGCTGGTTGACGTCGAGCTCCATGGCGATCTCCTGAGTCCTTCCGGCGGGTGGGGCCCGCGATACTCCGGAGGGTATCAACCAGGGACCGCGGGACGGTGTTCCTGCCCCGGGGCCGGCAGCCGGGCCCCCGGAGAGCGGAGGAGCCGGAATAGATGTCCGGACACCTCGGTTCGAGTCGATACCCTCCGGGGTATATTCCCAGCGACCCCGGACCGAGAGCGAAGGAGCACCACCGCGATGCGCGAGGTCGACCTCGAGACGTTCGCCCAGGCCCACGCCGACGGGGGCCTGGTGATCGACGTCCGCGAACCGATGGAGTACGTCCAGGGCCACGTGCCCGGGGCCCGTCTCATCCCGATGGGCCACCTGCCCTCACAGATCGACGAGCTGCCGACCGACCGCCCGGTCTACGTCATCTGCGCGACCGGCAACCGCAGCCTGGCCATGACCTCGTACCTCATCCGGGCCGGTATCGACGCCTGGTCCGTCGCCGGGGGGACCAGCCGGTGGCAGGGCAGCGGCCGGCCGGTGGTCGCCGGACGGCACGCCAACGCCGCCTGAGCCCAGCCGGTCCTCCCCCGCGACGGCCCCGAAGGAGCACCATGACCTCCGCCACGATCATCCCCATCGAGACGCCGAGCCTCGGCGACCGCAGCTACCTCGTGCACGACGGCCGCGTCGCGCTCGTCGTCGACCCGCAGCGCGACATCGACCGCGTGCTCGACCTGGCCCGCGAGGCCGGCGTCACCGTGACCGACGTGTTCGAGACCCACCTCCACAACGACTACGTCACCGGAGGGCTGGCACTGGCCCGGGCGACGGGTGCCACGTACCACGTCAACGCCGAGGACGACGTCGCCTACGAGCGGCACCCGGTCCGTGACGGCGACGTCATCGAGGTTGGCGAGGACATGCGCGTCCGGGTCATCGCCACCCCCGGCCACACCTTCACCCACCTGTCCTACGCCCTCGAGGTCGACGGCCGGGCGGTCGGGGCGTTCACCGGCGGCTCCCTGCTGTTCGGCGCCACGGGCCGCCCCGACCTGCTCGGGCCCGAGCACACCGACGTCCTGGTGCGGCACCAGCACGCCTCGGCCCACCGGCTCGCCGGCGAGCTGCCCGACGAGGCCGGCGTCTTCCCCACGCACGGCTTCGGCTCGTTCTGCTCGGCCGGCCAGTCCGAGGCGGTCGCCTCGACCATCGGACAGGAGAAGCGCACCAACCCGGCGCTCACCCAGGACGAGCAGGCGTACGTCGAGGAGCTGCTCGCCGGCCTGGACGCCTGGCCGGCCTACTACGCGCACATGGGGCCGGCGAACGCTGCCGGGCCCGGGGCCCCCGACCTGTCGGCCCCGAGGCCGGTCGACGCCGACGAGCTGCGGGGCCGCCTCGAGCGCGGCGAGTGGGTCGTCGACCTGCGCACCCGCACCGCCTTCGCGGCCGGGCACGTGGCCGGGACCCTGAACTTCGGCCTCGACGGCCAGTTCGCGACCTACCTCGGCTGGCTCATCCCGTGGGGGACGCCGCTGACCCTGCTCGGCGAGTCCGAGGAGCAGGTCGCCGAGGCCCGGCGCGAGCTCGTCCGGATCGGGATCGACGAGCTGCAGGGGGCGGCCACGGGCACCCCGCAGGAGTGGGCCGGTGGCCGCGAGCTGGCCAGCTACCCGCTCGCCACCTTCGCCGACCTCGCCCGGGTGCGCCACCACCGACCGGTTACCGTGCTCGACGTCCGGCGCGAGCCCGAGTTCACCGAGGCGCACATCGACGGCGCGCTGAACATCCCGGTCCACGAGCTCCTCGACCGGGTCGGCGAGGTGCCGGCCGGGGAGATCTGGGTCCACTGCGCCGGTGGCTACCGGGCATCGGTGGCCGCGTCCTTCCTCACCGCGGCCGGTCGCACGGTCACCTCGGTGGACGACTCGTTCGACCAGGCGCAGCGCACCGGCCTGCCCGTCGTCCGGGCAGACGCCACCCGGGCCGCCTGAGCCCGCAGGACCACGTGCGACGGCGGTGGCCGCGTCCGAGGGACGCGGCCACCGCCGTCCTCTCCCCTCCGGGATCAGGGGTCTGTCGGCGCCACCTCGACCACCGACAGCTCGATCTCCGGAGGGTGCTCCAGGGTGTGGTGCACGGTGCAGCCGCCGGCCACCGCGGCGAAGCGGTCCCGCCGGTCCGCCGGGAGCGCGACCGGTGGCGTGACACGGACCCGGACGGTCCCGACCCGGGCCGGCCGGTCGGTGGCCAGCTCCCAGTCGAGGTGGACGGCGAGACCGTCCCGGTCGATGCCGTGCCGGTCGCAGAAGCGGCCCGTGTAGAAGGCGACGCAGGAGGCGAGGCCGGCGAGGAACAGCTCGGTCGGCGTGGGCGCGGTGTCCCCGCCCCCGAGCGCCGCTGGCTGGTCGACGACCACCTCGTGGCCCCGGATGTCGATCGCGTACCTGTCCCCGCCCAGCGGGCGGACGGCCATGGAGTCCACGGTCGGTCTCTCCTTCGTCGTGACCGGAGCCGGGTCGCGGCCCGGTCGCTCTGCGAGGGTTCAGATGAAGAGCAGCTGGGCGCCCTCGGTCTTCTCGATGAAGTCGGCGGCGGAGATGATCCCGTCCACGCCCTCGTAGAGGTCGGCCTCGGTGATGTGGTTCATGTCCGCGCTCATCCGGCAGGCCCACAGCCGGGCGCCGGAGTCCTTGACCAGCTCGAGGAAGTCCGGCACCTCGGGGACCCCCACCTCGGCGATGGAGCGCTTGAGCCGGGAGGTGGCCAGGGTGGTCATCCCCGGCAGCCCGCCCAGTCCCTGGGGCATGTGCGTCGCGGTGTTCCCGAGCATCGTGAACTTCAGGTCGTGCATGGTCTTCCTGGTGATGAGGTCGAACCCCCAGAAGGTGAAGAACAGGTCGACCTCGACGCCTTCCCCGAGGGCGGCGTTGCCCAGGACGAGTCCCGGGTAGGCCATGTCGAGCGTGCCCTTGGAGATGATGATGGCGAGCTTGCGGCCGGTCTCCTCGTCGTCGAACGACGGGACGACGGGCTGGGTCTGCGTGGCGGTCATGACGCGGGTCCTCTCGAGGCGGTGGTGCCGGCTCAGACGCAGCCGTGCGGCTTGGGGAGTCCGGCGATGTAGGCCATCTTCTTCGCCGGCTTCTTCGGGAAGAGCTGGAACAGCTGCTTGGTGGGGAACCCGCCGACCGTCTGGACGCGGCGGATGGTCGCCGTCTCCCCCGTCTGCGCGTAGTCCTTGCGCAGGAACTCGATGACCTTCATGTGCTCGTCGGTGAGCTCGATGCCGATGTTCTGGGCGAGGGTGCGGGCCAGCTCGGGGCTCCACTCCTGCGGAGAGGTGAGGAAGCCCTCGTCGTCGACGTGCACGTCGTGGCCGGCGATTGTGGTGACAGGCATGGTTCAGGACTCCTGGTTCTCGACGATCTTGCCCGACATGGACATGAGGGTGGGCACCGGCAGGCGGTGACCGGGCAGCAGCAGGTTCCAGTACATGTGCCGGAACGCGAGCTTGCCCATGTGGTTGATGCGGCTCTCCTCGAGCAGCCGCATCGGGCCCACCTTCGGCAGCGGGAACGTCCCACGCAGCGGCTCGGTGTCGTAGTTGAAGTCGATGAGCAGCGCCTTGCCGTCGCCGGACTCGATGAAGCAGTTCGCGTGGCCGTCGAACTCGTGCGTCATCGGGTGCCCGGCGATGTGCTGGACGAAGTTCTCCACGAACACCTCGACGGCGAAGTGCGCGACTGCACCGGCCTTGGAGGCGGGGATGTTCGACGCGTCGCCGAGGGCGAACACGTTGTCGTAGGTGGTCGACAACAGGGTGTGCTTGTCGACCGGCACGTAGTTGAGCTCGTCCCCCATGCCGGAGCGGGCCACGTAGTCGGCGCCCATGTTGAGCGGCACGGTGACGAGGAGGTCGAAGGGCACCTCCCGCTCGTCGAACGAGACGATCGCCCTGCTGTCCGCGTCGACGCGCTCGATCATGAAGTCGCTCTCGAGGAGGATCTTCTTGTCCTCCAGGAGGTGGCCCAGCGCCTCGCTGGCGATCGGCTTGGTGAACGCGCCGGGCAGCGGGGTCGCGTAGACGAGCTCGACCTGGTCGCGGATCCCTCGCCGGCGCAGGTAGGAGTCCGCCAGGAAGACGAACTCCAGCGGCGCCACCGGGCACTTGATCGGCATCTCGGTGACGTGGACGACGAGCCGGCCACCGGTGAAGCCCCGCAGCGCCTCGCGCAGGGCCATCGCGCCGTCGAAGCTGTAGAACTCGTGCACGCTGCGGTGCCACTGCCCGCCGTCGAGCATCCCCGGGGTCTGGTCGGGTCGCGGGCTCGTGCCGGTGGCGACGACGAGGTAGTCGTACGGCACCCGGCGGCCGTCGGCGAGGACCACGACGTCCTCCTCGGGCAGCACGCGGTCGATCTCGCCGCGGACGAAGTCGACGCCCTCGGGGATGAACTTCCGGGTGGGCTTGAGAACCTGCTCGGGCTCGTAGGTGCCGAACGGCAGGAACAGGTACCCCGGTTGGTAGTAGTGCACCTCGCTCTGCTCGACGACGGTGATGCTCCACTGCTCACCGAGCCGCTTGCGGAGCTTGTTCACGACCATCGTGCCGGCGGTACCAGCACCTAGGACGACCAGACGCCTCATCGCGGACCTCCTTCGGTGACGAACCTAGGCCCGGATACCACGGGGGGTACCTGCCGGAAGTCCCGACCTGGACGGACCGAGGACCTGTCCCCGGCAGGTCCGCCGCGCCCGGTCAGCCGTAGAAGACGCGCTCCATCACCGCTCGGGCGCGCCGGGCGCAGCGCAGGTGGTCCTCCTCGAGGTCGGCCGCCGCGCCGGGGGGGTAGCCGAGCAGTCGGGCGACGCCCTCGAGGTCGCGCCGCGACTCCGGGAGCACGTCCGTCGGCCGCCCTCGCCACAGGGCGGCGGCGTTGCGGATCCGGGACGCCGACCGCCAGGCCTCCGTGAGCACCGCGGCGTCGTCCGGGTCGAGCAGGGCCGCGGCCGAGGCGGCGGCGAGGGCAGCGGTCGTCGACGGCGTCCGCAGGGCAGGCACGGCGGCGGCGTGCCGGAGCTGGAGCAGCTGGGCCACCCACTCGACGTCCGCCAGACCACCGGGGCCGAGCTTCAGGTGCCGGCGCGGGTCCCGCCCACGGGGGATCCGCTCCCGCTCCACCCTGGCCTTGACCCGGCGGATCTCCCGGACCGCTGCGGCGTCCAGGCCGCCGACGGGGTAGCGCAGCGGGTCGACGAGCTCCGTGAACGCCCCGGCCAGCGCCTCGTCCCCGGCCACCGGCACGGCGCGCAGCAGGGCCTGCCGCTCCCAGGGCTGGGCCCACCGCCGGTAGTACTCGGCGTAGGAGTCCAGTGTCCGGGCGACGGGTCCGTTACGGCCCTCCGGCCGCAGGCCGGTGTCGATCCCGACCGGCAGGTCCGGCCCCGCGGCGGTCAGCAGCCGCTGCAGCTCGGTCACCGTCGCGACCGCCGCCTCCTGAGCCAGCGCCTCCGGCGCACCGGGCAGCGGCCGGTGCACGACGACGACGTCGGCGTCGCTGCCGTACCCGAGCTCACCGCCGCCGAGCCGGCCCATCCCGACGACGCTCACCGAGGTCGGCAACGGCCCAGCGGTGCGTTCCTCCACGACGCGGACGGCGGCCCGCAGCCCGACGTCGAGCGCGACGACGGTGGCGTCGGTGAGCGCTTCGGCCACGGCGTCGTCGTCCAGCAGGCCGACGACGTCGGCGATCGCCGTCCGGAGCACCTCCCGGGTCCGGATGCCGCGGGCGACGGCGACCGCTGCGCGCGGGTCCTGCTGGCGGTCGGCGGCGGTGCGGGCCTCGGTGAGCAGGGCCTCCCGCCCTGGCGGACGCAGCGACTCGTCCGAGCCGAGCCATCGGGTCGCCTCGGCCTCCTTCTCGAGCAGCTCGGCGACGAGCCGGCTGCCCGACAGGACGTGCGCCAGCCGCTCGGCCGCGGCACCGGAGTCGCGGAGCATCTTGAGGTACCAGTGCGTCGCGCCCAGCTCGTCGCTGACCCGGCGGAAGGCGAGCAGTCCGGCGTCCGGGTCGGCTCCGTCGGCGAACCAGCCGAGCAGCACGGGCAGCAGCTGACGCTGGATGGCGGCCCGGCGGCTGACACCCTCGGTCAACGCCGTGAGGTGGTGCAGCGCGCCGGCCGGGTCGACGTAGCCCAGAGCCTGCAGCCGGGAGCGGGCCGCCTCCGGGGTGAGCCGTACCTCGTCGGTCGACAGCCGGGCCGCGGCCGCCAGCAGCGGACGGTAGAACAGCCGCTCGTGCAGCCGGCGTACCTCTCGGCGCGTCTGCTGCCACTGCCGCTCCAGGGTGTCGGCGTCCCGCAGACCACAGGCCCGGGCGAGGCGGCGCAGCTCCTCCCGCCCGGTCGGCAGCAGGTGCGTCCGGCGCAGCCGGTGCAGCTGCAGCCGGTGCTCGAGCACCCGCAGCCAGCGGTAGGCCAGGTCCAGGTCCGCGGCGTCGTCCCGACCGACGTAGCCGGTGCGGGACAGCGCCTCCAGCGCCTCGAGCGTGTTCCCGCTGCGCAGCCGGTCGTCGGTGCGCCCGTGCACCAGCTGGAGCAGCTGGACGGTGAACTCGACGTCGCGCAGCCCGCCCGCACCCAGCTTGAGCTGGCGGTCGGCCTGCCGGGACGGGACGTGCTCCTCCACCCGCCGGCGCATGGCCTGGACGTCGGCGACGAACCCGTCCCGTTCGGCGGCCCGCCACACCATCGGCGTGATCGCCTCGACGTAGGCGCGACCGAGGTCGGCGTCCCCGGCCACCGGCCGGGCCTTGAGCAGCGCCTGGAACTCCCACGTCCGGGCCCAGCGCTCGTAGTAGGCGACGTGACTGGCCAGCGTCCGGACCAGCGGGCCGTTGCGGCCCTCCGGGCGCAGTGCGGCGTCCACCGGCCACAGTGCCCCCTCTCCGGTGGGGCCGGAGCAGGCGCGCGCCATCCCGGTGGCCAGCCGGGCGGCGACCTCCAGGGCACGCTCCTCCTCGACACCGTCGGCCGGCTCGGCGACGTAGACCACGTCGACGTCGCTGACGTAGTTGAGCTCCCGTCCGCCGGTCTTGCCCATCGCCACGACGGCGAGCCGGGCGTCGCGGGCGTCCTCACCCAGCTCGGCGCGGGCGAGGGCCAGACCCGCCTCCAGGGCCGCGGCGGCGAGGTCGGCCAGGGCGGCGGCGACGTCGTCCACGACGGCCACCGGGTCGGCGGCGGTGAGGTCGCGTCCGGCCAGGGCGAGCAGCCGGCGCCGGTAGGCCGTCCGCATCAGGTCGTAGCCGGGCTGTCCGGCCGCCGCCGCCACCGGCTCGGCGGCCTGCGGGTCGGCGCCGACGGCGAGGAGCAGGTCAGTCCGCGGGTCTGCGGGTGTGGCGGTGTCGTCCTCGAGCACGCGCCAGTGCTCCGGGTGCCGGCTCAGGTGGTCGGCCAGAGCGGCGGAAGCCCCCAGCACCGCGAGCAGCCGGTCGCGGGCGGCCCCGCCGTCGCGCAGCACCCGGGCCAGGTCGCGGTCCTGCCCGCAGGCCTCGAGCAGGCGCAGGAGGCCGAGCAGGGCCAGCTCGGGGTCCGCGGTCGCGCCCAGCGCGGTGAGCAGCTCCTCGTCGGGCTCGCCGCTGCTGGGGTCCAGGAGCGGTCGCAGGACCGGGTCAGCGAGCAGCCGCCCAGCCCGCTCGGCGTCGGTGAAGCCGAGCCGGGCCAGCCGTCCGGTCCGGCTGCGCGGGCGTCCGGTGGCTGCGCTCACCCGGCCACCGTAACCAGGGGTCAGGCTGCGGCTCGTTCGGCCACGACCCGGGCGAAGGCCTGGCCGTGGGCGGCGGCGAGGGCCGCCAGCCGCTCGTCGGCCGCCTCCGCCTCGGCGAGGACCTCGTGGACCGTCCTGCCGCGCAGGGCGAGGACGTCCTGCTGGTCCCTCAGCCAGTCGGCGAGGACCTCCAGCGTGACCTCAGGGTGGTACTGCACGCCCCAGGCCGCCCTACCGAGCCGGAACGCCTGGTGCGGGTAGGCCGCCGAGCCGGCGAGCAGCACCGCGCCGCCCGGCAGCGCGGTGACGGCGTCCCGGTGGGACTGCGCCGCCAGCCAGCTGGGGCCGAGACCGCCGACCAGCGCGTCGTCCGCGGCGTCCGGGGTAGCGGTGACCTCCACGACCCCGGTCTCCGACCCGGCCGCCCCGCGGCGGACGGACCCGCCGGTGGCCAGGGCGAGCAGCTGGGCGCCGAGGCACACGCCGAGGACCGGGACGTCGTCCGCCACCGCGCGGGCCAGCAGGTCCCGGGTGGCGGGCAGCCACGGCGCCACGTCGTCCTCCCACGCGGCCACCCGACCCCCGAGCACGACCAGGCCGTCGTGGTCGGTGAGCCGGTCCGGCAGCGGGTCGCCGCGGTCGGGCCGGACGACGTCGACGTCCACCCCGTGGAGGTCAAGCCGGCCGAGCGGCACCCGGTCCTCGTGCTGGACGACGAGGACGCGCCGGCTGCTCACAGCACCGGCAGGTAGCGCCGCAGCTCGTACGGCGTCACCTGGTGGCGGTAGTCGGCCCACTCCTGGCGCTTGTTGCGCAGGAAGAAGTCGAAGACGCCTTCACCGAGCGTCTCGGCGACGAGCTCGGACTCCTCCATGATCGCGATGGCGTGGTCGAGGCTGGCCGGCAGCGGCGCGATGCCCAGGGCACGGCGCTCGGCGTCGGTCAGCGCCCACACGTCGTCCTCGGCGCCCTCGGGCAGGTCGTACCCCTGCTCGATGCCGCGCAGCCCGGCGGCGAGCAGGACGGCGTAGGCGAGGTAGGGGTTCGCCGCCGCGTCGAGCGCCCGGTACTCCACCCGCACGGAGTTCGCCTTGCCGGGCTTGTACATCGGCACCCGGATGAGCGCGGAGCGGTTGTTGTGCCCCCAGCAGACGTAGGACGGCGCCTCCCCGCCGCCCCACAATCGCTTGTAGGAGTTGACGAACTGGTTCGTCACCGCGGTGATCTCGGGTGCGTGCCGGAGCAGGCCGGCGATGAACTGCCGACCGGTACGGCTCAGCTGGTAGCGGGCTCCGGCCTCGTAGAAGGCGTTCGTGTCCCCCTCGAACAGGGACAGGTGGGTGTGCATGCCGCTGCCGGGGTGCTCGACGAGGGGCTTCGGCATGAAGGACGCGAGCACGCCCTCCTGCAGCGCCACCTCCTTGATCACCGTGCGGAAGGTCATGATGTTGTCGGCGGTGGACAGGGCGTCGGCGTAGCGCAGGTCGATCTCGTTCTGCCCCGGTCCGCCCTCGTGGTGGCTGAACTCCACGGAGATGCCCATCGCCTCCAGCATCGTGATCGCCGCCCGGCGGAAGTCGTGGGCGGTGCCCCGCGGCACGTGGTCGAAGTAGCCGCCGGAGTCCACCGGCACCGGCTCCGTCCCGGGCACCGGGTCCCCCTTGAACAGGTAGAACTCGACCTCGGGGTGGGTGTAGAAGGTGAACCCCATCCCGGCGGCCTTCTCCAGGGTGCGCCGCAGCACGAACCGCGGGTCGGCGTGGGCCGGCTCGCCGTCCGGGGTGAGCACGTCGCAGAACATCCGGGCCGTGCCGTGCTGACCGTCGTCCGACACCCGCCACGGCAGCACCTGGTACGTCGACGGGTCGGGGCGGACGAGCATGTCCGCCTCGTGCACCCGGGCGAGGCCCTCGATGGCGCTGCCGTCGAAGCCGATGCCCTCGGCGAACGCGCCCTCGAGCTCGGCCGGCGCCACCGCCACCGACTTGAGGAAGCCCAGGACGTCGGTGAACCACAGCCGGACGAACCGGATGTCCCGTTCCTCGATCGACCGGAGCACGAACTCCTGCTGCCTGTCCATGACCGCATCCTGCTACGCCCGTGTTTCCCCCCGGTTACCACCACCCCCTTCTCGTCGGCGATCTCTGGAGGCCTTCCGTGGTCTCGTGGCCGGTCGAGACCCCGGAAGGCCTCCAGAGATCGGGCGAGGCCGCGGGGGCCTCACTACTCTCGCGTCATGCCGCAGCTACGCATCGCCCTCGGCCAGGTGAACCCGTGCGTCGGCGACCTGGCCGGCAACGCCGCCCTGGTCCGGGACTGGGTCAGCCAGGCCGCTGCCGCCGGAGCGCACCTGGTCGCGTTCCCGGAGATGGTGCTCACCGGCTACCCGGTCGAGGACCTGGCGCTGCGCACGTCGTTCGTCGAGGCGTCCCGGCACACGCTGAACCGGTTGGCCGCCGACCTGGTCGCCGACGGCCACGGCGACCTGCCCGTCGTCGTCGGCTACCTCGACCGCGCGGTCGACGCGCCGGACGCCCAGGCCGGCAAGCCGCAGAACTGCGCCGCGGTGCTGCACGGAGGCCAGGTCGTGGCCCGCTACGCCAAGCACCACCTGCCGAACTACGGCGTCTTCGACGAGTTCCGCATCTTCACGCCCGGCCACGAGCTCACCGTCGTGCGGGTACGCGGGGTGGACGTCGCCATCGCCATCTGCGAGGACATCTGGCAGCAGGGCGGGCCCGTCGCCATGACCAGGGACGCCGGCGCCGAGCTGCTCCTGGTGATCAACGGCTCCCCCTACGAGCGGGACAAGGACGACGTCCGGCTGGAGCTCGTCCGGCGGCACGCGGCCCAGGCCGGGTGCACGCTCGCCTACGTCAACATGGTCGGCGGCCAGGACGACCTGGTCTTCGACGGCGACTCCCTCGTCGTCGACCCCGCCGGGGAGCTCATCGCCCGCGGACCGCAGTTCGCCGAGGACCTGCTCGTCGCCGACCTCGACCTGCGCTACTCGACCGTCGACCCGCAGACGCCGCCGCCCGAGGTGAGGCTGGTCGAGATCAGCACCGAGCCGGCCGAGCCGTACCAGCCGCAGCAGAACCCGTGCGCCGAGCGCCTCGACGACGTCGGCGAGGTGTACGAGGCCCTCGTGACGGGGCTGCGGGACTACGTGCGCAAGAACGGCTTCCGCTCCGTGGCTCTCGGCCTGTCCGGCGGCATCGACTCGGCGCTGGTGGCCGCGGTCGCCGTCGACGCGCTCGGAGCCGAGAACGTCGTCGGCGTCTCGCTGCCCAGCTCGTACTCCTCCCAGCACTCCCGGGACGACGCGGACGACCTGGCCAGCCGCACCGGGCTGGACTACCGCGTCGTGCCGATCGCCCCGATGGTCGAGGGCTTCCTGGCGAGCATGGAGCTGCCGGGGGTCGCGGAGGAGAACCTGCAGGCCCGGGTGCGGGGCGTCGTCCTCATGGGCCTGTCGAACGTCGAAGGCCACCTCGTGCTGGCCACCGGTAACAAGAGCGAGCTGTCCGTCGGCTACTCGACCATGTACGGCGACACCGTCGGCGGGTTCGCCCCGCTCAAGGACGTACCGAAGACGCTGGTCTGGCAGCTGGCGCGCTGGCGCAACGCCCGCGCCGAACAGCGCGGTGAGACCCCGCCGATCCCGGAGTCGTCCATCACGAAGGCCCCGTCGGCCGAGCTGCGCCCCGGTCAGCAGGACTCGGACTCCCTGCCGCCGTACGACGTCCTGGACGCGATGCTGGAGCTGTACGTCACCGAGGCGCGCAGCCGCGGTGAGCTGATCGAGGCCGGCTTCGACGCCGACACGGTGGACGCGGTGGTCACGCTCGTGGACCGCGCCGAGTGGAAGCGGCGCCAGTTCGCCCCCGGTCCCAAGATCAGCCGGATCGCGTTCGGACGGGACCGCCGCCTGCCGGTGACCAGCCGATGGCGGGAGAACCAGCCCTGACGTCGACCACCCGCGTCAGGCAAGGGCGGCACGCAGCTGAGCGGTCAGCACCCCCGGCGCCTGGACCATCGACGGTCCGTACCAGGTGAGCATTCGGCCGTCGACGAACGCGACCGGCAGGCCGGAGAACACCTCCGGACCGTCGTCCGGACCGAAGGGGTACGGCTCGTCGGGCAGGACGACGAGGTCGACCGGCCCCACGGCGTCCGGGGAGAACCTCGGGTAGCGCTCCGGCGACGAGGCGAGCACGTTGTCCACGCCCAGCCGGGCCAGCACGTCACCGGCGAACGTGTCCCGCCCCAGGGCCATCCACGGCCGGCGCCAGACCGGGACGACGGCACGCAGTCGGCGGGGCGCGACGGGCTCGACGTCCTGCCAGGCCCGGGCCGCGGCGTCCAGCCACGCCGGTCGCCCGGCGCCGCACCGCACGAGCACCTCGGCCAGCGACTCCAGCGCGCCGTCCACCGTCCGGATGTCGGTGACGTGCACGGTCAGGCCCTCGTCCCGCAGCGCGTCCAGGTCCGCCGGCCGGTTCTCCTCGGCGTTGGCGAGCACCAGGTCGGGCTCGAGCGCGACGATCGCCGACACGTCAGGGTTCTTGGTTCCCCGGACCCGGACGACGTCCAGGTCCGGCGGATGGGTGCACCAGTCCGTGGCCCCCACCAGCAGCCCGGGGGCGCTGACGGCGACGGACTCGGTGAGCGACGGCACCAGGGAGACCACGCGCACGCTGAGATGCTGTCACGTACTAGCGTCGAGCCATGAGCCTGACCGTCGGGTACGCCGCCATGCTCGAGCAGTTCGGCCCCCGCGAGGCGGTCGACTACACGGCGCTGGCCGAGCAGCACGGGTTCTCCGGCTGCATGGCCGCGGACCACTTCCAGCCGTGGGTCCCGCAGCAGGGGCAGGCGGCGTTCGTCTGGAACGTGCTGACAGCCGTCGGCGAGCGCACCACCGGCGACCTCGGACCGGGAGTCACCTGCCCGTCGTTCCGGTTTCACCCGGCGGTGGTCGCCCAGGCCTCCGCCACCCTCGAGGCGATGTACCCGGGGCGGCACTGGTTGGGGCTCGGCTCCGGTGAGGCGCTCAACGAGCACGTCACAGGCGGGTACTGGCCGGAGGCGCCGGAGCGCATCAACCGGATGTTCGAGGCGATCGAGGTCATCCGCAAGCTGTTCGACGGCTCCCTCAAGGGCAAGGACGTCAAGCACCGCGGGGAGTTCTTCACCCTCGAGTCGACGCGACTGTGGACGATGCCCGAGACCGCGCCGCCGATCCTCGTCGCGACGGCGGGGCCGGTGACGGCCAAGCGTGCCGGCCGGCACGCCGACGGCCTGATCACCGTCGGCGCGCCGCTGGAGAAGATCGGCGGGCTGTTCGACCGGTTCGCCGAGGGCGCCCGCGAGGCCGGCAAGGACCCCGACACGATGCCGCGCGTCCTGCAGCTGCACCTGTCGTGGGCCGCCACCGACGAGGAGGCCCTGCAGAACGCGTTGACCGAGTGGCCCAACGGGGGCATGAAGTTCCCCAAGGCCGACATCCGCTCCCCGCACGACTTCGCCCAGATGGCCCGACTGGTCCGGCCGGAGGACTTCGAGGGCCGGATGGTGATCTCCTCCGACCCCGACGTGCACCGGGCCCACATCCAGCGGTACGTCGACCTCGGCTTCGACCGGATCTACCTGCACAACGTCGGACGCAACCAGCGGGAGTGGCTCGAGGTCTTCGGCCGCGAGGTGCTGCCGCGGCTGAGCCGCTGACGGTCGAGGACGCACCCCGCCGTGGACCGCTCCCGCACCGACCTGCTCGCCGAGCTGCTGGCCGGCACTCCCCTGGTCGAGGACGCCCGCCGGCTCGGCGCGGCGCTGCGCCGGCCATCGCCCGCGGCAGGGGGGCTGCTGCTCGTCGGCACCCCCGAGCACGAGCCGTGGCACCTGACCGCGCACCTCGACGAGGAAGCCCGCTACGCCGCTCTGCCCGACCTCAGCCCGACCCTGGTCCGCTGGCGGGTACCCGCCGGGGCCCCGGCCCACCTGGCGGTGGACCTGAGCCGGCTCGAGGCGGTCCGGCGCGGGGAGAGGCTCCTCGTCGTCGCCCCGGACGAGGCACCGGTACCCCTGCTGGAACGCGCGGACGACGCGCGCCGGCGCGGGGCCCTGCTCGTCTGTCTGGACCGCGGGGACGACGAGCTCGGTGCCCTGGCGGCCGAGCGGATGGTCGTCCCGGCGGCGTCGAGCCCGCTGCTGGCGGCGGGGCTGACCGCCGACGTGCCACCGGTGTTCGACGTCGCCCAGCACCTGCTGTCCGCGGCGGCCGGTGACGCCCCGACCGTGCGTCGCGGCTGGCGCACCCGCCTCGAGGCGCTGCTGGAGAAGGTGTCGGGCCCGGCACCGCCCCGGCACTAGCCTGCGGCGATGGACCGCAGCACAAGGGCCCGCTCCCGTTACGACGCCGTCGTCGTGGGCGCCGGCCACAACGGACTCACGGCGGCCGCCTACCTGGCTCGGGCAGGACGCAGCGTGCTGGTCCTCGAGCGGCTCGACCACGTCGGCGGGGCGGCCGTCTCCGCCGCTGTCTTCCCCGGGTTGGACGCACGACTGTCGCGGTACTCCTACTTGGTGTCGCTGCTGCCCCGCCGGCTGGTCGACGAGCTCGGACTGGGACTGCGCCTGGTGCGGCGCCGCTGGTCCTCCTACACCCCCGTCCGCGGTACCGGCACGGGCCTGCTCGTCGACACCCACGACGTCCAGCGCACCCGCGCGTCCTTCGAGGCCGTCACCGGCAGCACCGCTGACCATGACGCCTGGCAGGAGCTCTACGGCCGGATCGGCCGGGCCGCCCGACGCATCTGGCCGACCGTGACCGAGCCGCTCGTCAGCGCCGAGGAGATGCGCCGGCGCGTGGACGACGACGAGATGTGGGCAGCCCTCACCGAGCGGCCGGTCGGCGAAGTCGTCACGGAGCGGATCACCCACGACGTCGTGCGCGGCGTCGTCCTCACCGACGCGCTCATCGGCACGTTCGCCAGCGCGCACAGCTCCTCGCTCGTGCAGAACTGCTGCTTCCTCTACCACGTCATGGGCAACGGGACCGGCGACTGGGACGTGCCGGTCGGCGGCATGGGCGCGGTGAGCGATGCGCTGGCGGACGCCGCCCGGTCGGCCGGGGCGGTGCTGCGCACCGGTGCGGAGGTCATCGGCGTCGACCCCGCGGGCGAGGTGACGTGGCGGGACGCCGACGGGGAGCACGCGGTGGACGCCGACTACGTGCTCGCGGGTTGTGCCCCGGCGACCCTGCAGCGTCTTCTCGGTCCGCACGGCGCGCCGCCGCCACTCGCCCCGGAGGGCGCCCAGCTCAAGGTCAACATGCTGCTGCGTCGCCTGCCGAGGCCGCTCGAGGACGTCGAGCCGGCCGCGGCGTTCGGCGGCACCTTCCACGTCAACGAGTCCGCCTCCCAGCTCGAGAGGGCCTACGAGCAGGCCGGGAGCGGTCAGGTCCCGACCACTCCCCCGGCGGAGATCTACTGCCACTCACTGTCGGACGACAGCATCCTGGGGCCGGGTCTGCGAGCCGCCGGGGCGCACACCCTGACCCTGTTCGGGCTGCACATGCCCGCCCGGCTGTTCCGGGAGGACCCGGACGGCGCCCGCGAGGCGGCCCTGCGGGCCACCCTGGCCTCCCTCGACAGCGTGCTGGCCGAGCCGGTCGAGGAGCTGCTGCTCACCGACGCCGAGGGCCGTCCCTGCCTGGAGGTGCGCAGCCCGGTCGACCTCGAGCGGGACGTCGGCCTGCCCGGCGGCCACATCTTCCACGGCGACCTGGCGTGGCCGTGGGCGGAGAGCCCCGAGGAGGTCGGTCGCTGGGGGGTGGAGACCGAGCACGAGCGGGTGCTGCTCTGCGGCGCCGGCGCCCGGCGCGGCGGCGGGGTCAGCGGGATCCCGGGGCGGGCCGCCGCGATGGCGGTCCTGGGCCGCACCGGTGAGCCGACGGCCTAGCCGACGACGCCCTCGAGCCGCTCCAGTGCGACCTCCCAGTGCCGGCGCAGCATCTCCGGGTCGTCCCCGTCGTGCAGCCGCTCGTGGACGACGTCCAGCCGGGTGCCCTCACCCTCGGCGGACAGGTGCACGTCCACCAGGCTCGGCGGGTCGTCCTCGGTGAAGTGCCACGAGAAGCGCAGCTGCTCGAGCGGGTGGTAGCTGCGGACCACGCCGTGCGTACCGTCCTCGGCACGCCAGGGATCACCCTTGCTGCCCAGGCTCGCGCCACGACCGAGCAGGGCCTGGGTGCCCGGCTCGGTGATGAGGACCTCCCAGACGCGCTCGACCGGCGTCGGCACCGCGCGCGAGACGCGCACGGTCCGAGGCGATGCGTCGCTGCCGAGCTCCTCTGAGGCGGACTGGGTGGGACTGCTCACGGGCACCTCCGGGTACGAGGCGTCCGGCCCGCTCCGCAGGTCGGGCGGTCGGACGCCGCCTGACTCCCTGTCCCCACCTAGCAGACCAGCGAACCGGCACCGGGACAAGAGGACCTCGGGCCCTGGTGGCTCACTCGCACCTCACGCGCACCTCACTCGGGGTTGCGCGGGCCCTGCTCGCCCCACTCCTCCCACTGGCGCTCCTCCTCGTCCCACTGCTCGGTACGCGCCCGGGCGGTCTCCAGCGCCCGCTCGGCCTCCTCCCGCGTCGGGTACGGGCCCATCAGCACGGACCAGTCGCTCTGGCGACCCTCCTCGACCTGCTTGGTCTCGACGTTGAACCAGTACTCGGGCACCTGCTCCTCCTCGTCGTCCGTCGTCCGTCGTCCGTCGTCCGTCGTCCGTCGTCCGTCGTCCGTCGTCCGGGCCGATCATGACGCCGACCTACACTGGCTGCATGCCCACACCCGCCCCGGCGCGCACGCTGACACCCGGCACCGTCGGCCCCCGCCGCGCCGTCCCGGAGAGTCTGCCGCGCCCGGAGTACGTGGACCGGCCTGCGCCGGCGCCCTACACCGGTCCGGAGGTGAAGAGCCCCGAGGTGATCGAGCGGATGCGGGTCGCCGGCCGGCTCGCCGCGCAGGCGCTCGCCGAGGTCGGCCGCGCCGTCGCCCCCGGGGTCACCACCGACGAGCTCGACCGGATCGGCCACGAGTTCCTCCTCGACCACGGCGCCTACCCCTCCACCCTGGGGTACCGCGGCTTCCCGAAGTCGTTGTGCACCAGCGTCAACGAGGTGATCTGCCACGGCATCCCCGACTCGACCGTGCTGTCCGAGGGCGACATCTGCAACATCGACATCACCGCCTACGTCGTCCTGGACGGGATCGGCGTCCACGGGGACACCAACGCCACCTTCGAGGTCGGCGAGGTGGACGAGGAGGTGCACCTGCTCGTCGAACGGACCAGGGAGGCCACCGAGCGCGGCATCCGCGCCGTGCGGCCCGGCCGTGAGCTCAACGTGATCGGCCGCGTCATCGAGGCCTACGCCCGACGGTTCGGGTACGGCGTCGTCCGGGACTTCACCGGTCACGGGATCGGCACGTCCTTCCACTCCGGCCTGATCGTCCCCCACTACGACGCCGCCCCGCACTACGCCGACGTCATCGAGCCCGGGATGACGTTCACGATCGAGCCGATGCTCTGCCTCGGCACCCACGAGTGGGAGATGTGGGACGACGGCTGGACCGTGGTGACCAGGGACCGCCGGCCCTCGGCACAGTTCGAGCACACCCTGCTCGTCACCGACAGCGGTGCCGAGATCCTCACCCTGCCATGAGTGCCGCACACCGCTAGCGTGCTCACTTCCAGCGCGGAGGAGGTCCGGACGTGAGCAGAGGCGCGCACACCGACGCGGCGCGCGCGATCGGGGTGGACATCGGGGGCTCGGGCATCAAGGGAGCACTGGTCGACCTGACGGCCGGTGACTTCGCCGGTGAGCGGGTGCGGATCGAGACCCCCCGACCCAGCACCCCGGACGCCGTCGCCGTGGTCGTCGCGGACGTCGTGTCGGCGGTCGGCGGGGACGACGACCACGGCCTGGCGGTGGGCGTCACGTTCCCCGCCGTGGTCCAGCACGGGGTGGCCCGCACCGCGGCGAACGTCGACGACACCTGGATCGGCACCGACGTCGCCGAGGTGCTCGGCCGCGCGACCGGTCACCCGGTGCACGTTCTCAACGACGCCGACGCCGCGGGCGTCGCCGAGGCCCGGTTCGGCGCGGCGGCCGACACCGACGGCGTGGTCCTGGTGACGACTCTCGGCACCGGCATCGGCAGTGCCCTGCTCGTCGACGGCCACCTCGTGCCCAACACCGAGCTCGGGCACCTCGAGATCGACGGACACGACGCGGAGACACGGGCGGCGGACTCCGCCCGTGAGCGCGAGGACCTCTCGTGGGAGCAGTGGGCGAAGCGGCTGCAGCGGTTCTACTCGGTGCTCGAGGACCTGCTGTGGCCGGACCTCATCGTCGTCGGCGGCGGAGTCAGCAAGAAGCACGAGAAGTTCCTGCCGCTGCTCGACCTGCGGACGCCGATCGTGCCGGCTGAGCTGCGCAACCGTGCGGGGATCATCGGGGCGGCTGTCGTCGCGGCGGAGCTTCGCGCCGCGGGTTCAGTCGAGCTGAACCTGAGCAATATTCGTTAGCGATGGCCTTGCCATCACCGTTTGCGCGTGCTTGGCTGAGTGAGGAGGAGGCGATCGGCCTCTGGGGAACTCTTCAAGTTTGACGGGGCTGGCTGCTGACACACGTGCTGGCTTCCGGCGTCGGGCTCGGGTGCAGTACAACCGTACGCGGCGCTGGTGGTTGGTTGGGTTGCGGCAGCCGCAAGCGTTACCGGACGACGTCCTTGGCGAAAGCGCCTCCAGGGCGGGCCACCAGGTCTCCACGGTGGTCGCCAGGGTGTGAGCCTGGGGGAGGTTGGAGTCGGCGCACCAGCGGTAGAACCGGCAGAGCCGGTGGGAGATCATGGACCGGTCGGCACCCGTGCCGTGCAGGGCGAGCAGGCCACGCCGTTCCTGCTTGATGATGACGCAGCAAGTGTCGAGGACCACAAGCCACATCGGGGGCGCCGGTTCGTCAACGTACTTGGACTCTTACGGCGTCTTCCACAGCGATTTTCTCTGGTGCAACCTTCAGCCTGGCCAAGACTTGGTTCTGACGAACAGGAATACGTCCTACAACGACGGCCGCTACGCGGGGACCTACTGACAGAGCGAACTCCGCCAAGGCACGCACATGGCAACTGACACCTGGGCCAATACGAACCGTTACGGGTAAGCAACGTCGGAGCAGCGCGTGCGGCGCCCACACGTGGTGGTCACTTTATGCGCAAGGGCACCGAATCCCAAGAGGTTAAAATGGATAAACCAAGGATCGGCTACATATCGGCTGTGGCGGTCGCCGCCCTGACCGTGATCACTGGATGGTGGGTAGCTGCTACTGCTGAGACAACAAGCACGACCGGCCGTCTGCTAATGGTGGGAGCCGCAGTAATCGCGACGGTTGGGCTCGCAATCGCTGGCTCGTCAGTGCGAGGACGCCATAGTTTGCGCATGGCATGCGCGATGCTGCTCGTCGTCGTCAGTCCTACAAGCTTCTTCTACCCACTAAACATGCTAGTGGCGAGCGTAGCCATCGTATTCATTCTTGAATTCTTTTTGCATGATCGCAATCGGAAGCGTCCGGTAGGAACTGCAAAGTGACACTGCGGGTGCGTGAACTGATCATCGTCATACTTGCTGCCCTGCTTACTGTCGCCTGCACAACTAATGCGTCCGATTCACCGTTGACGGGGCCAAACGTTCTTCCCGCATCGAAGATGCCCGAACTGAGGACATCCGACAAGCAAGCAGCTGAACGACGTCCCGGAAGGCCTGCGCCAGGCTGGCGAGGCTACGTTCCCAATCTCAGAAAACTACGAACGCTCCTTTGCCATGTCACTCTACCGAACCAGCGATCTAGTAGAGATCGGCGATGGGCTTAAGCTTGCCCGCAGCTCCTTAGTGGGAGTATTCGTGCGCGAGGGGAGGGAGAAGTCCTTTCCGCGCAGTCCGGAAGTGCGGAAAGCGCTTGGTCCCGCGGGCCTCCATGGCGTCCTAATGACAAAGCGCGACAAAGGGTTGCTTCTCGTGAGCCGAGACGTGAGCCCGTCAGAAGCAAAGGCGCTACTTGTTGAAACATCCCCGGACGGCACGCTACCACAACCGGAAAAGTGGGACCTTATCGCCGCGCAGGACGTCGCCCGCGTCCCCGGAATGGGGTCCATGCCAATGTCACCGCAGCAGATCTCCGGTCACGTTATCTCTTACACTTCAACTCCTGCAGATGAGGCGGCCACCGAATATCAACGATCTATCGTTGTTGGTACGTATCCCGGTCCCGCGTCCGATTTGGGCGTCCTGACGTGGTGGTACGGGGACAGCGAAACGCTAACGATAAACAGTGGCCGGGGGATTGTTCTTCGATTTCCAGCTTTTGTGACTCCACGCGACACTATACCGGCGCCAACTGCGACCCTTGTCGCCTTCTGGCGAGACGGCAGCATAGATCTTGTTCGTACAGTGGGAATGGACGCAGACGCACGGTCCTCAGCGCTGGAGGACGTGCTCGGATCACAGTTCGCGCGTTAGCCCGGATCTTTCATCCCACCGGTGTTGATCATGGCGCTGCGGGTCGTGACCGCGGCGTGGGGTGATTCTGGCAGGAGGGTGTGACAGCGCCCCGAGTGTCGTCTCGGGTGGTCGCCGGTTCCACTGGCCGGTGGGGTCCTTGGGTTTGTCGGGACGGGTGGGCCGGCGCTCACCCGGGGGCGGCGAGGGCACGGAGTTGGCGGACGCCGTCGTCGACGAGGTGTCCCCAGGGCGCGGTCGTCTTGACGTGCAGGACGACCCGGCGGCCGGTGCGTGCCAGGGTGGCCGGGACGGTGAACAACCGCAGTCGTAGCCGTTTGGGCTCCCAGCGCCGGGCGTCGTGCCCGGTGAGAGCCAGCATCTGCATCCACGCGGTGAGCTCCGCGGCGAGAGCGACGATGGCGCACCAGATCTGGTTCTGCGCGAAGTCGTGCAGCGGCAGGTTCGCCAGACCGGTGTCCTTGGCGCAGCGGATGCGGTCCTCGGCGCGAGCCCGGCGGCGGTGCCGCAGTTCCAGGTCGGCCAGCTGGGTGCCCGGGCCGCCGGGGCCGGTGTTGGTGGCGAACGCGGTGATGCGGTGCCCGTCGACGTCGGTGATGCGCAGCTGCGCGCCGGGGTGCGGGCGTTCTTTGCGGATGATGACCCGCATGCCTTTCGGCCACGTCGACAGATCCAGGAGGTGGGTGACCTCGGTGACCCAGGCTCCCTCGCGGACGTCACCGTCGCCGTCGTAGGCGGGGGTCCACGCCTGCTTCGGAATCAGCTTCAGAGTCGGCTCGAAGTCGGCCGGCAGGGTGAACCCGACCGAGTACGACAAGCGTTGGGACACGACCCAGTTCAGGAACTCGTGGGTGGCCCCGGCGGCGTCGGTGCGGATCAGCACCTTGCGCCCGGCCCGGGTGCCCTTGTGGTGGGACGGCAGCTGCCGCAACGCCTCGCGGGTGACGGTGATGTGGTCGGCGGCGGTGTTCGAACCGGCGTTCCCGGGCCGCAGCAGCACCGACAGCGGCTCCCCGGTCCCGTCGGCCCCATGGTCGACGAACGAGCACAACGGGTGGAAGCCGTATCCCCGTTTGAAGGTCGGCGCGGCGGACTCCTTTTCGCTGTGCGAGGTCACCAGCGTGGCGTCCAAGTCGATGACCAGCGGCCGGTCCCTGCTGGTGCCGGCGTCCGGAGCATGCCTGCCGGCCAGCCGCCACGCCGTCGTGCGCGCGACCTGCCGCGCCGCATTGATCGCCTTCAGTGCTGCGGGGGCGTCCTGGGCCAGCGCGCTGATCGTCCGTGACACCGTCGGGTCCGACGCGACCGGGCCGTACACCTCAGGTGCGGCGCGCAGCACCGCGACGTCGGCCAGGCAGTCCCCGCCGAGCACCAGGCTGACCGCCAGGTCCAGTACCACCTTGGCCGGATCGTGGATCGCCAGCGGCTTGCGCCACGGCGCCAGCGCCTGCGACAGCGCCGCATCCAGCCCGGTCGTGGCGACCGTCTCGGTGATCACCGTTCCGCCGCCGTGGCCGACCCCACCGGTACCGGTCGTGTCGACGTGGAGACGCGGATAGAACCGGCTACGCTGCTTCACCTGAACCCTGATCCACCGCGCTGATTCGGCTTGGGTGGTTTCGGTGGCCTGATGAGGTCGGTCGGTGTCGTGGGCGTGGCTGGTCCGCCGGCCTGTGCCGGCTCTTCCACGTCGGGTTCCTCGAGTCGCGCCCTGCTGGGGCTGGATGGTCAGGTCGTTGCCAGGGTGGGTGGGCCGGTCGCGGCCGTCCACAGCGACTCCCATCCGGGTGCCCAGGGCCAGTCGCGGGGCAGGTGGAGGTCGAGCCTGCGGGCGGTGGTGGCGATCCTGGCGGGGACGGCGATGATCTTGGTGCGCAGGCTGGCCCATCTGGCCTTGGCCATGTCTGCTGCGACGGCGGTGGCGCGGGCCAGGTTGAACGCGATCACTGCCAGGGCGACCCAGGCGGCGTTCGCCGCGTATCGTCCGCTGGGCAGGTGGGCCAGGGCGTTGTCTTTGAGCTCGGCGATGACCTGCTCGACGATCGCGTGGTCGCGGTGACGTTCGTCGGCCTCGATGGTCGAGAACGTGCTGTTGGTGATGAAGGCGTGGTGGCGGTAGGTGGCGAACAGCTCGCCCTGCTCGGTCCCATCGCAGGCGAACGGCTGGAGGCGTTTCACGCGGCGGACGATGAGCCGGCAGGTGACGTGCTCGCCCCTGCGGCGGGAGGTGAACGCGGTGAACGGGATCTCGGCGACCTCGGCGTGGGAGACCCACCGCTGCTCGGCCTCGTCGTAGATCGCGTCCGGGTACTCGATCGGCTGCCACGCGTCGGCGGGGATGCTGGCGATCGCTGCGGTGACGGTCTTGGTCATCCGGGCGGTGACCGAGAACCACGCCTGGTGCCTGATCGCGGTGCCGACGAACGCCCACCCGTAGTAGGCCGAGTCCGCCCGGGCCAGGATCCGGCCCCTCACGCCAGCGGCGCGGGCGGTGGTGATCCCCTGGGCCAGCAGCCGGCCCGCGCCCGTGGCCGAGGCGGTGTTCCCCGACCGGAGCCTCGCGCCGGCGATCACCGGCGCGGCCAGCGGGGTCGAGACCGTGGCGAGCTGGATGTTCAGGCCACGCTGCTTGGTGTACCCGAACGCGGCGCCCTGCTTGGCGTAGCCGTGGACCTCCCGCACGGTGTCATCGACATCGACCGTGGCGATCCCGCCGGTGTCCGCGCCGGCCAGCAGGCCCGGGACCCGCACCGCCAGGCCCGCCACCAGCCTGGCGTTGACCTTGTCGAGCTGCTGGACGTGCCCGTGGGTGAACGACCGCAGGAACGTGCCCAGCGTGGAGGGCGCGCGGACCCCACCGAACACCTTCGTCATCCCGCCGTGCCGCAGCAGGTCCATGTCATCGATGCAGTCCGCGCCGGCCAGCATCCCGGCCACCACGCACGCCGCCTTCACCGCAGCGTTCGGCGAAGGCACCGTCACCTCCTCCAGGAGGTCGTACAGGCCGGCGGTCTCGGCCAGCCGCAACGCAGGGACCAGGCCCGCCGACGACACCAGGTTCGGGTCATCGAAGACCGGCCGGATCGTGTGAGAAGGTTTCACTTGCGAGGTGCTCCTCTTGAGCGGTTGGACGTAGACGTCGCAATCCACATCCTCCCAGCTCAAGAGGGCATTCTCGCCCTACGCCACGCTCACACCGCCGAACCCGGTCGGTGGATCAGGGCTGAAAGGTGCTCCTCGATCTGGAACGCGTGGACCTTCGACAAGCCACATCATCCCAGGTCAGGAGCACTTTTCATGTGATGAACGCGCCGTCAGGCCGGACCGCGACGAAAGCGCCGGGTTAGCCCGGATCTTTCATCCCACCGGTGTTGATCATGGCGCTGCGGGTCGTGACCGCGGCGTGGGGTGATTCTGGCAGGAGGGTGTGACAGCGCCCCGAGTGTCGTCTCGGGTGGTCGCCGGTTCCACTGGCCGGTGGGGTCCTTGGGTTTGTCGGGACGGGTGGGCCGGCGCTCACCCGGGGGCGGCGAGGGCACGGAGTTGGCGGACGCCGTCGTCGACGAGGTGTCCCCAGGGCGCGGTCGTCTTGACGTGCAGGACGACCCGGCGGCCGGTGCGTGCCAGGGTGGCCGGGACGGTGAACAACCGCAGTCGTAGCCGTTTGGGCTCCCAGCGCCGGGCGTCGTGCCCGGTGAGAGCCAGCATCTGCATCCACGCGGTGAGCTCCGCGGCGAGAGCGACGATGGCGCACCAGATCTGGTTCTGCGCGAAGTCGTGCAGCGGCAGGTTCGCCAGACCGGTGTCCTTGGCGCAGCGGATGCGGTCCTCGGCGCGAGCCCGGCGGCGGTGCCGCAGTTCCAGGTCGGCCAGCTGGGTGCCCAGGCCGCCGGGGCCGGTGTTGGTGGCGAACGCGGTGACCCGGTGCCCGTCGACGTCGGTGATGCGCAGCTGCGCGCCGGGGTGCGGGCGTTCTTTGCGGATGATGACCCGCATGCCTTTCGGCCACGTCGACAGATCCAGGAGGTGGGTGACCTCGGTGACCCAGGCTCCCTCGCGGACGTCACCGTCGCCGTCGTAGGCGGGGGTCCACGCCTGCTTCGGAATCAGCTTCAAAGTCGGCTCGAAGTCGGCCGGCAGGGTGAACCCGACCGAGTACGACAAGCGTTGGGACACGACCCAGTTCAGGAACTCGTGGGTGGCCCCGGCGGCGTCGGTGCGGATCAGCACCTTGCGCCCGGCCCGGGTGCCCTTGTGGTGGGACGGCAGCTGCCGCAACGCCTCGCGGGTGACGGTGATGTGGTCGGCGGCGGTGTTCGAACCGGCGTTCCCGGGCCGCAGCAGCACCGACAGCGGCTCCCCGGTCCCGTCGGCCCCATGGTCGACGAACGAGCACAACGGGTGGAAGCCGTATCCCCGTTTGAAGGTCGGCGCGGCGGACTCCTTCTCGCTGTGCGAGGTCACCAGCGTGGCGTCCAAGTCGATGACCAGCGGCCGGTCCCTGCTGGTGCCGGCGTCCGGAGCATGCCTGCCGGCCAGCCGCCACGCCGTCGTGCGCGCGACCTGCCGCGCCGCATTGATCGCCTTCAGTGCTGCGGGGGCGTCCTGGGCCAGCGCGCTGATCGTCCGTGACACCGTCGGGTCCGACGCGACCGGGCCGTACACCTCAGGTGCGGCGCGCAGCACCGCGACGTCGGCCAGGCAGTCCCCGCCGAGCACCAGGCTGACCGCCAGGTCCAGTACCACCTTGGCCGGATCGTGGATCGCCAGCGGCTTGCGCCACGGCGCCAGCGCCTGCGACAGCGCCGCATCCAGCCCGGTCGTGGCGACCGTCTCGGTGATCACCGTTCCGCCGCCGTGGCCGACCCCACCGGTACCGGTCGTGTCGACGTGGAGACGCGGATAGAACCGGCTACGCTGCTTCACCTGAAAGGTGCTCCTCGATCTGGAACGCGTGGACCTTCGACAAGCCACATCATCCCAGGTCAGGAGCACTTTTCATGTGATGAACGCGCCGTCAGGCCGGACCGCGACGAAAGCGCCGGGTTAGGTCAGGTCTGGCGAATCTGCGGCCTCGCACGCGGTAGGCGTTAGGTGTGCACCATCGTCATGACCTGACTGAGGAGCAGTGGGAACGGTTGGAGCCGTAGCACGTGCCTGAGAACCTGTGTCAGCGGCGGCGTCCCTGGATGTCACACCGACAGGTGATCAACCCGAGTCCTGGGGCGCACGCGAATAGTTCGCTCTGGCGTGATCTGCCGAAGGTGAGACGCTTCTGACCGGAAGATGGGTCGTCGGGGGCTGCCACGTCGCGGACTCCGCCGTCGGGAACCTCGTCGTGGTCGACGGCGTGGGCTGACCCGTTGTGGCGGAGTCGGCAGGATCCGGAGAGTCCGTGGGCGTGGGCGTCGAGGGGGTCCACGTGGCCGGGTCGGACGTCGTCGGGTCGGACGTCGTCGGAACCGGCGTCGTGGGAACCGGCGTCGTGGGAACCGGGGTCGTGGGGACCGGGGTCGTGGGAACCGGGGTCGCGAAGCCGCCCGTCGTCGACTCGGTTGCCGTCGGCGTCCGGGTTGATGTGCTCGGCGGCAGCGGACCTGAGGCGTCGGTCGCCGCGGGTGTGGCGTCGGTCGCCGCGGGTGTGGCGGCGGACGTCGACGGGGCCGGCGTCGGCGGTCCTCCCAGTGGTAGCGACGTGCGGATCTCGGTTCCCGGGGCCGGACCGGCGGAGGACCCGCTGGCCGTGGAGGGCCGGGGCTCGGGGGCTGCCGGGGAGGGGTCGCCGAGAGGAGGCGTAGCCGGCGCCTCCGACCTCGTCGTCCGAGCGTCCGCCGGCTCGGGAGAGGAGCCGGGCAGCGGGTCGGACGGGACGACGACCGAGCGGCCTCCCGTCGTGGAGACGCGCTCCGCGACGGTACTCATCGCGGACCCGGCGAGGACGACTGCCGTAAGGACGGCCACAGCCTCCGCCAGCCGCGCGAAGGACACCTCGACCACCCCCCCTCGCCCGTCAGCGAGCGTCCGACCTGGGACGACGGTACTGCGTCCCGCGGGCGGAGGCGGGTCAGCGCGAGGTCAGACGGGCTCCTTTCCGCTGGGGCCCTTCGTCGCCAGGTCCTCCAGCCGGGACTCGTGCCGGGCTTCGCGCCGGGCACACTGACCGACGTGCGGTGCACGCGATCGCGTCATCCCGTCTACACCATTTGGTCCTTCCGGGCCGGTGCCGGCGCGGTCAGGATGGGCGCTGGCCCGAGCTGCGTCGCTCGGACGGCCAGGGGGCCAGGCCCCGGTCCGGCACCGCAGGGGGACCCGCCGGACCGGGGCCTCCTGGTGCGCGGCGGGTGCGGACGAGCCGGCCTGTACGCCGGGTTCTGTCCCCGTCCCGGTCATCCCGGGACGGGCGGCGACCATCCATCTCGGGCGTACGTTGCCGCACGCCTCCAGCGGTCTACCCGGGGACTCGGGCGGGCAGCCCTCGAGCGTCCCCTGTCTGACCTTGCTCCAGGTGGGGTTTACCGAGCCACCCCCGTCACCGGGGGTGCTGGTGGTCTCTTACACCACCGTTTCACCCTTACCACGTCACCGACCGGTGGCCGGTGACGTGGCGGTCTGCTTTCTGTGGCACTGTCCCGCGGGTCACCCCGGGTGGGCGTTACCCACCACCTTGCCCTGTGGAGCCCGGACGTTCCTCGGCGGCACCCGACGGGTACCGACGCGGCCGCCCAGCCGACTCGTCCGCCCTCAGATCCTAACGCCTCGGTGATCAGTCAGAGTCCCTCGTCGATCAGTCGGAGTCCCTCGTCGTGATCACGCAATCCCGCCACCCACCCGGCCCACCGGCCGGGCTCGCAGAATGCTGGGTTGGCGGCGCAACACGCCGGTCAAGCCGCGCTGAGCGCAGCATTCTGTGGTGGCGGCACCCGACCCGCCGTGGGCTGACACGGCACGGCGACCAGGACCCCGCTTCGTCCCTCGAGGAGGCGCGAGCGGCCATGAGACGTACATGCAGCCCCCTACCCCCGCAAGGTGGCGGGATTGCATGATCACCGATGGGGTTGTCGCGGGTGGGTCACAGGGAGAAGCGGACGGTCCGGGCGGCGACGTCCGCGCTGTCGAGGCGCACGGTCACCTCGGCCCCCAGCTCGAGGTCCCCGTCGCAGCGCGCGAGCACCGGCGGGTCCGCGAGCTGGATCTCCCCACCACCACGGCTGTCGACGTCGACGACGACCGCCTCGAAGGTCTCCCCCACGCGACCAGCGAGCACGGCCGCCTCGGCGGCGTCGACGGCTCCGCGGTCCAGCGCGTTGGCGACCCGGTCGGACTCCGCCATCCGCGCCGGCAGCTCGGGCAGCGCGGCGCGCGCCCAGTCCGGCACCGGCGCCCCGGTGAGCAGGGCGTGGCAGACGGTGAGGGTGAACCGGTCGACGAGCCGGCGCAGCGGAGCGGTGACGTGGGCGTACGAAGCGGCAACGGCCGCCTGCTCGCGCTGCTCCGGCGGCGCCCCGTCGAACGGCGTGTAACCGGCGCCGCGGAACAGCACGACGGACTCGTGCAGCAGCGCCAGCTGCCGGGGATCCTGCGGGTCGAGCGAGTTCAGCATCTCGCCGAACGGTGTCCCCTCCGGCCAGATGACGCCGAGCGCCCGGCCCTGTCGGCGGAACCGCGCGAGCGTGCGCTCGTCCGGCGCCGGCATGGTGCGCAGCAGACCGATCCCACCGTCCAGCATGACCTCGGCCGCCGCCATCCCGGTCATCAGGGAGACCTGGGCGTTCCAGTCCTCCACCGGCAGCGGCGGCCGGAACCGCAGCCGGCAGCCGTCCGGTCCGCAGACCACCTCCTGGTCGGGGATCGCCAGGGTGGCGCCACCTCGCTCGCGCTCCAGCCCTGCGCGCAACCGACCGACCTCGGCGAGCAGGTCCACTCCGGACGGCGCGCGGCCGGCGTCCAGGTCAGCCTGCACCTGCTCGTAGGTGAGCTGGGCGCGGCTGCGGACCACCGCCCGGACCAGGTCGACGTCCATGGTCCGCCCGTCCGCGTCGAGGTCGATGACCCAGACGAGTGCGGGCCGGTCCTTGCCGGGCAGGAGGCTCGCGGCGTCCTCGCTGACGACCTCGGGGTGCAAGGGCACGCGCCGGTCCGGCGCGTACATCGTCTGCCCGCGGCGGCGCGCCTCAAGGTCGAACGCGGAGCCCGGCGGCACGAAGGCCGGCACGTCGGCGATGGCGTACCGGAGGCGGTACCCGGTGCCGCGACGCTCCAGGTGCAGGGCCTGGTCCAGGTCGGTGGCGCCGGGCGGGTCGATCGTCACCAGCTCGAGGTCTCGCCAGTCCGTGTCCGGCAGGTCCGGCGATCCCGCCGTGCGCTCTGCCTCGGCCAGCACCTCTGGTGGGAAGGCCTCGACGATTCCCAGCTCGCGCCGCAGCTGCTCCAGGCTGGCGGCGAGTCCGACGTCCGGCGGCAGGAGGTGGCCGTCCGGAGCAGCCGTTACCCCACGACGCACCGTCACCTTGCTCCAGTACATGCGCGCCACCCTAGGGACGGCGCCGTTGCACCGCCTTCTACGCTCTGCCGCGTGCTCGTGCTGCTCCCGCCGTCCGAGAGCAAGGCTGCCGGACGGCGCGGGGCCGCCGTCCGGGTCGAGGACCTGTCCTTCCCTGAGCTGACCGAGGCCCGGCTCGAGGTGCTGACGGCACTGGAGCAGGTCAGTCGGCGGGACGACGCCCTGGCGGTTCTCGGTGCAGGCCCGTCGCTGGCGGCGGAGGTGGCCCGGAACACGGCCCTGCGCTCCGCGCCGGCCCTGCCGGTGGCGGAGCTCTACACCGGGGTGCTGTTCGACGCGCTGGCCCTGCGGGACCTGCCGGAGCGGGCTCGGCGCCGAGCCCGGTCCCGGCTGGTCGTCGTCAGCGCGCTGTGGGGGGCGCTGCGGCCCGGGGACCGGGTGCCGGCGTACCGGCTGGCCATGGGCACCGACCTGCCGGGGATCGGCGGGCTGGCCGGCTACTGGCGCCCGAGGCTGGCGGCCCCGTTGGACGCGTACTCGGCCGGACGGCTCGTCGTCGACTGCCGGTCGAGCGACTACGCGGCGGCGTGGCGGCCGGCAGGTGAAGCGGTGGCGGTCCGGGTGCTCCGCGAGCGTGACGGCCGGCGCAGCGTCGTCTCGCACATGGCCAAACGCACCCGGGGACTGGTGGCGCGGCACCTGCTGTCCCGCGAGGGCCGCGAGCCGTGCACCGTCGGTGAGCTTGTCGACGCCGTCAGCGAGGTGCTCACCTGCGAGCCCGCCGAGGACGGCACCCGCCTGGACGTCGTCGTCCCCGGCTGACGGGGCCGGGCCGCGCACGAGCCAGGTGGGCGACCGTCGTCCGGGGGCTGGAGCCGCAGCCCTGCGCACGGCACGATGATCCCGTGATCACCGAGGAGGCGGACGAGCCGCTGCCGCGACGGCTGGGACGCTGGGTGGACAACGGCCTGCTGACCGCTGAGCAGGCCGGGCAGATCGAGGCGTACGAGGCAACTCGCGGCGGCGCCACAGAGGTCGCCGCACGCGACGCGACCGCTACCGGCGCAGCGGACGCTCCGGCACCGCCGGACCCGCCGGGGTCGCGGCCGCCGAGTCTCGTCGTCGAGGCCCTCGGCTACCTCGGTGGAGTGCTCGTACTGGTGGCCGGGCTGCTCCTGGGAGCCCAGCTGTGGGAGGAGATCCCGGACGCCGGCCGCGCGGTGCTGCTGGCCGGGGTGGCAGTGCTGCTGCTCGTCGGCGGAGGTACCGTGCCGGTCCGCCTGGGCGACGCCGGACGGCGGCTGCGCTCGGTGCTGTGGACCCTCGCCGTCGTGGCGGCCGGCGGGACTCTCGGCGTCCTCGGCTCCGAGGTGCTCGACCTGGACGGCGACCTCGTAGCACTGCTCGTGTTCGGTGGCACGGCGGCGCTCGCCGCGCTGCTGTGGTGGGGGGAACGCACCTCCCTCCTGCAGACGGTGCTGCTGGGCGCGCTGGTCGGCACGGTCGTCGCTCTCGTCGTCCTCGCGGAGCCGCGCGAGCCGACGGTGCTGTTTGTCGCCGTGTACGTCCTCGGTCTGGCCTGGGCCACCGCCGGCCACCTGGAGCGGGTGACCCCGGGACGCACCGCCCGGGTGCTCGGGGCGGTGACGATGCTGCTCGCCGTCCAGCCCGTGCTGGACGCCACGTGGGGGCTCCTGCTCGGCCTCGCGACGGTCGCCGCGCTGGTGGCTTACGCGGTCCGGGCAGGCGCACTCGTCCTGCTTGTCGCCGGCTCCGTCGGCATGCTTACCGTCGTGCCGCGCGCCGTCGAGGTGTGGTTCCCCGGCCGGCTCAGCGTGCCGGCCGTTCTGCTCGTCCTGGGCGCGCTGCTCGTCGCGGCAGCGGTGGGAACTGCCCGCCGCCGCGCCGGCCGGGGTGGCGGGATTGCATGATCACGAAGAAGTGGTGGGGGTTGCGGCTGCTCACGAGCGGAGGCGCGGGACGTCGTCACCGCGGCGGGTCTCGCGGGTCCACCGCTCGCCGCGCGCCGCGGCGTCCATCGCCGCGTTGGCCAACCGGTCCGCGGCGGTGTTCCGCTCCCGCGGCACCCACGTGTACGTCACCTGACCGGCCGGCAGCACCTGCGCCGCCTCGCGCGCGAGGCGCCGCATGTCCTCGTGCTTGACCTTCCACCGGCCGGACATCTGCTCCACCACCAGCTTGGAGTCCATCCTGACCTCCACCGTGGCGGCGGGGTCGATGGCGGCGACGGCGCGCAGCCCGGCGACGAGACCGGAGTACTCGGCCACGTTGTTCGTCGCCGTGCCGATGGCGGCGGCGACCTCGTCGAGGACCTCGCCGGTCTCGGCGTCCCGGACGACGGCACCGAACCCGGCAGGTCCAGGGTTGCCGCGGGAGCCGCCGTCGGCCTCGACGACAAGTCGGCGCCCGGTCACGACGCCGACTCAGGGACCCGGACGAGGATCCGCCGGCACTCCTCGCAGCGGACGACCTCGTCGGCCGGGGCGGTACGGATCCGCTCCAGGTCGGTGGGGTTGAGCTCCAGCCGGCAGCCCTCACAGCGCCGGCCCCGCAACGCGGCCGCACCGAGCCCGCTCTGCTGCTCACGGATGCGCTCGTAGAGGGCGACGAGTCCTGCGTCGAGTCCGGCGACCGCCTGCTCCCGCTGGGCGGTGACCGCGGCCACCTCGCTGTCGATCTCAGCGAGCTCAGCGTCCCGACGGGCGACGAGCCGCTCGGCCTGCACCGCCAGGTCGGCCTGCTCGGCCTCGAGAGCCTGCTGGGCGGCGGCAGCCTGCTCGGCACGTTCCATGATCGCCAGCTGCACGTCCTCGAGCTCGGCCTGACGCCGTCGCAGGGACTCCAGCTCGTGCTGCAGGCCCTGGAGGTCCTTGGCGCTGCCGTGCCCGGACTCCAGGTGCTGCCGGTCACGGACCGCCCGCTGCCGGACCTGCTCGACGTCGCTCTCCGCCTTGGCCAGCTCCCGGGCGACGTCTGAGGCGATCGTCCGTGCCGCGACGAGCTGGTCGTCGACCTGTGCCCGCCGCGCCTCCAGCGCCTCCAGCTCGGCGTGCACCGGCAGTGTGCGGCGGCGGTGCGCCAGCTGGGCGAGCCGGGTGTCGAGGGCCTGGACGTCGAGCAGCCGGCGCTGGTCCTGCGCCGGGGCAGTGGTCATCGGACAAGTCCTCCCGAGCTCGGCACGCGGAACGTCCACGGGTCGGTGCGCCGTTCGCTGACCCGCGTCTCCACCGTAGTGCCGGTGGCCGCGAGCTCCGCGGCCAGCCGCTCGGCCGCCCCGTGCAGCCAGGGCCACTCACTGGCCCAGTGCGACACGTCGATGAGCGCCGGCGCGCCACCCGCTGCCGTCTCCCGCGCCTCGGACGCCGGGTGGTGCCGCAGGTCCGCGGTGACGTAGGCGTCGGCGCCGCTGGCCCGCACGGCGTCGAACAGGCTGTCCCCGGACCCGCCGCAGACCGCGACCCGGCGCACGACGTCATCGGGGTGACCAGCGACCCGCACCCCCTGAGCCGTGTGCGGCAGCGCTGCGGCCACGACGTCGGCCAGCTCGGCCAGTCGCAACGGCCGGCGCAGCTGCCCCACCCGCCCGATGCCCTGCGGGGAGGACCAGGCCGCGAGCTCGAGCAGGTCGAACGCCGGCTCCTCGTAGGGGTGCGCGCCGCGAAGCGCGGCGACGACGGCGTCGCGACGGTGCCGCGGCAGCACCATCTCCACGCGGGTCTCCTCGACCCTCTCCACCCGGCCCACCTCGCCGACCGCCGGCGACGCACCCTCCCCGGGCAGGAAGGTGCCGGTGCCGGTCGTCGTCCAGGCGCAGCGGCGGTAGTCCCCGATCTCGCCGGCCCCAGCCGCGGCGAGCGCGTCGACGAGAGTCTCGGCGTCCGGGGTGGGGACGAACACGACCACCTTGTCCAGCGGGTCCACCGGCCGCGCGGACAACGGGTGGAGGTCCTCCAGGCCGAGTACCCGGGCGAGGGCGTCCGAGACGCCGGGGCGTGCGCTGTCGGCGTTCGTGTGGGCGACGAACAACGCGGACCCGCCGCGGACGAGGTCGTGCACGACTCGCCCCTTGGCCGTCGTGGCAGCCACGGAGTGCACCGGTCGCAGCAGCAGCGGGTGGTGGGTGACCACCAGCTCAGCGCCCCACTCCAGCGCCTCCTGGACGACCTCGGCGACCGGGTCGACGGCGAGCAGCACCTTGCGGACGGTGGCGGCCGGGTCACCGCAGACCAGCCCGACGGCGTCCCAGGGCTCGGCCTGACCGGGCGGGTAGAGACGGTCGAGGACGGCGACGACGTCGCCGAGCGTGGGATGGTCGGTGGAACGGGCACTGGGCGAGGAGGCGGCCGGGGTCACGGTCGCCGAGGCTACCCCGCAGCGAGTGGGCCCGGCCGGGTTCGAACCGACGACACCCGCGGTGTAAACGCGGTGCTCTACCAGCTGAGCTACAGGCCCCGAGCCGTGGCAGGGTACCCGGGACCGACTGCTGTGGGCCACGGCCGCCGAAGTCTCGGGCCAACGGCGGCCGTGGCTGGTGACAGCAAACCGCACCCGCCGGTTCGAACGGAAGTCAGGCCGGTCCGGTGTCTCACTGTGCGGGCACCCCCACCCCTCGGTGATCATGCAATCCCGCCACCCTGAGCTCCGGGCTGAGGGGCGGACTGCATCAAACCGGCATGTCCCTGACGCAGTTGCACCGATGAATGACACGACGCCGCCCACCACCCTCGCAGACCGCCCCTGGCGACGGGTCTAGCCACAGAATGCTGGATTCCGCACGTCCTTGCCGGCGTGTCGCGCCCCCAACCCAGCATTCTGCGAGCACGGGCGCGGGGCGGGAGGTTGCGGGGTTGCGGGGTTGCGGGGTGGCGGGGCGGGAGGTGGCGGGATTGCATGATCACGAAGGAGGGGCAGGGCGGTGGTGCTGTGCTGCACCGGTGACAACCGGTGATAACCGGTGAGGACCGGTGACAGCCAGGGTTCGTCAGCGGCGGTTGCGGGTGGAGAGCCGGGTACCGGACCAGTCCGGGCACGCGCTCACCGTCGAGGTCGCGTGCAGGCCCGCGGTGGGGGCCGCCTCCTCGATGTCGGAGGCCTCGACGTGGCCGGGCCGGCCCGGCTTGGGCGTGAGCAGCCACACGGTGCCACCGTCGGCCAGGGAGGTGAGCGCGTCGACCAGCGCGTCGACGAGGTCCCCGTCCCCGTCCCGCCACCACAGCAGCACCGTGTCGACGACCTCGTCGGTCTCCTCGTCGAGGAGCTCGCCCCCGGTGACGTCCTCGACGGCGTCCCGCAGGTCGTGGTCGACGTCGTCGTCGTACCCGATCTCCTGCACCACCTGGCCGGGCCGGAAGCCCAGCTTGGTCGCCACGGCCTGACCGGCCGCGGCGTCCGCGGTCGCACCCACGCGTCGTCCCTCCTGCACGGCCCCCGAGGGGCAGTCGGTGTCTGTGTCGGGGCACGACGCTACCGCGCCGGCACCCGCTCGTGGGGGCCACCGTGCGGCCGAACGCCCCACCGGACCACTCAGCCCGTGAGCAGCGAGATCCGGACCTGACGGACTCGGTTGTCGACGTTGGTGTCGACGAGGCAGACCGACTGCCAGGTGCCCAGGGCGAGGCGGCCGTCGAGCACGGGGACCGTCACCGACGGGGAGACGAGTGCCGGCAGCACGTGGTCACGGCCGTGGCCTACTGACCCGTGGTGGTGCCGCCAGCCTTCTCCGCGCGGCCCCTCCGGCGGCAGCAGCACCCGCAGGACCGCCAGCAGGTCGGTGTCCGAGCCCGACCCGGTCTCCAGCACGGCGACTCCGGCGGTGGCGTGCGGGACGAAGACGTTGAGCAGCCCGTCGACGGCACCGGCCTCGGCGGCGAGCTCCGCGCACCGAGCGGTGATGTCGACGACCTGCTCGGCGTCGCCGGTACGCACCTCGATCAGGGTCGTGAGCATGCCGCGACCTTACGGGGGACCCGATGTGACGTCCCGGCGCGGGAGGGACAGGATGGAGGGTGCAGCGCGAGGGCCGGCGTCGCGGCGACGGCCGGCCGTCGCAGAGCCGTGAGAGTAAGAGAGGCCAGACGTGGCAGCACACCAGGACGAGGGCCCGATCAGCACCGGCATGCCGGGACAGCTGCCGGACATCGACCCCGAGGAGACCCAGGAGTGGCTGGAGTCGCTCGACGGGGCCATCGACGAGCGTGGGCGGCAACGAGCCAGGTACCTCATGCTCAGCCTGCTCCAGCGCGCACGCGAGCGGCACGTCGGTGTCCCGAGCCTGGTGGCCACCGACTACGTCAACACCATCCCGCCGGAGTCCGAGCCGTGGTTCCCCGGTGACGAGGAGGTGGAGCGGCGCTACCGCGCCTGGATCCGGTGGAACGCCGCGGTCATGGTGCACCGAGCGCAGCGGCCGGAGATCTCCGTCGGCGGCCACATCTCGACGTACGCGTCGTCCGCGACCCTGTACGAGGTCGGGTTCAACCACTTCTTCCGCGGCAAGGACCACCCCGGCGGCGGGGACCACGTGTTCGTCCAGGGGCACGCCTCCCCGGGCATCTACGCCCGTGCCTTCCTCGAGGGCCGGCTCGGCGAGGAGCACCTCGACGGGTTCCGCCAGGAGCACTCGATGCCGCACGGGCTGCCGTCCTACCCGCACCCCAGGCTGATGCCGGACTTCTGGGAGTTCCCGACGGTCTCCATGGGCCTGGGCCCGATGAACGCCGTCTACCAGGCCGAGTTCAACAAGTACCTGCACGCCCGCGGGATCAAGGACACCTCCCAGCAGCACGTCTGGGCCTTCCTCGGCGACGGCGAGATGGACGAGCCGGAGAGCCGCGGCCTGCTGCACGTCGCCGCGGACCACGAGCTGGACAACCTGACGTTCGTGGTCAACGCCAACCTTCAGCGCCTCGACGGCCCCGTCCGCGGCAACGGCAAGATCATCCAGGAGCTAGAGCAGTTCTTCCGCGGCGCCGGCTGGAACGTCATCAAGGTGATCTGGGGCCGCGAGTGGGACCCGCTGCTGGCCGCCGACCGCGACGGCGCGCTCGTCAACCTCATGAACGTCACCCCGGACGGAGACTTCCAGACGTACAAGGCGGAGAGCGGGGCGTTCGTCCGCGAGCACTTCTTCGGCCGCGACCCGCGGACCCGGCGCATGGTCGAGAAGATGAGCGACGAGGAGATCTGGAACCTCAAGCGCGGTGGTCACGACTACCGCAAGGTCTACGCCGCGTACAAGGCCGCGATGGCGCACACCGGCCAGCCGACGGTCATCATCGCCAAGACCATCAAGGGATACGGCCTGGGGCCGCACTTCGCCGGCCGCAACGCCACCCACCAGATGAAGAAGCTCACCCTCGAGGACCTCAAGCTGCTCCGGGACAGCCTGCGCATCCCGGTCAGCGACGCCCAGCTCGAGGAGAACCCGTACCTGCCGCCGTACTACCACCCCGGACCCGATGCGCCCGAGGTCCAGTACCTGCTCGAGCGGCGCCACAAGCTCGGCGGCTTCGTGCCCGAGCGACGGGCACGTGCGACGACGCTGCACCTGCCCGCCGAGGACGCCTACCAGGTCGTCAAGCGCGGCTCGGGCAAGCAGCAGGTCGCCACGACGATGGCGTTCGTCCGGCTGCTCAAGGACCTCATGAAGGACAAGGAGTTCGGCGAGCGGGTGGTGCCCATCATCCCGGACGAGGCCAGGACCTTCGGGATGGACTCCTTCTTCCCGACGGCGAAGATCTACAACCCGCACGGCCAGCGCTACGTGTCGGTGGACCGGGAGCTCATGCTCTCCTACAAGGAGTCCGAGTCCGGTCAGATCCTGCACGTCGGGATCAACGAGGGCGGGGCGAGCGCCGCGTTCATCGCCGCCGGCACTTCCTACGCCACGCACGGCGAACCGATGGTGCCCGTCTACATCTTCTACTCGATGTTCGGCTTCCAGCGGACCGGGGACAACCTGTGGGCCGCCGGGGACCAGATGACCCGCGGGTTCCTCCTCGGAGCCACCGCAGGCCGCACGACGCTGACCGGCGAGGGGCTCCAGCACGCCGACGGCCACTCGCTGCTGCTCGCCTCGACCAACCCGGCCGTCGTCGCCTACGACCCGGCGTACGCCTACGAGATCGGCCACATCGTGCGGGCCGGTCTGGAGCGGATGTACGGCCAGGAGGGCGAGGACGTCGACCGGAACGTCTACTACTACCTCACCGTCTACAACGAGCCGATGGTGCAGCCGCCGGAACCGCAGGACGTGGACGTCGAAGGCATCGTCCGAGGCCTGCACAAGGTGAGTCCGGCCATGGGCAGCGGCGACCGGCCACGCGTCCAGCTGCTCGCCTCCGGGGTCGCGGTGCCGTGGGCGCTGGAGGCCCAGGAGCTGCTCGGCAAGGACTTCGGCGTCGACGCCGACGTCTGGAGCGTGACGTCGTGGAACGAGCTGCGCCGCGACGGGCTGGCTTGCGACGAGTGGGCGTTCGACCACCCCGGTGAGCAGGCACCGGTGCCGTTCGTCGCTCAGCGGCTGGGTGACGCTCCTGGCCCGGTCGTCGCGGTCAGTGACTGGATGCGCGCCGTCCCGGACCAGATCCGCCAGTACGTGCCGCAGGAGTACGTCTCGCTGGGCACCGACGGCTTCGGGTTCTCCGACACCCGTCCCGCTGCTCGTCGGTACTTCCACGTCGACGGGCCGTCCATCGCCTACCAGGCGCTGCGCGTACTGGAGTCCCGCGGCGAGGTGGACACCGGGGTGGCGGCCAAGGCGTACGAGCGGTACCGCCTGGACGACGTGACCGCGGGGACGACGGGTACCGCGGGCGGCGACGCCTGAGTCCGCGGCCGCCACACGGGGGGCCGTGACCGGGGTCAGCGAGTGGTGAACCGCCCCCGGTCGCGGTCCGCCTCGGTGATCGCCCGTTCCAGCTCGGCGCGCAGCGGCTCGACCTGCGTGGTGTCCGGGTGCTCGGCGAGCACCTCGAGGTGCCGTCGGGCCTCGCTGATGCGTCCGGCCTCGACCGCGGCGTGCACGAGGTGGCGCCCTGCCTGCACGGTGTGCTCCCGGGGGCGCCAGTGACCGACCCCGAGCCCAAGTGCCTCCGACGGCATCCCGGCGTCCCGGAGCATCGCCAGGCCCTCGGCCAGCGCCTGACCGGAGGGGTCGCGCTCGGCGGCGGTGCCCAGACGGCGCAGCGCGCCGTCGCGGTCCTCGTGCACGGACAGCCGGGCCAGCTCGATCAGCGGGTACCAGGCGCGGTGGTTGCCGGCCAACTCCTCGGCCAGGGCCCACACCGCGTCGTCGGCGGCCCGCTGCGGGTCGCCGTCGACGTGCCCCTCGGCAGCCCGGCGGCGGACGATGTCCGCGAGCCGGACGAAGGCCGACGAGTCGTTGGGGTCCTCGCGCAGCCGATCGCGCAGGTGGACCTCCTCTGCGGCGTCGATCGGGAGCCGGCGGCGCCGCCGCGGCCGCAGTGCCGCAGGGGGGCGCAGCGCGGGCCCGAGCCCTGCGGTGCGGGCCAGGCGTACACGGCGGCGGAGTCGGTCGAGCAGTCCCATGGCGTCCTTCCCCCTCGGCGGGCCCGGTCCGCACCCGAGGCACCGGCAGCGAGGGCGTGGCTTGACCTGACCCTAACCCAACCCGGCCGAGCGCGCGGCCCCCTGCACCGGCTGGTCCGCACGCACCCGCTCACCCGAGAGTTGTGGTCCTCCCACAACGGCCGCCTATCCTCCGCCCATGACGGACTCGTCAGAGGAGACCGCGGAGCGGCTGCACCGGGCCGTCGGACGGCTGGCGACCGCGGCCCTGCGCCGCCTCGACGAGACGCTGCCGTGGTACCGGGCGATGCCGCCCCAGGATCGCTCCTGGGTCGGGTTGGTCGCCCAGGCCGGCATCTCGGCCTTCCTCGCCTGGTACCGGGACCCGGAGGGTCCGCTGGAGATCACCGCCGACGTCTTCGGCACCGCACCGCGTGAGCTGACCCGCTCGGTCAGCCTGAGCCAGACCCTCGAGCTGGTCCGCGCCGTGGTCGACGTCGTCGAGGAGAACGTCGCCTCGATCGCTCCCGCGGATGGGCGGCAGGAGCTGCGGGAGGCAGTGCTGCGGTACTCCCGGGAGGTGGCGTTCGCCGCCGCCCAGGTCTACGCCTCGGCGGCGGAGGCACGGGGCGCCTGGGACGCACGGCTGGAGGCGCTCGTCGTCGACGCCCTGCTGCGCGGAGAGGCGGACGAGGTGCTCGCCTCCCGGGCCGCCGCCCTCGGTTGGCAGGGCCACGAGCACGTCGTCGTCGTCGCCGGGACACCGCCTCCAGGCACCAGCGAGGACGTCGCCGACGAGCTGCGCCGGCTGGCCCGCAAGGCGGCCGACGACGCCCTCGTCGGCCTGCAGGGCGAGCACCTGCTGGTCGTCCTCGGGTCCTCTGGAGACCCCCGGGACGCCGTTGCCGGACTGGCCGCCCGGCTCGGGGCCGGCCCGGTCGTCGTCGGGCCCGTCGTCCCCGGGCTCGCGGACGCCGGGCGGTCGGCGCGGGCCGCGCTGGCAGGCCTCGTCGCGGCCAGGGCCTGGCCGCAGGCGCCGCGCCCGGTGGCCGCCGACGACCTGCTGCCCGAACGGGTGCTCGCCGGAGACGTCACCGCGCGACGGGCCCTGGTCGACCGCGCCTGGACGCCGCTGCAGGACGCCGGCAGCGCCCTCGCCGAGACCCTCTCGGCGTACCTGGCCACCGGTCGGTCCGTGGAGGGGACGGCGCGGGCGCTGTTCGTCCACCCGAACACCGTCCGCTACCGGCTGCGGCGGGTCGCCGAGGTGACCGGGTGGGACCCGCTGTCGCCACGGGAGGCGTTCGTGCTGCAGACCGCGGTGGCGCTCGGTCTGCTCGCCGACCGGCCGTCTCGGCGCGGCCCCCGTTGACCGACGCAGGGCCGAGTTCCCTGACGGCCGAGCTCCCTGACCACCGTTTGACCACTGTTGGAGGAACCCTCCAACAACGCCGTCCCGGGTTCGTGGGCGTCACACCCTCCGGGTTGGCTTCGGTGGGGGCAGGCTGGAGCGGTGCTGGCTCTTCTGTGCCCTGGTCAGGGCTCCCAGACCCCGGGCTTCCTGTCCCCCTGGACCGAGCGGTCCGCCGTCCGCGACCGGCTCGAGCGGCTGTCCGCCGTCGCCGGCGTCGACCTGCTCGCCCACGGCACCACCTCGGACGCCGAGACCATCCGGGACACGGCCGTCGCCCAGCCGCTCATCGTCGCCGCGGGGCTGGCCGTGCTGCCGGAGCTGCTTGACGGCATCGACCGTGCACACGACGCACAGGGCGCAGACGACGCCGCCACCGGTCCGGACGTCGTCGCCGGCCACTCCGTGGGCGAGATCACCGCGGCCGTGGTTGCCGGCGTGCTGACCGAGGACGACGCGATCAGCCTGGTCCGTGAGCGTGGCCGGGCGATGGCCGAGGCCGCCGCCGTCGTCCCGACCGGGATGAGCGCGGTGCTGGGCGGAGACCCCGACGATGTCGCCGCGGCGCTGGAGCGCCACGGCCTGACGGCCGCGAACGTCAACGGCGCAGGCCAGGTGGTCGCCGCCGGCCCGCTCGACCGGCTCGCCGCCCTGGCCCAGGACCCTCCGACCCGCAGTCGCGTCGTCCCCCTGCAGGTCGCCGGGGCCTTCCACACCGTCTACATGGCGCCGGCCGTGGAGGCCCTCGCCCGCTGCGCCGCGGACGTCACCGCAGCAGACCCGCGGAGGCGGCTGCTGTCCAACGCGGACGGCGCAGTGGTCGGCGACGGCCGCGAGGTCCTCGACCGGCTGGTCGGTCAGGTCAGCCGTCCGGTGCGCTGGGACCTGTGCCAGGCGACTCTCGCCGACATGGGTGTCACCGCCGTCCTCGAGCTGCCACCGGCCGGGACGCTGACCGGCCTGGCCCGCCGGGCCCTGCCCGGCGTGGAGACGCTCGCCCTGCGCACCCCGGAGGACCTGGACGCCGCCCGCGACCTCGTCGTCCGCCACGCCGAGCAGACCTCCGGGGTCCAGACCTCCGGGGCCCGGGCATGACCGGCGCCGGCGCAGCAGGCGCCGCTCGGCTCACCGCCGCCCAGGGCGCCCGCCACGCCCGCATCCTCGGCGTCGGCGGCTACCGGCCCGAGCGGGTCGTGACGAACGCGGAGGTCTGCGAGCTCATCGACTCCAGCGACGAGTGGATCCGGGAGCGCTCCGGGATCATCACCCGGCACCGGGCCGCGCCCCACGAGAGCGTCACCGACATGGCGGAGTCGGCGTCCCGGGCGGCGCTGGAGCACGCCGGCCTGGCCGGTCCGGACGTCGACGCCGTCATCGTCGCCACGGTGACGCACCCGTACCAGACGCCGTCCTCGGCCACCCTGCTCGCCCACCGGCTCGGCGCCACTCCGGCCCCGGCGTTCGACGTCTCCGCGGCCTGCGCCGGTTTCGGGCACGGGGTGTCGTTGGCCTCCGACATGGTCCGCGGCGGGTCAGCCCGCACGGTTCTCGTCGTCGGGGTGGAGAAGCTGTCTGACTTCACCGACCCGCGCGACCGCTCCACGGCCTTCCTGTTCGGGGACGGCGCGGGCGCCGTCGTCATCGGGCCGTCCGAGCAGCCGGGAATCGGCCCCACCGTGTGGGGCTCGGACGGCGAGCAGTGGGACGTCATCTCCCAGAAGCACTCCTGGATCGACGTCCGGGACTCCCACGCCGAGTGGCCGGCCCTGCGGATGGCCGGCCAGCAGGTGTTCCGGTGGGCCGTCTGGCAGATGGCCCCAGTGGCCCGCAAGGCGCTCGAGGCGGCGGGGGTCAGCGCCGAGGACCTCGGCGCGTTCATCCCCCACCAGGCGAACATGCGCATCATCGACGCGATGATCAAGCAGCTGCGGCTGCCCGAGCACGTGCCGGTGGCCCGCGACATCGCCGAGACCGGCAACACCTCCGCGGCCTCCATCCCGCTGGCGATGGAGCGCATGCTGCGAGAGGGCCGGGCGCACTCCGGCGACCTGGCCCTGCTCATCGGCTTCGGCGCCGGCCTCTCCTACGCCGCGCAGGTCGTCGTCCTGCCCTGACCCGGACGCCGCCAGCGGCCCCCACCCGTCCCGACCCCCCGCCGCCGCCGGCGGGTGCACCACGCACACCGACCACCACGGAGAAGGAGAACCACCAGACATGGCGCAGAGCGAGCAGGAGATCCTCGAGGGCATCGCGGAGCTCGTCAACGAGGAGACCGGGCTGCCCAAGGAGTCCGTCGAGATGGACAAGTCGTTCACCGACGACCTCGACATCGACTCGCTGTCGATGACCTCGATCGTCGTGCAGGCCGAGGACAAGTTCGGCGTGAAGATCCCGGACGAGGACACGAAGAACCTCAAGACGGTGCGCGACGTCGTCAACTACGTCCAGCAGGCCCAGGGCTGACCCGCCAGGCCGCCCGCCGCCCGGCCCCGGCGACCCCGGGGCGGGCGGCTCCTCCGACCCTCTCCCACCCCTGGAGGCACCGTCCATGAGCCCCCGCACCGTCGTCGTCACCGGCCTGGGCGCCACCACCCCGCTCGGCGGTGACGTCGCCAGCACCTGGCAGGCGACCCTCGAGGGCCGGTCCGGCGCACGCACGCTGACCGAGGACTGGGTCACCGAGCTGGAGCTGCCGGTGACCTTCGCGGCCCCGCTCGCCGTGCCGACCAGCGAGGTGCTGCCCCGGCACGAGGCCAAGCGGCTCGACCCGTCCGGACAGTACGCGCTCGTCGCCTCCCGCGAGGCGTGGGCGGACGCCGGAGCACCGGACGTCGAGGGCGAACGGCTCGGCGCCGTGATCGCCTCCGGCATCGGCGGGGTGTGGACGCTGCTGTCGGCCTACGACGTGCTCAAGGAGCGCGGGCCGCGGCGGGTGCTGCCGCTGACGGTGCCGATGCTCATGCCGAACGGTGCCGCCGCGGCCGTCGGCCTCGACCTCGGGGCCCGGGCCGGCGTCCACACCCCGGTATCGGCGTGCGCCTCCGGTGCCGAGGCACTGGCCTACGCGGTGGCGATGATCCGGGACGGTCGGGCCGACGTCGTGGTCGCCGGCGGCACGGAGGCCGCGATCCACCCGCTGCCGATCGCCGGGTTCGCCGCGATGCAGGCGCTGTCCACCCGCAACGACGACCCGGCCGCGGCGTCGCGGCCGTACGACGCCGGCCGGGACGGCTTTGTCCTCGGTGAGGGGGCCGCGGTCGTCGTCCTGGAGTCCGCGGAGCACGCCCGGGCGCGTGGGGCGCGCGTCTACGCGGAGCTCGTCTCGGCCGGGACGACCTCCGACGCTCACCACATCGCCGCCCCCGAGCCGGACGGGCGCGGGGCGGCGCGCGCCGTGCGCAGCGCCCTGGAGACCGGCGAGATCGACCCGGCCGACGTCGTCCACGTCAACGCGCACGCCACCTCCACGCCGGCGGGGGACGTCGCCGAGGCGCGCAGCCTGCGGGCCTCCCTCGGCGCCGCGCTCGACGGCGTCGCGGTCAGCGCGACGAAGTCCATGACCGGGCACCTGCTGGGCGCCGCCGGTGCGCTGGAGAGCGTCTACACGGTGCTGGCACTGCACCACCGCACCGCCCCGCCGACCATCAACGTCGACGAGCTGGACCCGGAGATCGACCTCGACGTCGTGCGGGGCGGGCCGCGGGCCCTGGGAGCAGGGGTGGCGCTGAACAACTCCTTCGGGTTCGGCGGCCACAACGTGGCGCTGGCGTTCCGCAGCGTCTGACTGCCGGGACGCATACGACGCGGTGAACCCGCCGCCACCTGCGACGCCGTGGCAGGTCAGCCGACGCGGTGCAACCAGCGCACGGGGGCGCCGTCCCCGGCGTACCGGAACGGCTCGAGCTCGCGGTCCCACGCGGCTCCGAGAGCCAGGTCGAGCTCGGCGCGCATCCGCTCTGGGTCCTCGGCCAGCTCCAGTGCCGCGCGGACCCGGTCCTCGGGGACCAGCACGTTGCCGTGCACGTCAGTGACCGCGTGGAAGATGCCCAGCTCGGGCGTGTGGCTCCAGCGGGCGCCGTCCACGCCGGGACTCGGCTCCTCGGTCACCTCGTAACGCAGGTGCGCCCATCCGCGCAGGGCAGAGGTGAGGCGCGCCCCGGTGCCCGGGGTGGCCTGCCAGGACAGCTCTCCCCGGAACAGCCCGGGGGCGGCCGGTTGCGCCGTCCAGTCCAGGGCGACGCGCACGCCAAGGACGCCGCCGGCGGCCCACTCGACGTGTGGGCACAGCGCCCGCGGCGCGGAGTGCACGAACAGGACGCCGCGCGTCATGGCTCCGGACATCTCACCCTCCCTGGTTCGAGCTCGAGGTGCGTCTTCCCCAACGGACCTCGGTGAACCCCGGGTGCTGCTCCGGTGCGGCACGGCGCGGTGCCTGCCGCTGGGCATTCTGCCCTACCGCGGGGCGGTCTACCAGCCCCCGCTGGCCACTTGCCGCGAACCGGCGGTCACCGAGGGGTGAAGTCGGGACGGTGACGTGCCGATGCACGGAACGAACCGGACCACGTGAGAGAGCGAGAACGCGGGTGGACGACGTCGAGCGGCTGATGGCCGAGGCCTACGACCAGGGCGTGGTCAGCGAGGTGATCCGCCCGGCGGCGATCGTCCCCGAGGACGCCGCCCGGTCGGTGCTCGTCGAGCTGGCGCTGCGGGACGTGCAGAACGGCGGCGTCTGGCAGTCGGAGCCGACGCTGTGGAGCCGGTACGACCGGCCGTGGCACGGGGCCCACAACCCCGCCGGCGCCGAGCTCATCGGCACCATCCAGGTCGCGTACGGCACTCCGACCAAGTACGAGATCACCATCTACCGGGTGACGGTGACCCGGCTGGGGACCGAGGCCGGCTGGACGGTCGAGGCGCTGACCGACGAGGCGCTCGGCTACGGCGGTCTCACCCTGGCGAGCTGCCCACGCGCCACGCTGGCAGCACCCCCCAAGCCGTTCCGGTTCTGAGCCGAGTCCCGACCGGACCGGCTCCGACCCGGCGTCCGGCCGGGTCGAGCCGGTGGCCCCGGCTGCGGCGTCCGGCTGTGGTTGGGAAGATGGACGGGTGCCACGCCGCCACCACCGCCCCGCGCTGCTGAGCAGCGACGTGCTGGAGTCGCTCCAGGGCGGTGCCGGCGACCCGGCCCTGCGGGCGGAGGCCGCCCACGCCACCGCCCGGCTCCTCGTCGAAGGGGTCCGCGACGAGCAGGACGCCGAGCTGTCGGCGCGGGTCGTCCGCCTCGCCGACGAGTACGGCCTCGAGCCCCTCGCCGAGCTGTGGGCCGACTCTCCACCGGACTCCCTGCCAGGTGCCCTGTGGCGCCTCTACGCGTTGCGCCAGTGGGTGCACGCCGACCCTGCGGCGGCGGCGGCACAGTTCGCCGAGGGAAGCCGCCGCGCCCCGGTCCACCACGCCGTCGCGGGAGTGGCCGACCCGCCCGGCCCCGAGGAGGTGCGCTCGCTCGTCGACGCCGTGCTCTCCGGAGTAGCCCACGGGGACGTCGCCACCACCCTGGAACGGGCTGCTGCCTTCGCCCGCGTCGTCGCCGTCGGGCGGGCGGACCAGGCCGCGGACTCCCCCGGCGCGACCGCCGTCGGGACTGCGGGCAGCGAGGGCAGCCGGCTGACGATGTCCGCCGCTCGGCTCGTGCGGACCGCCGAACAGCTCGAGGTGGCCGCTCGGCGCCTGCGCGAGAACGACCGCCGCCGGGAAGCATCCGAGGACTCACCGGGTTAGGGTTGGTCGTGCGCCGGGCCGCGGTAGCCCCGGGCTCCACTTCAAGCCGCTTCGAGCGGCCACGCGCCGAGAGGCGCTCCCGGCCCGGCGCACCTCACTCTCTCGCTTACTCCCGGTGTGGAGGCCGTGCGTCCAGCGACCGCTGAGACGGCCACCGCCGTTGCGCGCATACCTGAGGCGAGAACGGGTACTCACTGGCTGTGAGCCGGGGCTCCATGAAGGACCTCTGGAGCCCCGGTGATCGATTTTTTACTTTCGCTTGACTCTCACTTGCCGACCGGAGAGGATTCCGGTGCGGCCCCTCTCAAGGGGCCGTCCACCCGTCCGTGGCGGCTTCCGCGGACGCGCGACACACCCGTCGCTCGGTGGTCCTCCCCGGAGGATGGGACCGGACCCGGTCCGGCGGCGCAGCTCGAGGGGACGCCGCCGAGCCGGGTTCACCCCGTTGTGGAGGTCTCCCTGTGGGGCAGGTGGGACTTGAACCCACGACGGGCGGATTATGAGTCCGCTGCTCTGACCGGCTGAGCTACTGCCCCGACGCCCGGACTGTACCCACCCCTCTTCGGTGATCATGCAATCCCGCCACCCCCAAGTCCCCCCTCGGTGATCATGCAATCCCGCCACCCGCCGGCCCACCCCTCGGTGATCATGCAATCCCGCCACCCGCCGAGCCACCCCTCGGTGATCATGCAATCCCGCCACCCGCCGAGCGACGTGCACTCCCTCCTGAGGGCTCGCGGCTACAGTCCGACCCCTCGCAGAATGCTGGGTTCGTCACAGCTCTGCCGGCGAGTCGCGCCACCAACTCAGCATTCTGCGGGCTGGCCCGGGGGCCCGGTGGCGGGGTGGCGGGATTGCATGATCACGACGAGGGGACTGTCGACTGATCACGGGTGGGCCCGGTGGCGGGGTGGCGGGGTGGCGGGATTGCATGATCACGACGAGTGGTGCGGTCAGAGGTGCTCCCGCGACTGGACTCGAACCAGTAACCTGCCGGTTAACAGCCGGCTGCTCTGCCAATTGAGCTACGCGGGACCGTGCCGACCCGGAGTCGCGAACGCCCCCGGGCACGCGAGTCGGAACTCTAGCAAACCTGGCCGGCCGGTCCGCTCACCCGGGGACGAGCCCAGCAGCCGCCTCCACCTCGCGTCGCGCTTCATCCACCGCGCGGCGGACGACAGGGTCCTCCAGGGAGACGCCGGCGTCCGGGACGACCTGGCTGACGAACCCGTCCGGCGTCCGGCGGACGGCCACCCGGACGCCGCGGCGGCCACGGACCGGGACCCGCCGGGCCAGCACGACGGAGGCCTGGACCCGTTCCCGCAACGTCTCCGGGAGCAGGGTGCGTGGGTCACCGGCAAGCCCCAGGCGCACGTACCCGCCCTCGACGAGGTGGACGTCGACCGCCCCGGCCTCCGGGTCCCAGGTCGCGGTGTCGATCTCGTGCCAGAGCGCCGACAGCCTCCGCGCGTCCGCGTCACCGACGACCAGCCGCTCGGCGGTGGCCACGGCCGTCCCGCCGTCGTCGAGCTCGGCGACCGCGAGCAGCCGCTCCCCCGCGACGCCGAGGGACTCCGCCGTCCGGGCGTCCAGCCGTGGCCGCCGGGGGAACCGTTCTCGCAGACCCATGTCAGTCCTCTCGCAGGGCGCGGCGGCGGGCCTCAAGCTCGAACAGCTCACGGTAGACGGCGCTGGCTGCCTCGTCGTCGCCGGCGGCCTCGAGCCGCTGCGCCCGGCCCCTCAGCTCCGCCTCGCGACGCAGCAGGTCGCGGTCGACCGTGTCCCGGACCAGCCCGGCGGCGAGAACCGACACGCCGTCCTCGCCCGTCGCGGGCAGCTCGGCGACGGCCAGCTCGCCGACGAGGGACTGCACCTCCACGGGGGCGTGCTCGCGCACCCGCTCGGCCCAGCCCGGCCCGGCCGCTCGTACGCCGCCGAGAGCCCGGACCGTGTCGTGCAGGACGCGGTGCGCGGGGGCCTGCATCGCCTCGGCGCCCAGGTCGTCGAATGCCGCCGGCACGCGGTGCGGGAACTGGAGCACGGCCTGCAGGAGCTGTCGCTCCGCCCGGACCACCGGGTCCCGGAGGTCGGGGCGGGGCACCTGTGGCGCCGTGGGCGCAGTCCCGGGGCCACCCCTGGCCACGGCCCCGGACGCCTCGGGGCCCCGGCGCCCGGCGGCGGCGACGGCACGGCGCACCGACTCGACATCCATGCCGAGCCAGCCGGCGAGCATCCGGGCGTACTCCGGGCGCAGCGACTGGTCGCGGATGCCGGCGACGACCGGAGCCGCCGCTCGCAGTGCCTGCACCCGGCCCTCGGCGGTGTCGAGGTCGAAGCGCCGCAGCGCTGCACGGATGGCGAACTCGAACAGCGGCGTCCGGGCCCGCACCAGCGCCTCGACCGCCTCGTCGCCGCGGGCCAGCCGCAGGTCGCAGGGGTCCATCCCGTCCGGGCTGACGGCGACGTAGGTCTGGGCGACGAACCTCTGGTCCTCGGCGAAGGCCCGCAACGCCGCCTTCTGCCCGGCCTCGTCACCGTCGAAGGTGAACACGACCTCCCCGTGCCGGGCGTCGTCGTCCGCGAGCAGCCGGCGGACCACCTTGATGTGGTCGGCCCCGAAGGCCGTCCCACAGGTGGCGACGGCGGTCGGCACCCCGGCCAGGTGGCAGGCCATGACGTCGGTGTAGCCCTCGACGACGACGACCTGGCGGCGCTTGGCGATCTCCCGCTTGGCCAGGTCGAGCCCGTACAGCACCTGCGACTTGTGGTACACGGGCGTCTCGGGGGTGTTGAGGTACTTGGGTCCGGTGTCCTCCTCGAGCAGCCGCCGGGCGCCGAAGCCGATGACGGCGCCCGTGACGTCGCGGATCGGCCAGACGAGTCGCCCGCGGAAGGCGTCGTAGGCACCGCGGCTGCCGCGGCGAGCCAGCCCCCCGGTGACGAGCTCGTCGTCCCGGAAGCCGCGGCCGCGCAGGTGGCTGACGAGGGAGTCCCAGCCCTGAGGGGCGAACCCGACCCCGAAGTGCTCGGCCGCCGCGCGGTCAAAGCCCCGCCGGCTGAGGAACTCCCGGCCGGGGCGCGCGCCGGGTGCCGTGAGCTGCTCGGCGTAGAACTCGGCGGCGACGGCGTGCGCGTCGAGCAGGCGCTGGCGGCGGCCGACGTCCTGGGGACGCGGACCGTCCCCGTCCTCGTAGCGGAGGGTGACCCCGGCCCGGGCCGCGAGCCGTTCGACCACCTCGGTGAAGGACTGGTGGTCGACCTTCTGCAGGAAGGAGAACACGTCGCCGCCCTCACCGCAGCCGAAGCAGTGCCACAGCCCGACGTGGGGGCGGACGTGGAAGGACGGAGTTCGCTCGTCGTGGAACGGGCACAGCCCCTTGAGGGACCCGACGCCGCCGGGCTTGAGCGTGACGTGCTCACCGACCACGTCCTCGATCCGCACGCGCTCACGGACCAGGTCGATGTCCTCGCGCCGGATCCGCCCTGCCACGACGTGAGTCTAGGCGGGCCGGCTCACAGCGCCGCCAGGTCGGTCCCCTCGTCGGCGAGCGCCGCGACGTCCACGACCGCGCGGTCCTCGACGAGACGCTTCACGGCGTCCGCCTCGCCCCAGCGGTTGACGTGCATCCCCGCGTGCACGGCGCCGTCGACCAGCCAGAACGCGGCGAAGTCGGCGTCCTGCGGTCGCCCCCGGACGACGAGGTCGGCCTCGTCAGGATCGACCCAGCCGCGGTACTCCATCGCGACGTCGTACTGGTCGGTGAAGAAGAACGGCGGCCGGGCCCACTCCTCCCCCGCACCGGCCATCGAGCGGCCGGCGAAGGCGCCCTGGTCCTGCGCGTTGGCCCAGTGCTCGACCCGCAGCCGCCGCCCGGCCCACGCGTTGTCCGCGTTGGCGACGTCCCCGGCGGCCCACACGTACGGGTCCGAGGTGCGCAGGCGGCCGTCGGTGACGATCCCGTCGACGACCTCGAGCCCGGCGCTGAGCGCCAGTTCCGAGCGGGGCCCGACCCCGACGGCAGCGAGCACGGCCCGGGCCGGGATCTCCTCGCCGTCCTCGGTGACGACCGCCTCGACGTCGAAGTCGCCGCGCAGGCGCGCCACCCGGGCCCCGGTGCGGACGTCGACCCCGTGGCGGCGGTGGAGGTCGGCGAACCAGCCGCCCATCGGGTCACCGAGGACGCGGCGCAGCGGTACCGATCCCTGCTCCAGCACGGTGACCTCGACCCCACGGGTGCGGGCCACGGCGGCGACCTCCAGGCCGATCCACCCGCCGCCGACGATGACGAGCGGACCGCCCTGCGCGAGCACGTCTCGCAGGTCCTCGCTGTCGTCGACGGTTCGCAGGTAGTGGACGCCCCGCAGCCGGGAGCCCTCCACGCCGAGCCGGTTGGGGGTGCTGCCGGTGGCGAGCAGGAGGCGGTCGTACCCGAGCGGGCTCCCGTCGGACAGCCGCAGCTGGCGGGTGGCGGTGTCGAGGTGGGTCGCGGTGACGCCGAGCCGCAGCTCGACCCCGTGCTCGTCGTACCAGTCGGCGTCCAGGGCGGCGAGCTCGTCGCGGTCCTTCTCCCCGGCGAGGAACGCCTTGGACAGGTCGGGTCGCTCGTAGGGACGGTAGGGCTCCTCGGCGACGAGGACGACGTCGCCGTCCTCGCCGGACTCCCGCAGGGCCTGCGCGGCCCGCGCCGCGGTCAGCCCGCCGCCCACGATCACGTACGTCTGCCGGCTCATCCTCCTACTCTCCCAGACTCGGCCCGGAGAGGGCGCGTCAGCGGCACAGACGCCGGTGCCAGGCGGCCGCGCTGGCGTCGGTGAGCGCGGCCACCTGGTCGATGACCACCCGGAGCCGGGCGCCGTCGTCCTCGGCGGCTCGCCAGTCGTCGGCGTAGGCGGGTTCCAGCACGTCGGGTGCGCGGTCGAGCAGCGCGGCGACGAGCTCCTCCAGCAGCTCCTGCTGAAGGCGGTAGCCCGGCTGACGGTCGTCGGCGGTCATCACGAACACGGCGGCGAGGCCCTTGAGGACGGCGATCTCGTGCAGGGTCGTGGTCGGGACGGTGACGTCTGCGCCGTAGCGAGCGAGCCGGCCGGGGCCGGTGACGGCCCGGGTGGCCCGCTCGGCGGCCGCGCTGAACCGGCCGATCAGCTGGCTGGTGGCGTCCTTGAGCGCGGCGAGGCCTCGCCGTCCGTGGTCGAACTCGCCGACCCAGTAGGGCGCGGCGCGCAACCGTGTGAGGGCGTCGGCGAGTGCGGCGGGGTCGGCACCTGGCAGGTACCACCGACAGGTCAGGTCGACGACCCGCTCGACCACCTCACCGTCGCCGAGCACCCGCGGGTCCAGACGGCCGGACACGACGGCGTCCTCGACGTCGTGCACGGAGTACGCGATGTCGTCGGCGAGGTCCATCACCTGGGCCTCCAGGCAGCGGCGTCCAGGCGGGGCGCCGTCGCGCAGCCAGCCGAACACGTCCTCGTCCTCGGCGTAGACACCGAACTTCTCCCCGCCCCGGGGGTCCTCGCCCCGCCGCCAGGGGTACTTGGTGGCGGCGTCGAGGCTGGCGCGGGTGAGGTTGAGCCCAGCCGGCCGACCGGACCGCGGGTCGACCACCTTGGGCTCGAGCCGGGTGAGCAGCCGCAGCGTCTGGGCGTTGCCCTCGAACCCCCCGACACCGGCGGCGAGCCGGTTCAGCACGCGCTCGCCGTTGTGCCCGAACGGCGGGTGCCCGAGGTCGTGCGCCAGGCAGGCGGCGTCGACGACGTCGGGGTCGCAGCCCAGCGCGGCCGCCAGCTCCCGGCCCACCTGGGCCACCTCGAGGCTGTGGGTGAGCCGGGTGCGGGCGAAGTCGTCGGTGCCCGGGCCCACGACCTGGGTCTTGCCGCCGAGCCGGCGCAGGGCCGAGGAGTGCAGCACCCGCGCCCGGTCGCGGGCGAAGTCCCCGCGCGTGGACCGCTTGACCGGCTCGACCACCCACCGCCGCCGGTCCGACCCGGAGTACGGGTCCGGCGCGGCGCTCACGTCGTCACCCGCTGCCACAGCCAGTACAGGTAGGCGCCGGTCTCGCGGACCACGTACGGGACGGCGGCGCCGAGCCCGTCGTTGGACGGCCCGGTGCGGGTGGGCGAGCCGAACGCCTCGGCTCCCTGCTGGCGGAGCATCTCGGTGGCCCGCAGCTCGTGCCACGGGTCGGTGACGACGACCGCGCTGTCCCATCCCTCGTCCCGCATCCGGAGGGCGACCGCGCTCATCGACGCGAGGGTGTTCCCCCCGACCGGGACGGCGACGACGTCCTGCGGCGCCACCCCACGCTCGACGAGCCAGTCACGACCGGCCTCGGCCTCGGTGAACCGGTCGCCCGGCTGGGCGCCGCCGACGGTGATGACGCGAGGCGCGACGCCCTCACGGTGCAGCGTGAGGGCGTGCTCGAGTCGCGCGGCGAGGTAGGGCTGCGGGCGGCCGTCGTACTGGGCGGCGCCGAGCACGACGATGGCGTCCGCGGGCCGGCGGTCGTCCGAGCGGGCCTCGACCACGATCCGGGTGGCGACCACCCCGGCCACCAGCACGCCGACCACGACCACGGCCGTCACCAGCCGGGCCAGCAGTCCGACCAGCCGCATCGTGCTCCTCTCCGCATCCCGGCGGGACGGGGCGGCGCCGGGCAGAGGCAGGCTAACCGCCGCTGACCGACAGCTCGGCGTCGCGGACGACGTCCAGGGCCGGCCCGGTCAGCTCACGGTGGTCCAGCCAGCCGTCGGGAAGGGCGACCCGCTTGGCCGCGGCCGTGCGCCCGCGAGGCCCCTCGGCAGGCGCCCCGGGCCACGGCTGGTCCCGGTCCACCGTGGCCAGCAGGTCGTCGAGCTGGGCGAGCGACTCGACCAGGCCCAGCGCGGCACGGGTCTGCTGGCCGACGACGAACCCCTTGAGGTACCAGGCGACGTGCTTGCGGATGTCCCGGCAGGCCTTGAGCTCCTCGCCGTAGTGCTCGGCGAGCAGGTGCGCGTGCCGTCGCAGGGTGTCCGCGACCGTGCCGAGGTCGGGTCGGACCCGGGCCGGGTCGCCGGTGAACGCGGCGGCGAGGTCGGCGAACAGCCACGGGCGGCCCAGGCACCCGCGGCCGACGACGACGCCGTCGCACCCCGTCGCGCGGACCATCTCGACGGCGTCCTCGGCGGACCAGATGTCACCGTTGCCGAGGACCGGGACGTCGGTGACGACCTCCTTGAGCCGGGCGATCGCCGTCCAGTCCGCGGTGCCGGAGTAGAACTGCGCGGCGGTCCGGGCGTGCAGAGCGACGGCTGCGGCGCCCTCGCCCTCCGCGGCCCGGCCGGCCTCGAGGTAGGTGAGGTGCTCGTCGTCCACGCCGGTGCGCATCTTCACCGTGACCGGGACACCGGCGGGCTCGGCGGCCCGGACGGCGCCGCGCACGATGGCGGTGAACAGCCCGGTCTTCCACGGCAGCGCGGAGCCGCCGCCCTTGCGGGTGACCTTGGCGACGGGGCAGCCGAAGTTGAGGTCCACGTGGTCGGCCAGGTCCTCCTCGACGAGCATCCGGACGGCGGCCGCGACGGTGACCGGGTCGACGCCGTAGAGCTGGACGCTGCGGGGACTCTCGTCCGGGTCGTGCCGGATGAGGCGCATCGACTCCGGGGTGCGTTCGAGAAGCGCACGTGAGGTGACCATCTCGCTGACGTAGACCCCGGCGCCGAACTCCCGGCACAGGCGGCGGAAGGCCTGGTTCGTGATACCGGCCATCGGCGCGAGCACCACCGGGACAGGGGCGGTGTGCGGACCGATCCGCAGTGGACGCGCGAGGGCCTCGGAGGCGGTGGGCATGCCCCTAGTGTGCGGTAGCTGAGGTTGCGGCATCTGAGGTTGCGGCAGCTGAGGGTGCGGCATCGCGACGTCCTTTCGGGCACCACGGCGTCGCACCGTGACGTCGGCGCAGAGGTCAGCAGCCACCGAGGCGGGCGGCGAGGTAGGAGCGCACCTGGGACAGGCTCACCCGTTCCTGGCGCATGCTGTCGCGCTCGCGGACGGTGACGCTGTCGTCGTCCAGGGTGTCGAAGTCGACCGTGATGCAGAACGGCGTGCCGATCTCGTCCTGGCGGCGGTAGCGCCGTCCGATGGCGCCGGCGTCGTCGAACTCGATGTTCCAGCTGCGCCGCAGCTCGGCGGCGAGGTCACGCGCCTTCGGGGAGAGCGACTCGTTGCGCGACAACGGCAGTACGGCTGCCTTGACGGGTGCGAGTCGGGGGTCGAGACGTAGCACCACGCGCTTGTCGACGCCGCCCTTGGCGTTGGGCGCCTCGTCCTCTGCGTAGGCCTCGAGCAGGAACGCCATCATCGGCCGGCCCACGCCGGCCGCGGGCTCGATGACGTACGGCGTCCAGCGCTCGTTGCGGCTCTGGTCGAAGTACGACATGTCGACGCCGGAGTGCTTCGCGTGGGTGGACAGGTCGAAGTCGGTGCGGTTGGCGATGCCCTCGAGCTCCCCCCACGGCGAGCCGGGGAACTCGAACCGGTACTCGATGTCGACGGTTCGCTTGGAGTAGTGGGAGAGCTTGTCCTTGGGGTGCTCGTACTCCCGGAGGTTCTCTCGGGCGATGCCCAGGTCGACGTACCAGGCCATCCGCTCGTCGATCCAGTACTGGTGCCACTCCTCGTCCGTACCGGGCTCGACGAAGAACTCCATCTCCATCTGCTCGAACTCGCGGGTGCGGAAGATGAAGTTGCCGGGGGTGATCTCGTTGCGGAACGACTTGCCGATCTGGCCGATCCCGAACGGCGGCTTCTTGCGCGCCGTCGTCATGACGTTGAGGAAGTTGATGAAGATGCCCTGCGCGGTCTCCGGGCGCAGGTAGTGCAGACCCGCCTCGTCCTCCACCGGCCCGAGGTACGTCTTGAGCATCATGTTGAACTCACGTGGCTCGGTCCACGCCCCCCGAACCCCGCAGTTCGGGCACGCGATCTCGCTGAGGTCCTTCGCCGGGCGGCCCTTCTTCTCCGCGAACTCCTCGAGCATGTGGTCGGCCCGGAACCGCTTGTGGCACGACTGGCACTCGGTCAGCGGGTCGTGGAACGCCTCCAGGTGGCCGCTGGCGACCCACGTCTGACGGGGCAGGATCACCGAGGAGTCCAGGCCGACGACGTCCTCCCGGCCGGTCACCATCGACTGCCACCACTGCCGCTTGAGGTTCTCCTTGAGCTCGACACCGAGCGGGCCGTAGTCCCACGCAGACCTCGTCCCGCCGTAGATCTCCCCGCTGGGGAAGACGAAGCCGCGGCGCTTGGCGAGGCTGACGACGGTGTCGATGCGGCTGCTGGGACTGGCCACGCAGGATCACTCCATCCGGCTGGGTGTCGGTGGGTCTGGAAGCAGGCGGGTCAGGTTACCCGGCGGCACGACCGCGCCCGTGCCCAGTTCCACCCTGAGCCCACCTGTCAGGCCGGCCAGTGCGGGGTTCGCACACCCAGCGGCGGTGATCCGGCCCGAATCGAGCCGGTTCCCCAGCCTGTAGGTGTGCGAACCCCGGGGCCCACGGGCCAGGATGCTCGCATGCCCGTCCCCGACCGCCGCCGCCGGATCGAGGCCGCCTCCGTGCCCGTGCTCAGGCGCCTCGCCGGGTACCCGCGGTGGCTGCTCGCCGCCGTCGTCGGACTGCTCCTCGCCGTCGCCCTCGTCACCGGCCGCTGGTGGTCGACGCTGCTGCTCGTCCCGGTGCTGGCGGTGCTCGGCTGGCTGGCCTACCTGGCCTGGCCGCGGCTCAGCGGGGGTGAGCGGGCAGTCCGGCTGATCGTCCTCGGCGCCCTCACCGCGTGGCTGCTCGTCCGAGCAGCGGAGGGACCGGCGATTTGACGACCGGGAGCCCTCGAACTGAGAATGGTTTTCATGCTTAGCCGTCAGCGCTCCCACCTGCACCTCCTCGGCCTGACCGCCGGCGCCCTCCTGCTGGCCGGCTGCGCGGACGACGCCGCGCCGTCGTCCGCGCCGACGACGACCGCGGCGGCGACCGGCGGGGTCGTCGAGGTCGCGGCCGGCTTCTACCCGCTCGCCTACGTGGCAGAGGCCGTCGGCGGGGACCGGGTGTCCGTGACGAACCTGACCCGTCCCGGTGCCGAGCCGCACGACCTCGAGCTCGCTCCCCGGGACGTCGCGATGCTGACCGAGGCGGACCTCGTCGTCCACCTGGCCGGGATGCAGCCCGCCGTCGACGACGCGGTCGCCGCCGAGGACGTCGTGGCGTTCGACGTCACCGAGGCCGCCGACCTGTCCCTGACGTACCGCCCGGGCGCCCACGAGGACGAGCACCCCGAGGACGACGGGCACGCCGACGAGGACGAGCACGCCGACGACAAGGACGGCGAGGAGACCGTCGACCCGCACTTCTGGCTCGACCCCCTCCGGCTGGCAGCGGTCGGCGAGGCGGTGGCCGAGCGGCTCGCCGAGGTCGACCCGGCCGGTGCGCAGGAGTACGCGGCGGGAGCCGAGGACCTCACCGCCGAGCTGACCGCCCTGGACGCCGAGCTCGCAGCCGGACTGTCGGACTGCCGGGTGCCCGTGCTCGTCACCAGCCACAACGCCTTCGGGTACCTCGCCGACCGCTACGGTTTCGAGCAGGTCGGGATCAGCGGGCTCAGCCCGGAGGACGAGCCGGACCCGCGCACCGTCGCCGAGGTCGCCGAGCTGGTGCAGGAGCGAGGGGTGACAACCGTGTACTCCGAGACGCTCGTCGACCCTGCTGTGGCGCAGACCGTCGCGGACGAGGCCGGGGCCCAGGTGGCCGTCCTCGACCCGCTGGAGGGCCTGACCGACGCCAGCGCCGGCGACGACTACCCCTCGGTGATGCGCGCGAACCTCGAGGTGCTGCGTGCAGGGCAGGAGTGCGCGTGAGCCTGACCCCGGGAGCACCGGTGATCGAGGCCCGTCGGCTCACCGTCGGCTACGGCGACACTCCCGTCGTCCGGGACGTCGACCTCGTCGTCCGGGCCGGCGACACCCTGGCCGTGCTGGGGTCCAACGGGTCGGGCAAGACGACCCTGGTCCGGGGCATCCTCGGCCTCGCCACCCTGATGGGCGGCCGGCTCACGCTGTTCGGCGTGCCCGCCGAGAAGTTCACCGAGCGCGCCCGGATCGGCTACGTCCCGCAGCGGCACACCCTCGGTGCCGGGGCGCCGGCGACTGTCCGGGAGATCGTCGCGACGGGGCGGCTGGCCCGGCGCGGCTGGTTCGGACGGGCGAGCGCCGCGGACCGCTCCGCCGTCGACGCGGCGATCGCCACCGTCGGTCTCGCGGACCGGGCGACGGCGAGCGTGCACGAGCTCTCCGGTGGCCAGCAGCGTCGGGTGCTCATCGCCCGGGCTTTGGCGGCCGAGCCGGAGGTGCTGGTCATGGACGAGCCGACGGCAGGGGTGGACGTGGCCAACCAGGAGGCGTTCGCCGAGACGCTGCGCCTGCTCGCGACCCGCGGAGTCACGCTGCTCGTCGTCACGCACGACGTGGGTCCGCTCCGCAGCGTGATGCGCCGCGCGGTCGTCGTGCGCGACGGCCGGATCGTCTACGACGGGCCGTGCCAGCAGGACCTCGGGGCCACCGCCCACGACCATGACGACCACGACCACGCCCACCACGACGACGACCCGGCGCCGGGCACCGACCCGCAGCGGGTGGCCGGACTCGACCAGCCACTCGGACGGTGGACGCCGTGACCCCGGAGATCCTCCAGTACGAGTTCATGCAGCGGGCGCTGCTCGCCGCTCTGCTCGTCGGCCTGGCCGCCCCTCTCGTCGGGGTGTTCCTCGTCCAGCGCCGCCTCGCGCTCATCGGCGACGGCCTCGGGCACGTCGCCCTGGCCGGGGTCGCGGCGGGCCTGCTGACCGGCACCGCCCCGGTGTGGACGGCGCTCGTCGCGGCGGTGGGCGCGGCGGTCCTCATCGAGGTGGTGCGCGCCGGGGGCCGCTCCAGCGGGGACGTCGTGCTCGCCGTCCTGTTCTACGGGGGCATCGCCGGCGGCGTCGTGCTGATCAGCCTGTCACCGGAGGGGTCGGCGGCCAACCTCACCGCCTACCTGTTCGGGTCGATCACGACGACGAGCGCCTCCGACGTCACCGTGTTCGCCGTGCTCACCGCCGTCGTCCTGGCTGCTGCCGTGATCCTCACCCCACGGCTGTTCGCCGTCACCACCGACGAGGAGTTCGCCCGGGCTGCCGGGCTGCGGCCGTTCACCGTCAATGTCATCCTGGCCGTCCTGGTGGCCACCACGGTCGTCGTGTCGATGCGGACCGTCGGCCTGCTGCTCATCAGCGCCCTCATGGTCGTGCCGAACGCCGCCGCGCAGCAGATCCACCGCAGCTTCCGGGCGGCGCTGCTCACCGCGGTGGGCATCGGACTGGTGACGAGCACCGGCGGCGTCGTCGTGTCGTTCTACGCGGACACTCCCAGCGGCGGCACGATCGTCCTGCTCGGGATCGCGGTGTTCGTCGCCGCGACTGCGGCCCGCGCCGTCCGGGACGCCGTGGCGACCCGGCGGCACCGGAGCGCGGAACGGCACTCCGAGCACGAGCACGGGCCCGACTGCGGGCACGAGGCGCTGCCGCACGACGACCACGTCGACTACCTGCACGACGGGCACCGGCACGCCCCGCACGGCGACCACTACGACGAGCACACCTACGGCCAGGAGCAGCAGACCGGAGGCCGACCATGAGCCCCGCCGCCCGGCGCAGGGCCTCCCCGCAGCGGGTGGCCGTCGAGGACCTGCTGCGCAGCACCGAGGGGTTCACCAGCGCCCAGGACCTGCACGCCCGGCTGCGCCAGCGCGGCGACCGGGTGGGCCTGGCCACGGTCTACCGTGCCCTGCAGTCGCTCGCCGAGGAGGGCGCCGTCGACGTGCTGCGCACCGACGACGGCGAGGCGCTCTACCGACGCTGCAGCACCAGCCACCACCACCACCTCGTGTGCCGGGTGTGCGGGCGCACGGTCGAGGTCGAGGGCCGCCCGGTGGAGCGGTGGGCGGTGCAGGTGGCCGCCGAGCACGGCTTCGCCGACGTCGACCACGTCGTCGAGGTGTTCGGCACCTGCGCGGACTGTGCCCGGCGCCGGACCGGCTGAGATCCTCCCGGCAGGTCAGCCGTCCGTGGTGTCCACCGCGTCCACCGCTGCCCCGTACCGACGGTCCCGGCGCGCGTAGTGCTCGACGGCCCGCCACAGGTGCCGGCGGTCCACGTCGGGCCACAGCGTGTCGAGGAAGACGAGCTCGGCGTAGGCCGACTGCCACAGCAGGAAGTTCGACGTCCGCTGCTCACCGCTGGTGCGGATGAACAGGTCGACGTCCGGCAGGTCCGGCTCGTCGAGGTACCGGGCGACCGTCTTCTCGTCCACCCGCGCGGGGTCGAGCCTGCCGGCCGCCGCGTCGACGGCGATGGCCCGGGCAGCGTCGGCGAGCTCGGCCCGCCCGCCGTAGTTGACGCACATCGTGAGCGTGAGGACGTCGTTGCCGGCGGTGAGCCGCTCGGCCTCCTCGAGCTCACGGACGACGCTCGCCCACAGCCGCGGCCGGCGTCCGGCCCAGCGCACTCGCACCCCCCAGGCGTTCATCTGGTCCCGTCGTCGGCGCAGCACGTCCCGGTTGAACCCCATGAGGAAGCGCACCTCCTCCGGGGAGCGCTTCCAGTTCTCGGTGGAGAACGCGTACGCGGACACGTGGGTGATACCGATCTCGATCGCTCCGGCGACGACGTCCAGGAGTGCGGCCTCGCCGGCCTCGTGGCCGGCGGTCCGCGGCAGCCCGCGGGAGTTGGCCCACCGGCCGTTGCCGTCCATGACGACGGCGACGTGCCGCGGCACCAGGGCAGCAGGCACGGCAGGCGGCCGCGCCCCGCTCGGGTGCGGTGGCGGCGGGGTCACCGGTCGACCACGCGCGCCCTTCACGGGCGGTCCACGAGCCGCAGGGAGCGGACGCCGCGCTCCAGGTGCCACTGCAGGTAGGCAGCCACGAGGCCGCTGCCCTCACGCCGCTCACGGGGGCCGCTGGCGTCGGCCAGCGCCCAGTCGCCGGAGAGCAGCGCTGCCAACAGCTCAAGGGTGGCGGGGGCAGGAGCCGCTGCACCGGGCGGGCGGCACGAGGGACAGGCGGCGCCACCGAGGGCGACGGCGAACGCTCGGTGCGGCCCGGGGGCGCCGCAACGGGCGCAGTCGGTGAGGCTGGCCGCCCAGCCGGCCACCGCCATCGACCGCAGCAGGAACGCGTCGAGGACGAGCTCCGGGTCGTGCTCGCGGCGGACGAGGGTGCGCAGCCCGCCCAGGAGCAGCAGGTACTGCTGGGTGGCCGGCTCGCGCTCCTCGGCGGTCAGTCGCTCGGCGGTCTCGGCCATGGCGGTCGCCGTCGTCCACAACGGGTAGTCCTCGGCGATCGTGCGCCCGTACGGGGAGAGTGTCTCGGCCTGGGTGACGATGTCGAGCGAGCGCCCGGTGTAGAGCTGCAGGTCGACGTGCATGAACGGCTCGACCCGGGCCCCGAACCGGCTGGACGTCCGACGGACCCCCTTGGCGACGGCGCGGACCCGGCCGTGGTGGCGGGTGAGCAGGGTGACGATCCGGTCGGCCTCCCCCAGCTTCTGGGTGCGCAGGACGACGGCCTCGTCGCGGTACAGGCTCACCGCAGCATCATCCCGCTCAGGAGATGACGACCCGGTCCCGGCCGGCGCGCTTGGCCGCGAGCATCGCCTGGTCGGCGGCGGTGAGGGCGTCGTCGGGGTCGGCGGCGCGGGCCACGCCCAGAGAGACGGTGATCTCCAGCCCGGGGTGCAGCCGCTGCCAGTCGTGGTCGCGGACCGCGTGCAGCAGCCGGTGGGCGATGTCGTCGGCGGCCTCCACGCCGTCGTCGGTGACCAGGACGACGAACTCGTCACCGCCGTAGCGGATGACGGTGTCACCGGCCCGGCAGTGCTGACGCAGGATGTCGGCCATCTCCAGCAGGACGCTGTCCCCGACGGCGTGCGAGTACACGTCGTTGACGTCCTTGAACCGGTCGATGTCGACGAACACGGCGCACATCCGCTCACCGGCCCGCGACACCGCCTCGGTCAGCGCCCGCCGGTTGCCCAGCCCGGTCAGCGGGTCGGCGAGCACCTCCCGCCCCACCCGCTGGTGCTCCTCGGTGAGCTCCCACAGCCGCTGCCGGTCGGTCAGCGCGGCGAACCGTGACTCCCGCTCCCCCCAGCTGCGGGCGAAGCCCTCCCGGGCCATCGCCTCCCAGATCTCGACGGCCGGGTGCTTGCCGAGCTCGCCGACGTAGGCGTCGGCAACCGCGTACATGGCGGTCGCCATCCACACGTCCCGGTGGGCGCTCCTGGCGCCCTCGTAGGCAGCGGTCAACGGCTCGCGGGCGGCGACGTAGTCACCGGCCTCCAGCAGCTCACCGCCCAGGACGAGCCAGCGCAGCTGGGTCTCGACGAGCTCGTCGCGTAGCCGGAACGCGTTCTCGACGCCGCGGACGCGGGCCGCGGCCAGGGCCCGCTCCCCCAGCCGGGACACCGCGAAGGCCTCCAGGACGTCGGCCCGGGCGCACAGCTCGACGTCACCGAGGCGGGTGGCGTGCCGGGACATCCGGCGGGCCTCCTGTGCGCACCGGACGAAGCGAGTGCGGGCTCCGGCGCCGTCGCCGACGAGCTCGAGCGTGGCGCCCCACCGGGCGTACAGGGCGGCGCACTCCTGGGCGCGGTGCACCTCGACGTCGTCGACGTCGGTCTCCCACAGCGTGGTGAGCAGGGCCTCGGCCTCCTCGTACAGGTACACCTCGCGCAGCGCGATCGCGACCGCCATCCGCGCCGACATCGCGTTGTAGCTGCCGCGCGCCAGCCGGGGCACCTGCCAGACCGCCTCGGCGAGGGCGTCCAGCGCCCGGTTGAGCTCGCCGCTGGCCGCGGCCGACTCGGCGAGCAGGGCGAGGCCCTTGGCCCGCCACTCCGGCTCGTCGTCCACGGCGAGCTCGTCGAGCAGGTCCATCGCGGCGCTCACCGCGGAGCGCCGCCGGCCTGACTCCAGCAGGGCGACGCCCTCGACGTAGCGCAGGAACCGCACGCTCGCCCCGTCCCCGGCCGCCTGGGCGAGCGGGAGAGCCTCCCTGCAGGCGCGGACCGCCTCGTCGCTCATCCCGTCGATGTAGAACCGGTGCGCCCGCACGACGAGGGGCTGGAACGGCCCGAAGCCGTCCAGCCGCACCAGCGCGCTCTGCTGCTCCTCCACGTCCGCCCCCGGTCTGCTCCGCCACCGGCGGAGACGTCCCCCGTTCCGACACGGCACCACGGGTACCATCCGGTAACACTCTGCCAGGTCCGGACGATGTCCGCCCTCACCCGCACCGGACGACTGTGGACGACGACGCGGATTTCACCCTCTTGCCGCACGGTTGACCGCTGAGACGACGGCCTTGAGCGAGGCGGTGACGATGTTGGAGTCCAGGCCGACGCCCCACAGCACCCGGTCCCCGACGGCGCACTCGACGTAGGCGGCGGCGGTCGCGTCGCCGCCGGCGCCCATCGCGTGCTCGTGGTAGTCCAGCACCCGGACGTCGACACCCACCTCGGCCAGGGCGGCGACGAACGCGGCGATCGGCCCGTTCCCGGTGGCCTCGAGGGTGCGCTCCTCGCCGTCCACCCGGAGGTCGACGGCGAGCCGGTCGGCGCCCTCCACCTCGGTGGACTGCCGGATGCCACGCAGTGCGAACCGCCCCCAGCCGCGCTCGCCCTCGGGAGCGGGGAGGTACTCGTCGGCGAAGATGGCGTAGATCTCGTCGGCGGAGATCTCGCCGCCCTCGTCGTCCGTGCGCCGCTGGACGATCTGGCTGAGCTCGATCTGCAGCCGGCGGGGCAGGTCCAGGTGGTGCTCGGTCTTCATCAGGTAGGCGACGCCGCCCTTGCCGGACTGGCTGTTCACCCGGATGACGGCCTCGTAGCTGCGCCCGACGTCCCGCGGGTCGATGGGCAGGTAGGGCACACCCCACACCAGCTCGTCGACGTCCCGGCCCTCGGTCTGCGCCCGACGCGCCATGGCCGCGAACCCCTTGTTGATGGCGTCCTGGTGGGAGCCGGAGAAGGCGGTGTAGACGAGGTCGCCGCCGTAGGGGTGCCGCTCGTGCACCGGCAGCTGGTTGCAGTACTCGACGGTGCGCCGGATCTCGTCGATGTCGGAGAAGTCGATCTGCGGGTCGATGCCCTGGCTGAACAGGTTGAGACCCAGCGTCACCAGGCAGACGTTGCCGGTGCGCTCCCCGTTGCCGAACAGGCAGCCCTCGATGCGGTCGGCGCCCGCCAGGTAGCCCAGCTCCGCGGCCGCGACGGCGGTGCCCCGGTCGTTGTGCGGGTGCAGGCTGAGCACGACGTTCTCGCGGTGGGCGAGGCGCCGGTTCATCCACTCGATGGAGTCGGCGTAGACGTTCGGCGTGGCCATCTCCACGGTGGCCGGGAGGTTGATGATGACCTTGCGCTCCGGGGACGGCTCGAAGACCTCCAGCACCGCGTTGCAGATCCGGACGGCGAACTCCAGCTCGGTGCCGGTGTAGGACTCCGGGGAGTACTCGTAGTAGACGGTGGTCCCGGGCACCGTCTCCTCGAGCTTGCGGCACAGCCGGGCGCCCTGGAGGGCGATGTCGACGATGCCGTCCTCGTCCATCCCGAATACGACCTCACGCTGCAGCACGGACGTGGAGTTGTAGAGGTGGACGATCGCCTGCTTGGCGCCCCGGATGGCCTCGTAGGTGCGCTCGATGAGGTGGTCCCGGGACTGCGTCAGCACCTGGATCACCACGTCGTCGGGGATCAGGTCCTCCTCGATGAGCTGACGGACGAAGTCGAAGTCCGTCTGGCTCGCCGCGGGGAAGCCGACCTCGATCTCCTTGTAGCCCATCCGGACGAGCAGCTCGAACATCCGCCGCTTGCGCTCGGGGCTCATCGGGTCGATGAGGGCCTGGTTGCCGTCCCGCAGGTCGACGGCGCACCAGCGTGGGGCCGTGGTGATCCGGCGCTGCGGCCAGGTGCGGTCGGGCAGGTCGACGACGATCTGCTCGTGGAAGGGGCGGTACCGGTGGACGGGCATGCCCGAGGGCTGCTGAGGGTTGCGCATGGGTTGTGGCCTTCCGCTCGTGCGGGACGCCCGGGGACTCGGGCGGCGGCCGGGGACGACGGCACTCCGCGACGAGGGGGCCGGCCTGGACTACAGGCCCTCGCCGCGGCAGCCAAGGAGGAGGCGCGCCGTCCGCACGCCGGAAGCGTACTCCCGGACCGACCGGGCGTGTCCAGCGCCTGGTCCGACGTCCCGCGTACCGAGACGGGCGGCTAGAACCCGAGCCGGCCCAGCTGCTTGGGGTCGCGCTGCCAGTCCTTGGCGACCTTGACCCTCAGGTCGAGGTGGACGCGGGTCCCCAGCAGTGCCTCGATCTGACGGCGGGACCGGGTGCCGACCTCCCGCAGCCGGGCGCCGCCACGGCCGATGATGATGCCCTTCTGGCTGTCCCGCTCGACGTAGAGCCAGGCGTACACGTCGAGCAGGTCCTCCCGGCCCTCCCGCGGCGTCATCTCCTCGACGACGACGGCCAGGGAGTGGGGCAGCTCGTCGCGCACCCCCTCGAGCGCGGCCTCCCGGATGAGCTCGGCGACCATGACGACCTCGGGCTCGTCGGTGGGCTCGCCGGCCGGGTACAGCGGGGGACCCTCGGGCAGGTGCGAGACGAGGACGTCGGCCAGGACGTCGACCTGGTAGCCGTCGACGGCCGACACCGGGACGACGTCCGCCCAGTCACCCAGTCCGCTCACCGCGACCAGGTGCTCGGCGAGCCGGGCCCGGTCGACCGTGTCGCTCTTCGTCACGACGGCCACGACCGGCGTGCCCCGGATCCCCGCGAGCTGGTCGGCGATGAACCGGTCACCCGGGCCGACGCGCTGGTCGGCGGGCAGGCAGAAGCCGATGACGTCGACCTCGGCCAGGGTGTCGACGACGAGCTCGTTGAGCCGGCGGCCGAGCAGGGTCCGCGGCCGGTGCAGCCCGGGGGTGTCGACGAGCACCAGCTGGGCGTCGGGCCGGTGGACGATGCCGCGGACCGTGTGCCGCGTCGTCTGCGGTCGGCTGGAGGTGATCGCCACCTTCGTCCCCACCAGGGCGTTGGTCAGCGTGGACTTGCCCGCGTTCGGTCGGCCGACCAGGCAGGCGAACCCGGAACGGTGGGGGTCGGTCACGCCGTGGATCCTCTCACCCGGGCCGGCCGGGTGGTCGCAGTCAGCGCGGTGAGGGCCAGGCCGACGAGCACGAGCAGGGCGCCGGCCCAGCCGACCGGGGTGGGCCGCTCCCCCAGCACGGCGACGGCCAGTCCGGTCGCGACGACGGGCTCGGTGAGTCCCAGCGTGGACACCACCGGTGCCGCCAGCCGGCGCAGCCCGCGAGCGAGCAGGAGGTAGCCGGCGACCGTCGGGGCGAGCCCGAGCCACAGCGCGGCCCCGACCCCCTCGACGGACCCGAGCCAGGACAGGTCGGTGCTCAGCAGCGCCGGGCTGAGCAGGGCAGCGGTGACGACGAACGTGCCGGCGGTGACGGCCAGCGGTCCGGGGGCGGGCCGGTGGGAGGGCCCGCCGACGACGGCGCGGCCGGTCGCGACCGTGTAGGCGGCGTAGCTGAGCCCGGCGAGCAGGGCCAGGACGACGCCGTCCGGCTGCAGCCGGACGCTCGACCCCCCGGCCACCAGGAGGACGAGACCGGCGACGCCGACGGCGGTGGCCGCGGCCCAGGCCCGGGTCGTGCGCCGGTGCAGGAGCCCGGCGAACACCGGCGCCGAGCCGATGGCGAGCAGGGTGCCGGCGGCGACCCCCGTGAGCAGCACCGCGGACAGGAACGTCAGCTGGAAGGCGGCCTGCGCGGCGCCGGCCACCCACACCGCCCGGTGGGTGAGCGCGGCGGTCCAGCGCTCGCCGGCCCAGGCGGCGAGCGGGACGAGGACGACGGCGGCGACGAGCACCCGGACCGCGCCGACCGAGGCGCCGGAGGCCTCCGGGACGAGCGTGCGCACGGTGCCGACCGTGCCGAACAGGGCCGTGCCGGCGACGACCTGGGCGACCGCCGTCGCCTGGCTCACCGCGGCGGACCCGGCTCGCCGTCCGCGGCGTCGACCCGCCGGGCCAGCACGGTGGCGATCCGGTTGCGCCGGCCGCCGCGCCGCTCCGCGACGAGCTCCAGCCCGCCGGTGACCGCGCGCGCCCCCGGGATCGGGACCTTTCCGAGCGCCTTGGCGAGCAGCCCGCCGACCGAGTCGACCTCGTCCTCGTCGATCTCGACGTCGAAGAGCTCGGCCAGCTCGTCGATCGGGAGGCGGGCGCTGACCCGGTAGGTGCCGTCCTCCAGCGGCTCGACACCCGGGGTCTCCCGGTCGTACTCGTCGACGATCTCGCCGACGATCTCCTCCAGCACGTCCTCGATGGTGACGAGCCCGGCCGTGCCGCCGTACTCGTCGACGACGATCGCCACGTGGGTCGAGTCCCGCTGCATCTCCCGCAGCAGGTCGTCGACGGGCTTGCTGTCCGGGACGAACACCGGCTCGCGCATGAGCTCCTCGACCGCGAGCCGGTCGGCGGCGTCCGGGTCCTCGTGCACCGCCCGCGTGACGTCCTTGAGGTACAGGACGCCGAGCATGTCGTCCAGGGACTCACCGATGACCGGGACCCGGGAGAAGCCGGACCGCAGGAAGAGGTTCATCGCCTTGCGCAGCGGCGTGCCGGCGTCGATGGCGACCATGTCCGTCCGCGGCACCATGACCTCCCGGGTGAGGGTGTCGCCGAGCTCGAACACCGAGTGGATCATCTCCCGCTCCCCGGCCTCGATGACCTGGGACTCACTGGCCAGGTCGACGAGCTCACGCAGCTCGTTCTCGGTAGAGAACGGTCCCTCGCGCAGACCCCGCCCGGGGGTGAGGAGGTTGCCGAGGGCGACGAGCACCCGCGCCAGCGGAGCGAGCACGCGCAGCACCCGGCCGAGCAGCGGCACCACGGCGAGCGCGATGCCCGCGGGGTGCTGACGACCCAGGGTGCGGGGCGCGACACCGACGAGGACGTAGGTGACCGCCGCCATCACCGCGGTCGTCACGACGAGCAGCGCCGGCCACTCGCGCAGCGGCGCAGCCAGCGCGAGCGCAGCGGCCACCACCGCCCCGGTCTCCGCGGTGACCCGCACGAGCGTGGACACGTTGATGAACGGCGGGTAGTTCGCGAGCACCCGCTGGACGGCGGGCGCGCCGCGGCGGCCCTCGGCCACGAGCCGGGCCGCCTCCGGCCGGGTCAGCCGGTTGAGCGCGGCCTCGGTGGCGGCGAGCACCCCGGCGAGCACGACGAGCAGGACGGCGAGCACGGCCATCCAGCCGGCCGGGGCGCTGCTCACCGGCGGCCGGACAGGAACGTCAGCAGCAGCCGGCGCTGCAGCGCGAACATCTCCTTCTCCTCCTCGGGCTCGGCGTGGTCGAACCCGAGCAGGTGGAGGATCCCGTGGGCGGTGAGCAGCAGGAGCTCCTCGGCGGTGGAGTGGCCTGCCTCGGCGGCCTGGCGGGCGGCCACCTCGGGGCACAGGACGACGTCCCCGAGCAACCCGGCCGGTGCCGGCTCCGCCTCGGTCCCGGGGCGCAGCTCGTCCATCGGGAAGGACAGCACGTCGGTGGGGCCCGGCTCGTCCATCCACTGCTCGTGCAGCCGGCTCATGGTCTCGGTGTCGACGAGGAGCACCGACAGGTCGGCCTGCGGGTGCACGTGCATCTCGTCGAGCACGTACCGGGCGAGGGCGCCCACCTCTGCCTCGTCGACGTCCCGGCCGGACTCGTTGAGGACCTCGACGCTCACGTCGCCGAGCCCCTGGCGGGCCGGCCGCGCCCGCCACCGACGCGGGCGGCGTCCCAGCGACCGTAGGCGTCGACGATGTCGCTGACCAGCTTGTGCCGCACGACGTCCTGGCTGGTCAGAGAGGCGAAGTGGACGTCCTCGACGTCGTCCAGGATCTCCTGGACGACGCGCAGGCCGGACGTCGTCCCGGCGGGTAGGTCGACCTGGGTCACGTCGCCGGTGACGACCATCTTGGAGCCGAAGCCGAGGCGGGTGAGGAACATCTTCATCTGCTCGGCGGAGGTGTTCTGCGCCTCGTCGAGGATGATGAACGCGTCGTTGAGAGTACGTCCGCGCATGTACGCCAGCGGGGCCACCTCGATGGTGCCCGCGGCCATCAGCCGGGGGATGGCCTCCGGGTCCATCATGTCGTGCAGGGCGTCGTAGAGCGGCCGCAGGTACGGGTCGATCTTCTCGGTCAGCGTCCCCGGCAGGAAGCCGAGCCGCTCCCCCGCCTCGACCGCGGGCCGGGTGAGGATGATCCGGTTGACGTACTTGGCCTGCAGCGCCTGCACGGCCTTGGCCATGGCCAGGTAGGTCTTGCCGGTGCCGGCCGGGCCGATGCCGAAGACGACGGTGTGGTCGTCGATCGCGTCGACGTACCGCTTCTGGTTGAGCGTCTTGGGCCGGATGGTCCGGCCCCGTGCGGACAGGATGTTGAGGGTCAGCACGTCGGCGGGCCGCTCGGTGAGCTGCTGACGCAGCATCGCGACCGAGCGCTCCACGGCGTCCGGGCTCAGCGCGTGGCCCGCCTCCAGCACGGCGAGCAGCTCGTCGACGAGCCGCTCGACGAGGGCCATCTCACCGGGGTCCCCGGTGAGCGTCACCTCGTTGCCGCGGGCCAGCACGTCGACGCGAGGAAAGGCGCGCTCGATCACCGTGAGCAGCTCGTCGCGGGCTCCGAGCAGAGCCACCATCGGCACCTCGGGAGGCACGACGATCCGGTGCTGGGACTGGTGCTGGGGCTGCTCGGCCATGGTCGGGCGCGGGGCCCTGCTCCTCGGGGTCGGGGCGACGTGTCCCGCCCATGCTACGCGCGGTCAGCCGGGGGGCCACTGCATGGAGCGCCCGCCCAGGACGTGACCGTGCACGTGGAAGACGCTCTGCCCGGCCGCGCGGCCGGTGTTGAACAGCAGCCGGAACTGCCCGTCGCACTCGTCCGCGGCCACCTCGGCACCCACCCTGACGACGTCGGCGAGCAGGTCCTTGTCGGCGGCGGCGAGCGCGGCGACGTCCGGGTAGTGCGCGACCGGCACCACGAGGACGTGCACCGGGGCCTTGGGGTCGACGTCCCGGAAGGCGACGACCCGCTCGTCCCGGCGCACGACGTCGGCAGGCAGGTCCCCGGCCACGATCCGGCAGAACAGGCACTCCGGGTCCGTGTCTGGGCTCGACAGGTTCACGCCCGCCAGGTTATCGGGACGGCGAGCCTGCAGGACGGCGAGCCTGCGGGACGTCGTGTCAACCGGACGGCAGGCTGGGGCGTGTACGTCGTGTGAGCGTGCTGGTGGGAACGGAACCGGAGGCGAGGTGGACCGTGGACGAGGCCGCCCGCGTGACCGAGCCCGTCGCCGGTGACCCGCGGGACTGGGACGCCGACACCGCGGTCGCGAACCTGTACGCGGTGCACTGGCGGCCGATGGTCCGCCTGGCCGCTCTGCTGATGGGCGAGACGGCGTCCGCCGAGGAGGTCGTCGCCGACGCCTTCGTCGGCCTGCACCGCCGGTGGCCCCGGCTGCGGGACCCGCAGGCGGCTGCGGCCTACCTGCGGGCCAGCGTGGTCAACGGCAGCAGGTCGGTGCGCCGGCACCGGGACGTCGAGGTCCGCCGCCGCCAGCCGGGGTCGCCGGAGCCGGCGGGACCGGAGGAGCGCGCGCTGCGCTCCGAGGAGGACGCCCGGGTGCTCGCAGCGCTGCGCCGGCTGCCACGCCGGCAGCAGGAGGTGCTCGTGCTGCGCTACTACGCCGACGCGTCGGAGGCCGAGATCGCCGACACGCTGGGGGTCAGCCGCGGGGCCGTGAAGAGTCACGCTCACCGTGGCGTCGCCGCCCTGCGGGCGGCCCTGACCGAGGAGGGGCTGCGGTGAACGACGAGACCGTCCCCCTGCACGACCCCGGCCACGAGCCGGACGACGAGACGGTGCGGCTGCTGCGCCGCGCCCTGACCAGGGAGGCCGAGATGGTGGAACCGCGCGACGGCATGGAGGACATCCGGCGACGCACGGCAGGGCAGGACCAGGGGCAGGGCGGTGGACGCCGGTGGGTGCCCTGGGCGGCGGCCGTCGCGGCCGCTGCGGTGGTCGGCCTCGTCGTCGGCGGCATCGTCGGGACGGACGACGACGAGCCGCTCCCGGCAGCGACCGGGACCACCGACCCGACGCCCACGTCACAGCCGACGACGACACCCCCCACGACGACCTCGCCCACGAGCCCGGGGTCCACGACCGACGCCGCGACCGGCGTCGTGGAGAACGCCCCCGTCTACTGGGTGGGGCCGTCGAAGACGTCGTTCTGGCTGTACCGGGAGTTCCGGGACGTGCCCGACCTCGGCGACCCGGTGACCTCCGCGGTGGCGGCGATGACCCGCGAGGAGCCGCTCGACCCTGACTACATGAACCCCTGGCAGCCCGCCGAGCGGATCGAGGTGACCCGGGACGGCGACGCGATCACCGTGGACCTGTCCGCGGACGCGTTCTCCGGCACCGACGTCGGCAGCGAGCTCGCCGCACTCGCCCTGCAGCAGCTCGTCTACACCGCGACAGCGGCCGCCCAGTCCGACGGGCCGGTGACCGTCCTCGTCGACGGCGAGCCCGCCGAGGTGTGGGGTGTGCTCGAGGTCGGCGAGCCGATGGACCGGGCCCCGCAGGTCGACGTCCAGGCCTCGACCTGGATCATCGAGCCCGAGCAGGGCGAGACGGTGAGCAACCCGGTCCACGTGGTCGGGTACGGGACGGCGTTCGAGGCCACGTTCAGCTGGGAGGTCCGGGACGCGGGCACCGACGAGGTGGTGCAGGAGGGCTTCGTCACCGGTGAGGGGTCGATGGGCACCTACGGGGACTTCGAGTTCACTCTCGACGACCTCGCGCCCGGGGACTACGTGCTCGAGGTCTACCAGGGCGACATGAGCGACGGGGAGTCCCCCGAGGGCCCGCGGATGTACCCCGACACCAAGGAGTTCACCGTCGACTGACCCGTCCCACCGTGATCATGCAATCCCGCCACCCCTCAACCCCACCGTGATCATGCAATCCCGCCACCCCTCAGCCCCTCCGTGATCATGCAATCCCGCCACCCTCCTCTCACAGAATGCTGCGCCCGGAGGATCGTTGCCGGCGTGTCGCGCCTGCGAGCCAGCACTCTGCGAGTGAGCGGGCGAGGACTGGGGTGGCGGGATTGCATGATCACGACGAGGGGTTGAGGTCCGACTGACCGCGGAGCGGGCGCAGGGGGTAGCGGGGTCAGCGACCGGCGAAGCGGTCGCGCAGGCGGGAGAAGACGTTCTGCTGCGCGGACTCGACCCGCCCCTGGGGACGTTCCTCGCCCCGCAGCCGCGCCAGCTCCCGCAGCAGCCGCTCCTGCTCCTCGTCCAGCTTCGTGGGGGTCTGCACCTCGATGTGCACGTGCAGGTCCCCACGCCCGCCGACGCGCAGCCGAGTCACGCCGTGCTCTCGCAGGGTGACGACCTCCCCGGAGCTCGTCCCGGGCCGGACGTCGACCGGCACGGTCCCGTCCAGGGTCTCCAGCTCGATGGTCGTCCCCAGTGCGGCGCCGGTCATCGGCACGGTGACCGTGCAGTGCAGGTCGTCACCGCGCCGGGTCAGCGTCTCGTGCGGCCGGACGGCGATCTCGACGTAGAGGTCACCGGGGGGCCCGCCGGCCGGGCCGACCTCGCCCCGACCGGTGAGCTGGATGCGGGTGCCGGAGTCCACCCCCGGCGGGACCTTGATGGTGAGGCTGCGACGCGAACGCACCCGCCCCTCCCCGGAGCACTCCAGGCAGGGCTCGGGGATGACGGTGCCGTACCCCTGGCAGCTCGGGCACGGGGTCGTCGTCATCACCTGCCCGAGGAAGGACCGGGCCACTCGCTGCACCTGGCCGCGGCCGCCGCAGACGTCGCAGGTGCGCGGGGACGTACCGGGCCGGCAGCAGCTGCCCTGACAGGTCGGGCACAGCACCGCGGTGTCGACCTGGAGCTCCCGCTCGGAGCCGAAGACCGCCTCGGCGAGGTCGACCTCGAGCCGGACGAGGGCGTCCTGGCCCCGGCGCTGCCGGGTCGCCGGCCCGCGCTGGCCGGCTGAGCCGCCGAAGAAGGTCTCGAAGATGTCGCTGAAGCCGAAGCCGGGCCCGAACCCGCCCCCGGTCCCGTTGGGGTCGGCCCCCATGTCGTAGGCGCGGCGCTTGTCGGGGTTGGACAGCACCTCGTAGGCGGCCGACACCTCCTTGAACCGCTCCGCGGAGTCGGGTCCACCGACATCCGGGTGGAGCTTGCGCGCCAGCCGACGGTAGGCCTTCTTGATCTCCTCGGGCGTGGCGTCACGGCTGACGCCGAGCACGTCGTAGTGGTCGCTCACCGGTAAGTGGTCGCTTCCTGTCGGATCGGTTCGGGACGGTCGGGTTCAGCCGACCAGGATGCGGGAGACGTAGCGGGCCACCGCGCGGACCGCCGCCATCGTCGTCGGGTAGTCCATCCGGGTGGGCCCGAGGACGCCGAGACGGGCCACGTGCGATCCGGCGTCCCCTGCCGCGACGCCGTACCCGCTCGACACCACGGACGTCGTGACGAGCCCCTCGTAGAGGTTCTCGTGCCCGATTCGCACGGAGACCCCGCTGGCCGGGTCGTCGGCCATCTCCGAGAGCAGCCGGAGCAGCACGACCTGTTCCTCGATGGCCTCCAGCACGGGCCCGATCGCGGCGAAGTCGATGCCGGCGCGGGCCAGGTTCGCCGCGCCGGCCATCACCATGCGGTCCTCGCGCTGCTGGCGCAGTGCCCCCTGCAGGGCGGCGACGACCCGGCGGGCCGGTTCGCGGACCTCCGGTCGCACGGACTCGGCGAGGGGCTCCAGCCGAGTGACGGCGTCCTGCAAGGGGTGACCGGCCGCCGCCTCGTTGAGCCGGGCACGCAGCTGGCCCACCAGCTCCTCGGAGAGGTCGGCGTCGACCTCGACCGTGCGCTGCTCGACCCGGCCCGTGTCGGTGATGAGGACGACGAGCACGCGTCCGGCTCCGACCGGGACGAGCTCGACGTGCCGGACCCGCGAGCGCGTCAGTGACGGGTACTGGACGACGGCGACCTGGTGGGTCAGCTGAGCGAGCAGCCGGACGGTGCGCTCCAGCACGTCGTCGAGGTCCACGGCGTCCTGCAGCAGCGTGGTGATGGCCCGGCGCTCGGCCGGGGACAACGGCTTGACCTCCGAGAGCCGGTCGACGAAGAGCCGGTAGCCCTTGTCCGTCGGCACCCGGCCGGCGCTGGTGTGCGGCTGGGCGATGAGCCCCTCCTCCTCCAGCACCGCCATGTCGTTGCGGATGGTGGCCGGGGACACCCCGAGGTTGTGGCGGTCCACGAGGGCCTTGGAGCCGACCGGCTCGTGGGTGTCGACGTAGTCCTCGACGATCGCGCGCAGCACGGCCAGCCGGCGTTCGTCGCTCATCGGCACACCTCCTCGCAGTGCGGCCCGTGCGCAGGCGTACTGGCACTCCCGCTTGGTGAGTGCCAAGTCTACGTCCCGGGACGCCGCGCCGCCGAACGCGCCGGGTGCTGGGCGAGCCGGCCGGGCGGCGAGTGGCGGTCCGCGGCCGTGTCAGGCACGCGGTCGTCGCGCGCCGGCGCTAACGTCGCCCGCCGTGAGCGACCGCTACGGGCCCGACGTCCTGGCCACGGACTGGCGCCGCCCCCGGCGGGGGCGAAGCACGGACGCGGTCGCCGAACCCGGTCTCGTCGTCGAGGACGTCGAGACCGGCTGGTGCGGCGCCGTCGTCCGGGTCGAGAAGGCCGGCGGGGTGCACGTCGTCCAGCTCGAGGACCGCCACGGGCGTACCCGCGCCTTCCCGCTCGGGCCCGGCTTTCTGCTCGATGGTTCTCCCGTCCGGCTCGTGGCCCCCCGCAGACCCGCGGCTGCCCGGACCCCGGCCCGGACGGCGAGCGGCTCGGTGGCCGTGCCCGCAGCCCGGGCCCGGGTGGCCCGAGGGTCGCGGCTGTGGGTCGAGGGCCAGCACGACGCCGAGCTCGTCGAACGGGTCTGGGGTGACGACCTGCGGGTCGAGGGCGTCGTCGTCGAGCCGCTGTACGGCGTCGACGACCTGCCCAGCGCCGTCGAGGAGTTCGCGCCCGGGCCGGGGCGCCGCCTCGGGATCCTGCTCGACCACCTGGTGGCCGGCAGCAAGGAGGCGAGGATCGCCGAGCAGGCGCTGCGCGGCGGCCGGTACGCCGACCACGTCCTCGTCGTCGGGCACCCGTACGTCGACGTGTGGCAGGCCGTGCGACCACAGCGGATCGGTGTCGACGCCTGGCCGACCGTGCCCCGTGGGCGGCCGTGGAAGGAGGGGGTGCTGGAGGCCCTGGGCTGGCCGGCGGACGGACCGGCCGACGTGGCCGCCGGCTGGCGGCGGATCCTGGGTTCGGTGCGGTCCTACGCCGACCTCGAACCGGACCTGCTCGGGCGGGTCGAGGAGCTCATCGACTTCGTCACCGCCGACCCCGGCTGAGGTGCCGGACGCCCAGACCGGCGCGGCCCGGGAGCGACGGACGGCTGGAGGGCCTACGGTGAGCGCGTGATCTCGCGGTGGGAACGCAACTGGGCAGTTGCCGCCCACTTGACGAGCTTCGTCGCCGCCTACGTCGCCCTGGGCTTTCTCGGGCCCCTCGTCGTGCTGCTCGTCCAGGGCGACAAGTCCCCCTACGTCCGGTCGCACGCCGTGGAGGCGCTGAACTTCAACCTGACCTGGCTCATCTACATCCTGGTGTCTGCGCTCCTCGTCGTCGTCCTGGTGGGGATCGCCCTGCTCGCCGTCGTCGGGATCGCGTACGCCGTCCTGGTCGTCCTCGCCGCCGTCGCAGCCGCCGACGGGCGCACCTACCGGTATCCGCTGACGATCCGCTTCATCAGCTGACCAGCCACTAGGGTGACCACGAGGCAGCGGACGCCGCCTCGGTACCCGACAGGGGGGTCAGATGTCCCAGCACCCGACCGGTCCCGACCAGCCCGAGCAGCCGCCCCAGCGCCCCGACCAGCCACAGCAGCCACCGCCCTACGGCCAGCAGCCACCGCCCTACGGCCAGCAGCCACCGCCCTACGGCCAGCAGCCACCGCCCTACGGCCAGCAGCCACCACCGTACGGCCAGCAGCCCGGCGGCTACCAGGCGTACCCGGGCGCCGGCGCCCCACCGGCCGGTGGCTACACCAACGAGCTGAGCCCCGCCGACCAGCGGATGTGGTCGATGCTCGCCCACCTCGGCGCGATCCTCTTCAGCTTTCTCGCGCCGCTCGTCGTCTACCTCGTCATGAAGGACCGCGGCCCGTTCGTGCGTGAGCAGTCCCGCGAGGCGCTCAACTTCAACATCACCCTGGTCATCGGCTACGTCGTCGGCGCCGTCCTCACCACGGTGTTCGTCGGCGGCCTGGTGATGTTCGCACTCGGCGTGCTGAACATCGTGTTCCCGATCCTCGCCGCGATCGCGGTGAACAAGGGCGAGAACTACCGCTACCCGTTCGCCTGGCGCATCGTCACCTGACCGGTCACTCGACCGTCACCAGCCGAGCAGGTCGCGGACGACGGCGTCCGCCAGCAGCCGCCCGCGCCGGGTCAGCACCACCCGGCCGCGGGCGGCTGCCTGCCGGTCCAGCAGCCCCCGGGCGGCGAGGTCCCCGAACCGCTCCCGGCCCGCCGCCGGAACGGCGTCGGCCTCCAGGCCGTCGGCCAGCCGGACGGCGAGCATCACCCGCTCGACGTCGCGGGCCTCGTCGTCCAGCACCTCCCGGCCCTGCGCCGGGCTGCGGCCCTCGGCCAGCCGCGCCGCCCAGGCCGCGGGGTGCCGGGCGTTCCACCACCGGACGCCGCCGACGTGGCTGTGGGCTCCGGGCCCGGCGCCCCACCAGTCGTCCCCGCGCCAGTAGGACAGGTTGTGCCGGCACACGCGGTCGGCACCGCGAGCCCAGTTGCTCACCTCGTACCACCGGTAGCCGGCAGCCTCGAGGGCCGCGTCGGCGACCTCGTACTTCGCCGCCAGGTCGTCGTCGTCCGGCGCCGCCAGCTCACCTCGGCGCACCTGGGCCGCCATCCGCGTCCCCGGTTCGACCACCAGGGCGTAGGCGGAGACGTGGTCGGGCTCGCAGGCCAGCGCGGCGTCCACGCTGCGCCGCCAGTCCTGCAGGGACTCCCCCGGCGTCCCGTAGATGAGGTCGAGGCTCACCTGCAGGCCCGCCTCACGCGCCCAGCGGACGACGTCCGGCACCCGCTCCGGCCGGTGAGTGCGGTCCAGGGTCGCCAGGACGTGCGGGACGGCGGACTGCATCCCCAGGGAGACCCGGGTGAAACCGGCCGCGGCGAGCGCGTCGAGGTACCTCGCGTCGACCGAGTCGGGGTTGGCCTCGGTGGTGACCTCCGCCCCCGGCGCGAGCCCGAGGTGGCGTCGGACACCGTCGAGGACGCCGGCGAGGTCGGCCGCCGGCAGCAGCGTGGGCGTGCCGCCACCGAGAAACACGGTGGAGACGTCGCGGTGCGGGACGCCGGACGCCTCGAGCACCCGGGCGGCCACGGCGAGCTCGTCGACGAGCGCCTGCGCGTAGCCGGCGCGGCCGGCGCCGGGCAGGGAGGAGGGGCCGAGCTCCTCGGCGGTGTAGGTGTTGAAGTCGCAGTAGCCGCAGCGCACCCGGCAGAACGGCACGTGCGCGTACAGGCCCAGCGCCCTGCGCTCGGCGCCGGCCGCAGCGGACGCCGGCAGCAGCCCGTCGTCGGGGGCGGGGTCGCCGTCCGGCGGCGTCGAGGGACTCACCGCCCCAGTGTCGTTGCTACCGTCCGCGCGGTGAGCGCCGACCCCGAGGTGCGGCTGGACGTCGTCACCGCCGAGGACGAGGAACTCCGCCTCGCCGTGCTCGCGCTGCGCCCCAGACCCGAGCAGGAGGTGTTCTCCGCCACCGCGGCCCGGACCCTCCCGGAGGCCCTCGCCGACCCGGCGCGCACGCCCTTCGTCGTCCGGCGGGACGGCGCCCCGGTCGGGTTCGGCGTGCTGGACCGGGAGGGCTACCTCGACGAGCTCGTCGACGCCCCGGAGCGGGCGGTGCTGCTGCGCGGGTTCTACCTGGCCGCCGAGCACCAGGGCCGTGGCCTGGGGACCCGGGCCGCCGCCCTCGTACCGGGGCTGGCCGGTGCGCTCCACCCGGACGCCGACCTCGTCGTCCTCACCGTGAACACCGCCAACCCGGCCGCGGTGACCGCCTACCTGCGCGCGGGCTTCCGGGACACCGGCGTCACCTACCTCGGCGGGGACGCCGGGCCGCAGCACGTCCTCGTCGCACCGGTCCCGCGCGGCGGCTGACTGACCTGCGGGCTACCGCCGGGCCCTGTCCCGAGGCTTGTCCCTGGGCCTGTCCTTGGCCTTGTCCTTGGCCTTGTCGCTGTCGGCGTCGGAGGACAGCGCGGCGATGAACGCCTCCTGCGGGACCTCGACCCGCCCGACCATCTTCATCCGCTTCTTGCCCTCCTTCTGCTTCTCGAGCAGCTTGCGCTTACGGGTGATGTCTCCCCCGTAGCACTTGGCGAGGACGTCCTTGCGGATGGCCCGGATGGTCTCGCGGGCGATGACCCGTGAGCCGATGGCGGCCTGGATGGGCACCTCGAACTGCTGGCGCGGGATGAGCTCGCGCAGCTTGCCCACCATCATGACGCCGTAGGCGTAGGCCTTGTCCCGGTGCACGATGGCGCTGAACGCGTCGACCTGCTCGCCCTGCAGCAGGATGTCCACCTTGACCAGGTCGGCGGTCTGCTCGCCGTCCGGCTCGTAGTCCAGGGACGCGTAGCCGCGGGTGCGCGACTTCAGCTGGTCGAAGAAGTCGAAGACGATCTCGGCGAGCGGCAGGGTGTACCGCATCTCGACCCGGTCCTCGGACAGGTAGTCCATCCCTCGCAGGGACCCGCGCCGCTGCTGGCACAGCTCCATCACCGCGCCGATGTACTCGCTGGGGGCGAGAATCGTCGCGCGCACCACCGGCTCGCGCACCTCGGCGACCTTGCCGGCCGGGAACTCGCTGGGGTTCGTCACCTCGACCTCGGAGCCGTCCTCCATCGTCACGTGGTAGACGACGTTGGGAGCCGTGGAGATGAGGTCGAGGTCGAACTCGCGCTCGAGCCGTTCCCGGACGATCTCCAGGTGCAGCAGGCCGAGGAAGCCGCAGCGGAACCCGAACCCGAGCGCCGCGGAGGTCTCCGGCTCGTAGACGAGGGCGGCGTCGTTGAGCTTGAGCTTGTCCAGGGCGTCGCGCAGCAGCGGGTAGTCCGAGCCGTCGATCGGGTACAGGCCCGAGAACACCATCGGCCGGGGTTCGCGGTACCCGGCCAACGGCGTGGACGCCGGCCTGGCGGCGTCGGTCACCGTGTCGCCGACCTTGGACTGGCGGACGTCCTTGACCCCGGTGATGAGGTAGCCGACCTCGCCGACCCCGAGTCCCTGGGACGGCGTGGGCTCCGGGGAGATCACGCCGATCTCGAGCAGCTCGTGGTGAGCCCGGGTCGACATCATCGCGATCCGCTGGCGCGCAGACAGGTGGCCGTCGATGACCCGTACGTAGGTGACGACACCGCGGTAGCTGTCGTAGACCGAGTCGAAGATCATCGCCCGGGCCGGCGCGTCGGCGTCCCCCACCGGGGCGGGGACCCGGCGCACGATGTGGTCGAGCAGCGCCTCGACCCCCTCGCCGGTCTTACCGGACACCTTCAGGACGTCGCCCGGGTCGCAGCCGATGAGCCCTGCGAGCTCGTCGGCGTACTTCTCCGGCTGCGCGGCCGGCAGGTCGATCTTGTTGAGCACCGGGATGATCTCGAGGTCGTTCTCCATCGCCAGGTACAGGTTGGCCAGCGTCTGCGCCTCGATCCCCTGGGCGGCGTCCACGAGCAGGACGGCGCCCTCGCACGCCGCCAGGGAGCGGCTCACCTCGTAGGTGAAGTCGACGTGGCCAGGGGTGTCGATCATGTTGAGCGCGTGCGCGGTGCCGTCGAGCTCCCACGGCATCCGCACCGCCTGGCTCTTGATCGTGATACCGCGCTCGCGCTCGATGTCCATCCGGTCGAGGTACTGCTCACGCATGAGGCGGGCCTCGACGACGCCGGTGATCTGCAGCATCCGGTCCGCGAGGGTCGACTTGCCGTGGTCGATGTGGGCGATGATGCAGAAGTTACGGATCTGCTCCGGCGCGGTGGCGGCGGGCTCGATCGTGCGCCTCGTGGCGGGGCTGGCCATCGGGGACACGCGGGGCACCTTCCAGGACGACGTCGGGGCAGAGGCCATCGTCCCACGCCACCCCCCTACCCAGGGTTCGCGCCCGCCGTGGCTGCGATCCCGGCGGTTTCGAGGCTCATTCACCGCCACTGGGTGCGCGAACCTGACGGGGAGGCAGGTGGCTGGTAGCCTAAGACGTCGCGTGCGCGCCCAGGTCGTGCGCGCACGTCGTACGGACCGCCACCGGTGACCCCACCACCGTCAGTCAGGTCCGCGCGGCTCACACCGAGCACCGCCCTCACCGACCTGTCCGAACGCAGAGAAAGTCCACTCGTGGCGAACATCAAGTCCCAGATCAAGCGCAACCGCACGAACGAACGTCGCCGGCTGCGTAACAAGGCCGTGAAGTCGGAGCTGAAGACCCTCGTGCGCGCCTTCCGTGAGGCCGCCGACGCCGGTGACCAGGACAAGGCCGCCGAGGCCCTGCGGGTCGCTAGCCGTAAGCTCGACAAGGCTGCCAGCAAGGGCGTCATCCACAAGAACCAGGCCGCGAACCGCAAGTCGGCGCTGGCCAAGGCGGCCAGCCGGATCTGACCCGCTCGCGAGACGTCCACACGGCGTCCCGCGACGTCCCCGGCACGTCCGTCCAACGGCCTGCCGGCGTGACGGCGTCGCCCCGCCCGGGGCGGGGCCGTCCGTCGTCTACCAGGAGCCGGTCGTCTACCAGCAGCCGGCTGCCGGCCACCCGGCGACGGTGCCTCAGCCGCGGGCGGCGGCGACCGCGATGACGGCCTTCTCCGCCGCGTAGACCGGGTCCCGGCCACCGCCCTTGACGGCGACGTCGGCGTCGGCGAGCGCGTGCAGGGCGGCGGCGAGGCCCTGCGGGGTCCAGCCGCGCAGGTCCCGGCGCGCCCGCTCCACCTGCCAGGGCGCCATGCCCAGCTGCTTCGCGAGGTCGGCCGGCCGACCCGGTCCGGCCGAGCCCACCTTCACCAGCGTTCGCACCTTGGCCGCCAGGGCGGCGAGCACCGGGATCGGGTCCGTGCCGGCGTCAAGTGCCTGACGCAGGAGCAGCAGCGCGTGCTCACGCTGGCCGGCGACCACCACGTCGGCGACCTTGAAGCCGGTGACCTCCGCGCGCCCGCCGTGGTACCGGTCGACGTCGGCGACCTCGATGGCCCGGGTGGGCGGGACGTCGGCAAGGAGCTGTGCGCAGCTGGCCGCCAGCTCGCGCAGGTCGCTGCCGACGGCGTCCACGAGAGCCCGCACCGCTTGGGAGTCGAACCGGCGGCCGGCGAGCCGCAGCTCGGTGGCAGCGAAGTCCACCCGGTCGGAGGCCTTGAGCGGGGCGCAGTCGACGACCAGCGCCTGCGGGGTGGCCCGCACCGCCTCGAGGAGCTTGCGTCCCCGCTGCCCGCCGGCGTGGCGCAGCAGCAGCACGACGTCGTCCTGCAGGTGGTCGAGGTAGGCGACGGCGTCCTCGAGGAAGGCATCGGAGGCCTGCTCGACGCCCACCACGCGGACCAGGCGTGGCTCGCCGAAGAGGGAGGGGCTCGTCCAGGTGGCGAGCTGGTCCTTCTCGTAGAGGGCGGCGTCGACGTCGACCACCTCGAGGTCGGGCTGGTCGCGGCGGGCGAGCTCGCGGACCTGGTCCAGCGCCCGCTCGGCGAGGAACTCCTCGGTCCCGGTGACGAGGACGACCGGCGCGGGAGCGACCTCCCGCCAGCCGACCGTCGTGGCCGCGCCACCGGTCGTCCGTCGTCCTGCCACGGCGCCAGCCTGCCACGGCCGGCGGACGGCACGGCACCAGCCCGGCCGACTGTCCACAGCCGTCCCTCGGTGCTACCGACCGCGACGTCCCCGGACTCGTCGGTGCGCAGGACCAGTGCCCCCGTGGACCGGTACAGGTCCAGTGCCCGCTGCGTGGGGTGCCCGTAGTCGTTGCCGGCCCCGGCGCTGACCAGCGCGACCCGCGGCGAGAGCGCCCGGGCGAGGTCGTCGTCCTGGGCCGCGGACCCGTGGTGGGGCACGGTGACGACGTCCGGCCGCGTCCCGGCGGGCAGCGCCCGGTGCAGGCCCTGCTGGGCCGCGGGCTCGACGTCACCGGTCGCCAGCACGGTCCGGTCCTGGACGTCGAGCAGGACGACGAGGGACGCGTCGTTGACCCGCGACCCGTCCGACGACCCCTCCCCGGAAGACCCCTCCCCGGACGCCGCGTCACCGGGTGCCGCGTCACCGGGCGGCCCGGCGGGCCACAGCACCCGCCACCGCACCTGCCCGGCGGTGCCGGCCATCCCGGCGCCGCCGGGCACCGCCGGCACCCCGTGGTTGCCGAGAACGCGCTGCACCTGGCGGACGCCGTCGGCCGGCTCGGCCAGCGGACTGGTGACGACCTGGCCGACGGACCGCCCGTCCAGCGCGCCGGCCAGGCCGGCCACGTGGTCGGCGTGGAAGTGGCTCAGGACGACGAGGTCGAGCGAGTCCACGCCCAGGTCCTCGAGGCAGCGGTCGACGGCCGCGGGGTCGGGCCCTGCGTCGACGAGCACGGCCGACGACGGGCCGCTGCGGGTGACCAGGGCGCTGCCCTGGCCGACGTCGCAGGCCACGGTCAGCCATCCCGGCGGCGGCCAGGCGGGGCCTCGCAGCCCACGCAGGGCCCCGGGCAGGACGACGAGCGGGACGGCGACGAGGACGCCGACGAGGACGCCGGCGAGCGCACCTGCCAGGCCACCGACGAGCAGCGGCCGGGGCAGCCGCAGCACGGCGGCGGCCAGCAGCAGCCCGGCGACGGTGACGACGGCCAGCAGGACCGCCCCTGTGACCCCCGCGGGCCACGGCAGCGTGGCTCCCGGCAGACCGGCGGCGGCACGGGCGACACCGCCGATCCACCCGGTGGCGACACCGGCGACGCGCGCGACCAGCTCGGCGGCCTGCGGGGACAGCGGGGCGAGCACCGTCGCCAGGACGCCGAGCACCGTGGCCGGGGCGACCGCCGGGGCGACGAGCAGGTTGGCCGGGACCGACAGCAGCGGCACGTGCGGGGTGAGCAGGACGACGACCGGTCCGCACACGGCCTGCGCCGACGCCGGGACGGCGACGGCGTGGGCCGCGACGGAGGGCAGGACCCGGCTGAGGGCTGCGGCCATCGGCCGGGCGAGCAGCAGCAGCGCACCGGTGGCCAGCACCGACAGCGCGAAGCCGAAGGAGCGGGACAGCCACGGGTCGATGACGCACAGGGCGACGACGGCGCCGGACAGCAGCGGCACGCCCCGCCCACGCCGGGCGGCGGCCAGCCCGGCGAGCCCGACGGCACCCATGACCGCGGCCCGCAGGACGCTGGGCTCTGGGCCGGCCAGGGCGACGAAGCCGGCGAGCGCGCCGCCGGCGAGGGCCAGTCGCAGCCGGCGTCCGGCTCCGGCCGCCGCGGCAGCGAGCAGGACCGCACCGCTGACGATGGTCGTGTTCGCCCCGGACACGGCGGTCAGGTGCGACAGCCCGGTGGCCCGCATGTCCTCCTCGAGGTCGGGCGGCAGGGTGCTCGTGTCCCCGACGACGAGACCGGGCAGCAGTCCTCCGGCGTCCGGAGGCAGCGGCGCCGCCGCGCGGCGCAACCCCTCGCGCAGTGACTCCGCCGCGCGGGCCCAGGTCGGCGCGGCGCTCACCACCTGGGGTCCGGTGGCGGCCAGGAGCAGGGCCACGACGTCGTCGCCAGGGTCGGCGGGGGCGAGCCGACCGGTTGCGCGCACCGTCTCGTGCGGCCTCGGCGACGCCCACGCGGCCGGGCCGATGACGAGCACGGGACTGCGACCGGCGGACCGCTGCCCGCGCCCGTCGACCGCGGTCACCAGCAGCCGGACCACGTACCGGGGCGGGTCGTCCGGCCGGGCAGGGTCGGCCCGGACCGGGCGGGGCGCCTCCAGGACGAGCCCGTCGACCGAGACCGCCGCCCGCTGCTCCACCAGCGCGGGCAGCGGCCCGGCGGTCCGGACGGCGCCGTGGACCAGGACGGAGGAGAGGACGACGACGACCGCGGCGCCGGCGACCAGCCACCCGCCGGCGCCGCGGGCACGCCACCAGCGGGCGATGACCGCGACGGCGAGACCAGTCCCGCAGGCGGCGAGCAGCACCGGACCGGGGCGGGCACCGACCGCCCAGCCTGCGGCCGCCCACGCGGACGCCGCGGCCGGCAGCAGGCGCAGGTCCGGCCCGGCGGCACTGGTCACACCCGCACGAGCGGTCGGAGCCGCTCAAGGAGCGTCGGCCCGATACCGGGCACCTCGAGGAGCTCCTCCACCCGGCTGAACCGGCCGTGCTCGGCCCGCCAGTCCAGGATGCGTCCGCTGAGCACCGGCCCGACGCCGGGCAGGGTGTCGAGCTGCTCGGCGGTGGCCGTGTTGAGGTCGACCGGCTGCTCGGCTCCACCGATGGCGCCGGACCCGCCGGGAGTACCGCCGTCCCCAGGCCCGCCGGCCGCGGCACCGGGTGCCGGCGGGGGCAGCTCCTCCCCCGGCCGGGGCACGACCACCTGCTCCCCGTCGACGACCAGACGGGCCAGGTTGACCCGGGTGACGTCGGCATCCTCGGTCAGTCCGCCGGCGGCCTCCACCGCGTCGGCCACCCGGGCCCCGGCGGGCAGGCGGACCACACCAGGTGCGCCGACCTGACCGACGACGTGGACGACGAGCAGGGCCGCGTCCTGCCCACCGGGCCCTCCGGCCGCGGCCCCCCAGGGCGGCGCCGTCCCCGCCGGGGCCGGACCTGACGGCGGCACCGTGAACGGGTCCGTCGGCGAGGGCGCGGGCGCCGCAGCATCACCCGGTACCGCAGCATCACCGGGCGCAACAGCCGGTGCCTCATCGCCCCGAGCGGGGACGGTCTGCACCTCGGGGGTGTCCCGCGGCGCCACGACCAGCGCTACGGCGACCACGACGACGACGGCGACGGCTGCGGTCACGACGGCCACCACCCCGGCGGAGCGCGGCAGCGCCCACCGGGACTCCTGCCAGGCCTGCGGCAGCCGCTCGCGGAGCCGGCCCCGCAGTCCAGCGGCCGGGCGCAGCCCGGCGACCGGGTCGTCGCGTCCGGGAGCTGAGGCGACATGCGGCGAGGCGACGTCGTCGTCCCCCCACCCAGCGCTGCGCCTGCCGCGGCGCGGCGGCCCGGCCGGCGGCAGGACACGCACTGCCTCCCGGGAGCCGGCGGCCAGGCGGGCAAGGGGTTCGCGGTCGGCTGGGTGCACGCCGCCGAGGGTGCGACGAGGCGGGGACGTCCTGCCCTGCCGGCGAGCCGGGCCTGTGGAGACCGCCGCCGATCAGCCGCCTGTGCAGGACAGGTCGGGGGTGGCGGGCACGACCACGGCGCCCACCATGCCCGGACCGACGTGGGCCCCGATGACCGGTCCGATCTCGCTGCACACCAGCTCGGGGCCCGGGCCGAGCCGGGCCCGCAGCCGCTCGACGAGGGCGTCGGCCCGCTGCGCCGAGTCCAGGTGGTGCACCGCCACCCGGGCGTCGTGCCCGGCGGCTGCCACGGTGAGGTCCTCGAGCCGGGCCAGGGCCCGGGTGGCCGTCCGGACCTTCTCCAGCGGGACGATGCGTCCGTCCTCGAGGGTGAGCAGCGGCTTGACGGCGAGCGCCGAGCCGATGAGGGCCTGCGCGGCGGTGATCCGCCCGCCCCGGCGCAGGTGCTCGAGGGTGTCGACGTAGAAGTACACCCGGACCCCGGCGGTGAGCCGGCGGACGGCGTCCGCGACCTGGGCGCCGTCCAGGCCGCGCTCGGCGAGCTCGGCGGCGGACACGGCCAGGTAACCGAGCGCCATCCCCAGCGCTCGGGAGTCGACGACGTGGACCGGCACCGGCGCGTCACGGGCGGCGAGCCCGGCGGCCTCGTAGGTGCCGGACACCGCCGCGGACAGGTGCACCGACACGATCTCGGTGGCCCCCTGGTGGGCGAGCCGCTCGTACGCGGCCAGCAGCCGCGCCGGCGAGGGCCGCGACGTGGTGACCGGCCGGCGCCGGCGCAGCGCCTCGGCGACGTCGGTGCCGCCGAGGTCTCCCTCGTCGTAGGAGCGGCCGTCGACGACGACCTGCAGCGGCACGCTGGTCAGGCGGTGCCGGTCCAGGATCTCCTGCGGGAGGTAGGCGGTCGAGTCGGTGAGGACCCGCACCGCGTTCGCCATGCCGGGGAGGGTACGACGTCAGGCCGGGACGACGTTGACCAGCCGCGGGGCCCGGACGACGACCGTGCGCACGCCGCGGCCGTCCAGGACCCGCTGGACCGCGTCGCTGGCCAGCGCCCGCTCCCGCAGGTCCTCCTCGCCGGCGTCGGCGGGCACCTCGAGCCGGTCGCGGACCTTGCCCGCGACCTGCACGACGCAGGTCACGGTCTCCTCCACGAGCAGCCGCTCGTCGGCCTGCGGGAACGGCTCGTAGGCCAGCGTCCGGTCGTGCCCGAGCCGGGACCACAGCTCCTCGGCCAGGTGCGGCGCGAGCGGCGCCAGCATGAGCACGAGCGGCTCGACCACCTCCCGCGGGGAGCGCCCGGTCCGGGTGAGGTGGTTGTTCAGCTCGATGAGCTTGGCCACGGCGGTGTTGAACCGCATGCCCTCCATGTCGGCGGTGACCCCGTCGATGGTGCGGGCCAGGAGCCGCCGGGTCTGCTCGTCGGCCGGCTCCTCGTCAACCCGCAGCTCGCCGGTCTGCTCGTCGACGACGTTGCGCCACACCCGCTGCAGGAACCGCAGCGACCCGACGACCGCACGGGTCTCCCACGGCCGGGACACGTCGAGCGGGCCCATCGACATCTCGTACACACGGAAGGTGTCGGCGCCGTACGCCTGGTACATGTCGTCGGGGGTGACGACGTTCTTCAGGCTCTTGCCCATCTTGCCGTGCTCGCGGGTCACCGGCTCCCCGTGGTAGAGGTACCGGCCGTCCTCGGTCTGCTCGACGTCGGACGCCGGCACGACCTGGCCGCGGGCGTCGCGGTAGGCGTAGGCCTGGATGTAGCCCTGGTTGAACAGCCGGTAGAACGGCTCGGCGCTGGAGACGTGGCCGAGGTCGAACAGCACCTTGTGCCAGAACCGGGCGTACAGCAGGTGCAGGACGGCGTGCTCGACGCCGCCCACGTACAGGTCCACCCCTCCGGGGTGGTCGGGGCGCACCTCCGGGCGCGGGCCCATCCAGTACCGCTCGACCTCCGGGTCGACGAACCGCTCGGTGTTGGCCGGGTCCAGGTAGCGCATCTCGTACCAGCACGAGCCGGCCCACTGCGGCATGACGTTGAGCTCGCGCCGGTAGGTGCGCTCGCCGTCGCCGAGGTCGAGGGTGACCTCGGTCCAGCCCTCGGCGCGGCCCAGCGGCGGCGTCGGCTGGCTGTGCTCGTCGTTCGGGTCGAGCGCCTCGGGCCGGTAGTCCTCCAGCTCCGGCAGCGTCACCGGCAGCATCTCCTCCGGCAGCACGTGCGGGACGTCGTGCTCGTCCCAGACGACGGGGAACGGCTCGCCCCAGTACCGCTGGCGGCTGAACAGCCAGTCGCGCAGCTTGTACGTCGTCGTGGGCTGCCCCAGGCCCTTGGCGGACAGCCAGTCGATCATCCGGGCCTTGGCCTCCTGCACGCCCAGGCCGTTGAGGCTGATCTCGTCGTTGGCGGAGTTGACGGCCGGGCCCTCCCCGGTGAACGCCTCGCCCTGCCAGCCCTCGGGCGGCTGCACCGTGCGCACGACGGGCAGGTCGAAGCGGGCGGCGAACTCCCAGTCCCGCTCGTCCTGGCCGGGGACGGCCATGATCGCGCCGGTGCCGTAGCCCATCAGCACGTAGTCGGCGGTGAACACGGGGATGCGCCGGCCGGTGGCCGGGTTCGTCGCGTACAGGCCGGTGAACCGGCCGGTCTTGTCCCGGCCCTCGGTCTGGCGTTCCAGCTCGGTCTTGCGGGCGGCCTCCTGGCGGTAGGCGGCGACGGCGGACGCCGGGTCGGCGTACCCGCCGGTCCAGGACGCCGGGACGTCGTCCGGCCAGGTGGCGGGCAGCTCCCCGTCGAGCAGTGCGTGCTCGGGGGCGACGACCATGAACGTCGCGCCGAACAGGGTGTCGGGCCGGGTGGTGAACACCTCGACCGGCTCGGCGCCGTCCACCGGGAAGCGCACGGTGGCCCCCTGGGAGCGCCCGATCCAGTTGCGCTGCATGAGTTTGATGGCCTCGGGCCAGTCCAGGCGGTCCAGGTCCTCGAGCAGCCGGTCGGCGTACGCGGTGATCCGCATCATCCACTGGCGCATGCTGCGCTTGAAGACGGGGTAGTTCCCGATGTCGCTGCGGCCCTCGGCGGTCACCTCCTCGTTGGCCAGCACCGTGCCCAGGCCCGGGCACCAGTTGACCGGCGCGTCGGAGGCGTACACCAGCCGGTGGGCGTCGATGACCCGGCGCCGCTCGACGGCGTCCAGGTCGGCCCAGTCCCGGCCGTCGGGCACGGTGCGCTCGCCGCGCTCGTACTGGGCGACGAGCTCGGCGATCGGGCGGGCCCGGCCGCGGCCGCCGTCGGCGGACTCGTCGTACCAGGCGTTGAAGATCTGGATGAAGATCCACTGGGTCCAGCGGTAGAACTCCACGTCGGTGGTGGCGACCGAGCGGCGTGGGTCGTGCGCGAGCCCGAGCCGGCGCAGCTGCCGGCGCATGGTGGCGATGTTGGCCTCGGTGGTGACCCGCGGGTGCTGACCGGTCTGCAGGGCGTACTGCTCGGCCGGCAGGCCGAAGGCGTCGTAGCCCAGGGCGTGCAGGACGTTCTTGCCGCGCATCCGCTGGAAGCGGCCGAGGACGTCGGTGCCGATGTACCCGAGCGGGTGGCCGACGTGCAGGCCCGCGCCAGACGGGTAGGGGAACATGTCGAGGACGAACATCTTGTCGCGCCCGCGTACCGACTCGTCCGCCCACGGCCCGGCCGGGTTCGGCGTCTGGAAGGTGCCCTCGGCCTCCCACCGGTCCTGCCAGCGGCTCTCGATCTGCTCCGCCAGGCGCGCGTCGTACCGGAACGCCGGGGTGGTCTCGGGCGTCTGCTGGGTCATCGTCGTCCTCGCCTCGTCGCTGGTTCGTCGTCCGGGCTGCCGTGCCGGGGCAGAAAAAAACCCCTTGCACGCAAGGGGTCGCCGCGCTGGTGCCGCTCCGTCGCCGGAGCGGGCCTCAGCGCGGCTCGGTAAGGAGCAGGCCGGTCCGCACGGGGTCAGGGTACAGGGTCGTCAACCGAGCAGCCGGGGACCGGCGAGGAGCACCCCGCCGACCGCGATCCCGGCGGCGGCGAGCACCAGCCGGAAGGAGGCACGGCCGGGGGCCAGCCCGCCGGCGGCGCCCACGACCGCGGCGACGGTGAGGACGGCTACCGCCGGGGGCCCGACGTCCGGGTCGGGCACCAGCACGAGGAGGGCGCAGGCGGCGACGACACCGGCGGCGCCGGCGGTCCGGGAGGCCCGGACGCCGAGCCGCTGGGGCAGGCCGCGGACGCCGGTCCGCGCGTCCGCGGCAGCGTCGGGGAGGGTGTTGGCGAAGTGCGCGCCGGCACCGAGCAGGGCGGCCGCGGCGACGAGCGCGGCGGGGACGTCGACCCCGGCGGCCGTCGCGGCGACCGCCGGGAGCAGGCCGAAGGAGACGACGTAGGGCAGCGGGCTCACCGGGGTGGTCTTGAGCCACAGGTCGTAGCCCCACGCCGAGGCGACGGCGAGCAGGTGGAGCACCCCGGGGACGGGGCCGAGGGCCAACGACAGCGGGACGCTGGCGAGCAGCGCGGCCACGGCGGCCCGGTGGACGGTGCGCGCCGCGACGTGCCCGGCGACGACGGGTTTCTCCCGGCGGCCGGCGAGCCGGTCCCGGGCGGCGTCGACGGCGTCGTTCGCCCAGCCGATCGACAGCTGCCCGGCCAGCAGGGCGGCGGCGAGCAGGAGCGTCCTGGGGGCGCTCAGCCCCGCGGCGACGCCCAGTGCGGTCCCGAGCACCGTGACGGCGGCCGCCGGCAGCGGGTGGGCGGCCCGCAGCAGGCCGGTGGCCGACCTGACGGACGGCGACGGCTCGGCGGCCGTCCGCTCGTCGTGCACGCGGCGAGTGTGCCGCGGGACGCCGGCCCGGTCCACGACGTCCGGGACCGGCTCCGCGGCAAGCACGGCTCGGGGGTGGGTGAGCCGGTCGCCTGGTGACATGCGAAGAGGGGGAGCGATCGCTCCCCCTCTGGGCTGTGATGACCGCGGCTGTCAGGCCGCGGTGATCTCGATACGCCGCGGCTTGGTCTGCTCCGCCTTGCGGACGGTGACCCGCAGGATGCCCTCCTGAAGGTTGGCCTCGACGTTGTCCGCGTCGACGTCCCCAGGCAGGACGACGCGGTAGTCGAACTGGCCCGTGCGGCGGGTCTGGCGGCGCAGGACGCCGGTGCGCTCGCGTTCCTTGATCTCACCGTGGATGGTCAGCTCGTTGTCACGAAGCTCCACGGTGACGTCGTCGCGCTTCACCCCCGGAAGCTCCGCCTCCACGAGGAACGCCTCGTCTGTCTCCTCGATGTCGACGGCAGGAACCCAGCCGGTCAGACCGTTTCGGGTCTCACCGAAGGTCGACTCCATCAGCCGAGACATCCGTTCGTGCAGGTCGTCGAGCTCGCGGAAGGGATTCCAGGTCTGCAGTTCAGTGCTGCGTCGAGCCGGCAGTGCCATCATCCCTCACCTCCTTCACGCCTCTGAAGTATGGACGTAAAGTTGAGCGCTACGGACTCAAGTTTTATTCCCGGACCGACCCCTCGAGCCACTACTTCCCCAGGCGTTGCGGGCAGCCACGTGACACATGAGTGAGACTCCGGCATCGCGCCGCTCTAAGACTCCGTCAAAAATGACTCAGCCTTCCAGCGCCCTTCCCACCTCCGGGATTTCGGACCGATACCGCCCGAGGAGGTCCTTGGCGACGTCGACCGAGTCGACGAGCGGGTGGTTCGCGAAGGCGCGCCAGGCGAGCTGCGCGGACTTCGTCGCGGAAGCCTCGATGACCAGTCGCTCCGAGGTCTTAACCTGGACCATGAGGCCGGCCAGCTCCCCGCCGACCGCGGACACCTGGTGCGGGTGGATACCCGCCTGGTCGACGCGGCACGGGACCTCGACGACGGCATCGTCGGGGAGCTGCGGGACCAGCAGCCCACTCTCGGCACTCGAGTTGGGGACGTTGAGGATCATCGTGGCGGGGCGATCCGAGGTGAGCGCCGTCATGAGGTCGAGCGCGACCTGCTGGTAACCGCCCTCTTCGACATCGTCGGCGTTGCGCGCGTAGCGGTCCTTCTCCGCCCGAGTCTCACCCATGTAGCTGGCCTCGCGATCGTGGCGCGCGGCGCGCCAGAGGTCGAGGCTCCGCGCCGGCTCACTCAGCGCCGCGCTGTAGAAGTCGTCCTGCTGCGCCTGGATGTACTCACCACGTGTCTGGCCACCACTCCGAATGCGAGTAACCGTCTCACGGGTGAAGTAGTAGTAGAAGAGGTACTCGTTCGGGATCGCGCCGAGGGCCCGCAGCCAGTCGGTCCCGAAGATCTGCGCCTCCTCCATCGACTCCAGGACGGGGTCGTCCAGCAGTCGTGGGAGGACGTCAGTGCCGTCGACGGACAGCGAACGGAGCCAACCGAGGTGGTTGAGCCCCACGTAGTCGAACTCGACGGAGGTCACGTCGCGACCGGCGGCGCGCGCCGCCCGGCGGACCAGCCCGATCGGGGTGTCGCAGATGCCGGTGACGCGGTCGCCGAGGATCGCGCGCATCCCCTCGGTGATGATTCCGGCGGGGTTGGTGAAGTTGATGACCCAGGCTTCGGGGGCCACGCGTCGGATCTCCTGGGCGATCCGGCGGGCCTCCGGCAGGGTGCGCAGGGCGTAGGCGAGTCCGCCGGGTCCGATCGTCTCCTGGCCGAGGAGCCCGTGGTCGAGCGCGATGCGCTCGTCCTGGATGCGCCCGTGCGTCCCACCGACCCGCATGGCGGAGAAGACGAAGCCGGCACCGGTGAGCGCCGTCGTGAGGTCGTGCTCGACGGTGACGCGTGGGGGGCGGTGCAGCTCTCCCGACATGGCCGTGAGCACCGAGCCGATGGCAGCCACACGCTCGGGAGAGACGTCGTGGAGGCAGAGCTCGTCGATCACGCCCTGGTCGCCCTGGGCCAGGGCCGCGAATATCTGGGGGACGCGGAAACCGCCGCCCCCGATGATAGTGAGCTTCACGCTGTGATGACCTCCGTGCCGGTGCGGCGTAGGTGTTCGAGGCCGGACGAGGTCGCGGACCTCGTCGTGACTACGGTGTCGATCTCGTCGGGGCCGCAGATGGCCATGACTCCGGACCCGGGGAACTTGTCGTCCGCCGCCACAAGCACGGTGCGGTCTGAGGCGCGGAGGATCGCGTGCTTGACCGGCACCTCGATGCTCGTGGAGTCCAGCACCGCGCCGTCGTCGCGCACGCCGCTCGCGCCGAGGAAGCAGATGTCGGCGGTGATCTGGCTGAGGGCCTGCTCGGTCAGCGCCCCGACCAGAGACAGGTAGGACGACCGCAGCACGCCACCGAGCACGACGAGCTCGACGACGGGGTCGTCGCGCAGGACGTCGACGGCGGCCAGGGACGCAGTGACGACGGTGACGGGCCGGCCGCGCAGGTTCCGTGCGACGTGCTGGACGGTAGTGCCGATGTCGAGGATCACCACGTCGCGGTCCTGGACGAGGGCTGCGGCGGCGGCACCGATCAGCTCCTTCTCGCGCGCCTGCGTCGGCGCCACCTCGTGGAACGGCTGGGGATCAGCTTCGATGGCTCCCCCTCCGCCGCGGACGCGCATGAGGCGCCCCTCCTTGCTGAGTGCGTTGAGGTCCCGGCGGATCGTCGACGGGCTGACGCCGAACTCGTCGGCCAGTGCCGTTACTGAAACCTCGCCGGACGCCTGGAGCGCCTGGATGATCGAGCTGCGCCGCGTCGAGGTGAGCATGGACCGAAGGTAGCACCGCGCCGCCACAAACGTGCAAGACTAAGCACTTGCGCGCACTGTCGTGCGCCGCGTACGGTCACCTTCGAGCACCAATGGAGGAGGCTGACGCATGCGACAAGGGCCCGAGGTCCCGGCAGGGATCGACGTGCTGCTCGCGGGTGACGTCTTCGCTGACCTGGTGTTCACCGGGCTGCGCAGTGCGCCGCGTCCTGGCACCGAGACATGGTCGACCGGGTTCGCCATCGCCCCGGGGGGCATCGCCAACATGGGGGTCGCTCTCGCGCGGCTGGGACTGCGGCCGGCGATGTCGGCCGTCTTCGGGGATGACCTCTTCGGCGTGTGGACGTGGGACTGCTTGGAGCAGGAGGGCGTCGATCTGAGCTCGTCGCGTCGGATCGGGGGCGGGCGCACCGCGGTGACCGCCTCCCTCGTTTATGACGGCGACCGCGCGATGGTGACGTACGACGAGCAGGCCGTCGTCGACGTCGACGCAATGATCCCCGCGGACTCCCACCCGTCGGCGGCCATCCTCTACCTGGGCAGCCGTGCCGCCGCGGGGCAGTGGTGGCGCACCGCGGCCCGCTCCGGGACGCGCGTCTTCGCGGACGTCGCCTGGGACCCCTCGCAGAAGTGGGACACCGCACTGCTGGACGACCTCGACGCGTGCCACGCCTTCCTCCCCAACGAGGCAGAGGCGAGGGCCTACACCAGGACCGACTCCGCGACCCGGGCTGCGGCCGCTCTGGCCGAGCGGGTCCCTGTGGTGGCGGTGACCCGTGGTGCGGACGGTGCGGTGGCCGTCGACCAGACCACGGGTGAGACCGCGGACGTACCAGGCGTGCCGGTGGACGTCGTCGACACCACCGGCGCGGGCGACGTCTTTGTGGCGGCGTTTACCGCGGCGAGCGGCTGGGACCTGCCCCTGGTCCACCGCGTCGAGCTCTCCGTGCTGTGCTCGAGCCTCTCGGTTCGCGAGCCGACCGGCTCCCTCGGTGCCCCGTCGCTGCGGTCTCTGGCTGACTGGTGGTCCACGACGGTGACCCGTGCCGCCGCCGGTGAGTTCCGGGCCCAGGACCTTCGCCGCCGGTTCGGTTTCCTCGACGACCTCGAACCCGTGACGGTCCTCGCGGCCCCCCACGCCCGCTGACCCTCCGTCCGCCCCCTCCCAGGAGTCCACTGTGCCCGTGTACCGCCCCACGACGACGAACCCCGCGTACCGTGGCATGACCGCGTACGCCGGCGACATCCACAACCACTGCGGGATTAGCTACGGGCACGGCAGCATCCAGGATGCCTACCGGAACGCACGGCTGCAGTTGGACTTCGCCTCCGTCACCGGTCACGCGGCGTGGCACGACATGCCAGCTGAGCCGGCACACGTGAACGCCTACCACGCCCAGGGGTTCGAACGGCTGCGCCGGTCCTGGGACCACGTGCAGGACGTGACCGAGGCCGCGCACGAGGACGGCGAATTCGTGTCCTTGCTGTCGTTCGAGTGGCACAGCATGACCTACGGCGACCACTGCGTGTACTTCCCAGCCGGGCGCGGCCCGCTCGAGATCGCGCAGGCGCCGTCGCTCGAAGCGCTGCGGAGTGAGCTCCGAGGCCTGGCCGCGCAGGGTTTGTCCGGAATGGTCGTGCCACACCACATCGGCTACCAGGCCGGTCGTCGGGGCATCAACTGGTCTACCTTCGACGAGGAGCTCTCCCCTGTCGTGGAGCTGGTCTCCATGCACGGCAGCGGGGAGTCCGACGAGGCGCCGCGGCCCTACCTGCATACGATGGGTCCGCGTGACGCTGGCAGCACCGCGTTCCACGGGTTGTCCCTCGGCCGCCGGTTCGGGGTCATCGGCTCCACCGACCACCACAGCGCCCACCCGGGCAGCCACGGCTGGGGGCGGGCGATGGTCTGGGCCGACGAGCTGACGCGCGAGGGCATCTGGGCGGCCATCCAGGCGCGACGGACCTACGCGGTCACAGGGGACAGCATCATGCTCGCCACCACGATCGACAGCGTCCCGATGGGCGGCGAGGCGACCGCGCGGCCGGGTGAGCCGGTCGAGGTCCAGGTCAACGTCCGGGCCGGTGACTCGATCGACTACGTCGAGCTCGTCCGCAACGGCACCCCCGTCGCGAGGACCTCACCGCACCGGGTGGCGACGCCCGCGAGGGACTTCGGTGGCGTCCTGTCGGTGGCGCTCGGCTGGGGCGAGGTGGGTGTCCCGGTCGACTGGGACGTGCGCCTGCGCCTCACCGAGGGCCGACTCCGCGCGCTCGAGCCCCGGCTGCGGGGTTACGACACCCTTGCCGACCAGGCCGGGGAGACCGACAGCTACTCCTTCTCCCACTGGCAGCAAGTCGGGGAGCGGGACGTCGCCCTGCGGACCCGAACACGAGGCAACCCGACTGTCACGACCGACGCGACACAGGAGTTCGCGCTGCACGTGGACGCTCCCCTCGGGGCCGAGCTCGTCGTGGAGACAGCCGGGCAGACCTACCGCCACACGGTGGCCGAGCTGCTCGACGGCCCGCGGTCGCACTACGTGGGCGGCTTCCTGTCCGGCGCGCTGGTCATGAACCGGGCCCAGCCGGACGCGGCCCTGACGCTCGCCTGGGAGCTCGAGGACGAGGGCACCGGCGCCGCCGAGGACTGGTACCTCGTGCGCGTACGCCAGCACAACGACCAGCACGCCTGGAGCTCACCCACCTGGGTGCGCCGGGCCTCCCCCCACGGAGCCCGTCCATGAATCACCCCGTACGCCCGACCCCCGGCAGGAACTCGAGAGGATCAATGATGAAGGCACGAGAAGTTCGTCGCTCGACCGCGGTGCTGGGCGCTCTCGCGCTCGTCGGACTCGCTGGCTGCACGCCGGGCGAAAGCTCCGGCGGTGGCGACGCCGACGGATCCGGTGAGACAGAGATCGTCTGGGCGGTCGGGGGTGCCCGCTCGCAGCCCGGCGGCGCCAACACGCGGATCGCCGACCTCTGGAACGAGCAGAACCCCGACACCCCGGTGCGGATCGAGGTGCTGCCCGAGGCGGCCGACGGCGCTCGCGAGCAGCAGGCCCTCGTCCTGCAGGCCCAGGGCTCGGAGTTCGACGTGCTCGGGCTCGACGTCGTCTGGACCGGCGAGTACGTGGAAAACGGCTGGCTCGCCAGCCTCGAGGACGTGCGCCCAGAACTCGAGGACGACCTGCTCCCCGGACCGCTCGAGTCGGCCTCGTGGGGCGGTGAGCTGTGGGGCGTCCCGCTGAACACCAACACCGGAGTCCTGTACTACCGCACGGACCTGGTTGACGGACCTCCGCAGTCCTGGCAGGAGATCTGCGACGCCGGTGCCATCGACGGCTACCACCCCTACATCGGCCAGGGAGCCAAGTACGAGGGTTTCGTCGTCAACTGGCTCGAGCTCTACTGGAGCGCCGGCGGCGAGATTTACAACGAGGACCAGTCGGAGGTGCTCTTCGACCCTGATCTCGCGGCCGAGGTGACGACCTACATGGCCGACGCGCTCGCCGGCGGGTGCTTCGCGCCGGGCTATAACACGGCCATGGAGGAGGAGTCGCGCAACGCCTTCCAGCAGGGCGACGTCGTCTTCATGCGCAACTGGCCCGGTCCGTACGCGCTGATTGAGGAGGACACCGAGAGCCCCGCGCACGGCAACACCGCCGTCGCTCCCATCCCGGCCTTTGGTGACGCCGGGGAGGGTGTGGCCGCGATCGGCGGCTTCAACAACGCGGTCAGCGCGTTCTCCGAGCACCCGGACCTCGCCACCGAGTTCATCGTTTGGGCGGCGACCGACATGGCCGCGCAGGAGATCCTCGCGGAGGACGCCGTGCTGCCTGTGCTGCAGGCGTACTACGACGAGGTTCCGGACGACTCGCTGACCGCCGAGCTCGGCGAGATCCTGCAGAGCGCCCGCCCGCGTCCGTCCGTCCCACAGTGGAGCGCGATCAGCCTCGCGATGCAGGACGCGCTCTTCCCCGCTTACAACGGCGACGCCGACCCGGCCGAGGCCGCGCAGACCGTGCGCGAGTTCCTCGACGGGACTATCGAACGCTGATCCCAGCCCGACGGAAGGAAGGCTGGACCGTGTCCACCTTCTCCAGTGCTTCGACGTCGGCCTCGGCCGACCCGGACGGCCGCGCCCCTCGTGGACGCGGCCGCCCGGGTCGCCAGCTGTCCGACGTCGCCCTCGCCCGCTTGTTCATGACCCCGTCGCTGGCCGTTATGGCCCTCGTCGTGCTGTTCCCCGTGCTCTACGCGGTCTACACGAGCTTCCAGGCGTACACCCGCCGACAGCACGAAGGGTTCGCCGGCCTGGCGAACTACCAGGAGGTCCTCGGGGACTCCTACTTCTGGGATGCACTGTGGTTCACCGCGGTCTTCACCGTGACGTCGGTCGGGGCCGAGTTCGTGATCGGGCTCGGCTTCGCGCTGATCATGAACCAAGGGTTCCGGGGGCGTGGGGTCACGCGAGCGTCGATTCTCATCCCCTGGGTCATCCCCACCGTCGTCGCGGCGCAGATGTGGGCGTTCATGTTCAACGTCACCCCGGGCTTCATCAACAGCCTGTTCGGCCTCGGGGACTTCAACTGGCTCGGCCAGAGCGGGTGGGCCACGTTCGCCGTCGTGTTCGCGGACGTGTGGAAGACGGCGCCGTTCGCGGCGCTTCTGCTCCTCGCGGGCCTGCAGACGATCCCGGCGGAGCTCTACGAGAGCGCCCGCGTCGACGGTGCGGGGCCGCTTCAGCGGTTCTGGCACGTGACCCTCCCCCTACTGCGGCCGGCGATCCTCGTGGCGCTCCTGTTCCGGACGGTCGAGGCCCTGCGGGTCTACGACCTGCCGCAGGTGATGACCGGGGGCGCGTTCGGGACCGAGTCGCTGTCCATGGCGGTGCGCCGCTACATCGTCGAGACGCCCGACCCGGGTCTGGGCTCCGCGCTGTCCACTCTGACGTTCCTCATCGTGCTCGGTGTCGGCGTCGTGTTCGTCTCGATGATCGGCAAAAGCGTCATCTCGGAAGGGAGCGAGGAACGATGAGCGTCCTCACCACGAAAGCGAGCCGGTCGGCGCACGGGTCCCGTACCCGGGGGGAGCGCAGGTCCACCCTTCTGCGCAGCGGGCTGCTCGGCATCGTCCTGCTCTGGTGTCTTGCCCCCTTCGTCTGGCTCATCACGACCAGCCTCAAGCAGGGGGACCGGGCGCTCAACAGCCCGGACCTGCTGCAGGGCCCCTTCGGGCTGCAGAACTACATCGCCGTCTTCCAGCAGGACTTCGGGCTGAACCTGCGCAACACCCTGGCGATCGCCTCGATCACCACCCTGCTGTGCACGGGAGTCGCCGCGCTCGCCGCGTACGCCCTCGCCAAGCTCCCGCTACGACGTAAGACGCTGCTGCTCGGAGGTGTCCTGGCAGCCTCGCTCTTCCCCCCCGTCGCCCTGGTCCCGCCCCTGTACGAGATGTGGCGTACCGCGGGGCTGCTGAACACCTGGGAGGGGCTGTACATCTCCTACCTGTCGTTCAGCCTGCCGCTCGCGATCTTCATCCTCACGACGTTCTTCTCCGCCATCCCCAGTGAGCTGGTCGAAGCCGCCAAGACGGACGGCGCGTCCGCGTTCCAAGCCTTCTGGCGTATCGTGCTGCCGCTGGCGGCACCGGGGGTCTTCTCGTCGGCGATCATCACATTCGTCACCGCGGCGAACGAGTTTCTGCTCGCGAGCACCTTCGCCCCGCGCAACCCGGAGGTGGCGCAGACCGTGCCGGTCGCGATCGCGTCCTTCACCGGGGCCATCGAGTTCCAGCGGCCGATCGGCACCATCACGGCAGCCTCGGTCGTGGTCACCGTCCCGATGATCGTCCTCGCCCTCGTCTTCCAGCGCCGGATCGTCGCGGGCCTCACCGCCGGTGCGGTCAAGGGCTGACCGCAGAGAACCAGGAGCACCGTGCACGTCGTCATCCGCCCGACCGCCACCGACCTCGCCCGCCTCGTCGCGGACGAGGTTGAGGCGCTCGTCCGAGACCACCCTGCGACCGTCCTGGGGCTGGCCACCGGGTCAAGCCCGCTCGCCGTCTACGCCGAGCTGCGCCGGCGCCACCAGGAGCGCGGGCTGTCGTTCGCGTCCACCCGGGGCTTCCTGCTCGACGAGTACGTGGGGCTGCCCCGGGTCCACCCGCAGAGCTACCGGTCCGTGATGGAGCGCGAGCTGGTCGCCGGTCTGGACTTCGCGGACGGAGCCGTCCGCGGCCCGGACGGGACGGCGGCCGATCTCGACGCGGAGTGTGCCCGGTACGAGCACTCGATCGTCGAGGCCGGCGGCGTCGACCTCCAGATTCTCGGGATCGGATCGAACGGGCACGTCGCGTTCAACGAACCAGGCTCGTCATTGGCGTCCCGGACGCGCGTCGAACGTCTCACACCTCAGACCCGGCGGGACAACGCGCGGTTCTTCGACGACGACCCCGACGCCGTACCGGCGACCTGTCTCACGCAGGGCCTCGCGACGATCCTCGACGCTCGCCGGATCGTCCTCATCGCGACGGGGAAGAAAAAGGCACGTGCCGTCGCCCAGATGGTCGAGGGTCCGGTCAGTGCACGGTGGCCCGCGACCGTGCTCCAGTGGCACACGGACGTCACCGTCTTCCTCGACCCTGCCGCGGCCCAGCACCTGGAGGTGCGTGAGAGGTACGACGAGGTCGGTCGGTCGGTCGGCGCCCGGCCTCGGTAAGCCGACGGGGCCTCTGCACCTCGCTGGCGTTCCTGTGCCGTTGGGCGTCGCGGTGCAGTCGTTCGACCCCCAGGTGGAACCCCGGCCGCGGTTCGCCGGGGCTCTCGTCTCCCTGACCCACGGGGTCGTCCTCCCGTGTGGTCGTGGACCGGGTGGGGCCCGGACCGAGCGTAACCATCCGCAACGGGATGCCGCTGCCGACTCGCGCCGTCGGGCGGGTCGCCGCCCTCGGTTTCATCGCTGGTGGTTCGACGGTCCTACTAGGTGCGCTGCTCCGGTGGGGAACATCGCAGGGTGGAGCTGAGGGGACTCGAACCCCTGACCCCCTCCATGCCATGGAGGTGCGCTACCAGCTGCGCCACAGCCCCGCGGGACAACGGCAGGGAGTCTAGACCGACGAGCCGAGCATCCCGAAATCGGGTCCCCCCGGCGTCCCGACGCAGGCGCCGTCATCCCTCCGAGCCGACGTGGGCGCCGTGCGGGCCGACGTTGTACTCCGCCAGCGACCACCCCGTCCCGCGGGGGACGAGCAGCGCCCAGTGCGTGTTGGCCAGCCCTCCGAACGCCGACCAGGCCGCCAGCGGCAGGGCGAGCAGGTTCAGCATGGCCCCCCGCAGCGCCCCACCGTGGCCGGTGACGACGAGCACCCCGCCGTCCGGGGTGGCGGCGGCGTGCCGCCCGATCGCCGCGGCGGCCCGCCGGCCGGCCTCGCTGCGCCGCTCCCCGCCCCCGACGGGGACGTCCTCCCCGCTACGCCAGGCGGCGAACTCCTGCGGCCAGCGGGACTCGATCTCGGCGCGGGTGAGCCCCTGCCACTCCCCCGCGAACAGCTCCCGCAGGGCGGCGTCGGTCTCCACCTCGAGCCCGGTGACCGCGGCGAGCGCTGCGGCGGTGTCCGCGGCCCGGGACAGGTCCGAGCTGACGATCCGGGTCGGCGCCAGACCGCGCAGCATCTCCGCCGCCCGGTGCGCCTGCCGCCGTCCGACGTCATCCAGCGGGACGTCGAGCTGCCCCTGGAACCGGTCGGCGGCGTTGTGACCGGTCTGCCCGTGCCGCCACAGGACGACGCGGGCCGCGCTCACGCTCCGTCCCCGCCGTCCCCGCCGTCCCGGCCGGTACGGGCGCCGTCGGGGCGCCCGGTGACCGGCAGGTCGAGGGCCGGGCAGTCCTTCCACAGCCGCTCGAGGGCGTAGAACCGGCGGTCCTCGGTCTGCTGGACGTGGACGACGACGTCGACGAAGTCGAGCAGCACCCAGCGGGCCTCCTTGAGCCCCTCGCGGCGCACCGGCTTGGCGCCGAGGCCGCGCAGCCGCTCCTCGACCTCGTCGACGATCGCCCGGACCTGCCGGTCGGTGTCCGCGGAGGCGACGACGAACACGTCGGTGATCACCAGCTGTTCGCTGACGTCGAGGGCGATGATCTCGTCGGCCAGCTTGTCGGCCGCCGCCTCGGCGGCGGCGGTGGCGAGCTGGACGGCGCGGTCGGTGGCGGGCACGGGTCTCCTCCGGGTGGGCCTGGTCGGGACAGGTTCTCACGCCCTCAGGAGTCGCCTCCCGCCCCGGCGGCGACCTCCGCGAAATCGGTGCCGAGGACGACGATGACGTCCGCGGTGGTCGGCGCCTCCCGGCCCACCGCGAGCACGTCCTGCGGCAGCCCGAGGGCCTCGACCACCCCGAGACCGGCCTCCCGCAGCCGAGGCGTGTCCTGCGGGACGAGGACCGCGGACGTCCGCCGGCCCAGCACGGCGGCGTTACCGCCGCCCACGAACCGGAAGCCGGCCTCCACGAGCCGCTCCCTCGCCAGGTCCTCCAGCCCCGGGGTCCCGGCGCCGTTCTGGACAAGCACCCGCACCGTCTCCCCCGTCCCGGACCGGCGAGCGCCCGCGAACCGGGCGGCCAGCACCTCGGCGGCCTCGGCGTCCGCCAGGCCGTAGAGCACCTCGTCGCCGCCGGTGGCGATCTCCCGCACCGGCAGCACGGACGCGCCGTACCCGCCGTCCCGCTCCAGGTGTTCGGCGACCCGGACGAGGAGGCCGGCGACGGCCCGGGTGTCGCCGCCCACTGGCCGGCTGAGGGGTCCCACAGCGGCGAGCACCTCCTCGACCTGCCCGACGTCGTCCGGCAGACCGGCGACGAGCGCGGTCAGCACCTCCTCCTGGCGGGCGAGCCGAGCCGCCTCGGCCTCGGCCGCTGCGAGGTGGGTGGCGTAGGCGGCCGCCTGTCGGCCGTCGAGACGCTGGCGCGGCCCAGCGGCCAGGGACACCTCCGCGGTGCGCACGTCGGCGTCGACGTCGACGACGACACCGCCGACGGCGTCGACGAGAGCCGCGAGCCCGGCCGCGTCGAGGACCCAGCCGAGGTCCACCCGGACGTCGAGAGCGTCGGCGACGGCGTCCGCGGGCGCGTCGTCGGAGACCGACAGCGCCTCGGCCAGAGCGGCCCGCCCGCCTCCGGCGACGTCGACGAGCAGCCGGCTCGGCACGAGCAGGGCGGCGGTCTCCTCCTCCCCCACCGACAGCAGGGTGGCTCCGGTGACCCGACCGCGGTCGGCGAGGGTGGCGAGCAGCGTGTCGGTCGGGCCCGCGGCGCCGGCGTCGTCGGTGCCGCCGGGAGCAGGGTCTCGGCCCAGCAGCACGACCGCCGCGACGAGGGCGCCCACGAGGAGGAGGACGACGACCGCGACCCACGCGCCGCGGCGCCGGGCACCCCGTCGCGCGCGTCGGGGCAGGACCTGCGTCGGGGGACGAGGCAGCGGCGGACCGGGGGCGACCGGGCCGGTGCCCCTGGCCCGGCGCTCCCGCCGGGAGGACGGTGCCGGCTCCTCGCCGCTCACCGGTCGTCCCGGTACAGGTGGTACTTGGCGATGTACTGCACGACACCGTCCGGCACGAGGTACCAGACCGGTTCACCGGCAGCGACGCGGGCGCGGCAGTCGGTGGAGGAGATCGCCATCGCCGGCACCTCGAGCAGGCTCACGCCGTCCTCGGGCAGGCCGGTGCCCGACAGGACGTGCCCTGGCCGGGTGACGCCGACGAAGTGCGCCAGCGACCACAGCTCCTCGACGTCCTTCCAGGACAGGATCTGGGCCAGCGCGTCGGCGCCGGTGATGAAGAACAGCTCGGCGTCGGGCCGCTCGGCGTGCAGGTCTCGCAGGGTGTGGATGGTGTACGTCGGACCGGGACGGTCGATGTCGACCCGGCTCACGGTGAACCGCGGGTTCGACGCGGTCGCGATCACCGTCATGAGGTAGCGGTGCTCGGCCGGCGACACCTCCCGGGCGTCCTTCTGCCACGGCCGGCCGGTTGGCACGAAGACGACCTCGTCGAGGTCGAACTCGCTGGCCACCTCGCTGGCCGCGACCAGGTGGCCGTGGTGGATCGGGTCGAACGTGCCGCCCATCACCCCGAGGCGCACCGCGCGCTCCCCGGCGACCGCGGCTCAGCGCCGGTCGCGGGAGCCGACGCTGCGGAACGCGAAGGTCAGCGCGAGCAGCAGGAGCAGCAGCACGAAGGCGCTGATGCCGTACACCTCGGGAGGGAACGGAATCTCGAAGTGCGTCTCGGTCTCGGCCGCCGTGCTCGCCAGGAACCCCATCGCTGCTCTCTCCTGCGTCGTCCAGGTCGCGGACCGGCGTGGTCCGCGGCACATCCTGTCAGACTCGGCCACCCGTCGTGCCGTGGGCGCCGTCTGTGCGTGAGCGGGACTGGGCACGCCGAGGGGCCGGGCGGGCGCAGCCGTGAACCCACGCGGCATGATCCCCGTTGTGCGCTACGTGAACCGACCCTGCGCCCCCAGCCGCCGTGCCGTCGTCCTGGCGGGTGCGGCGGGAGTGGCCTCGCTGACCACCGCATGCTCCGGCGACGACGAACCGACGACGAACGTCGCGGCCGGGGACGTGGTCGCGCAGGTCTCGGACGTCCCTGTCGGCGGTGCCGTCTCGGCCACCGGTCCGAGCGGCCCCCTGCTGATCGCGCAGCCCACCGAGGGGCAGGTCGTCGCGTTCAGTGCCGTCTGCACGCACCAGGGCTGCACGGTCGCGCCCGGGGACGGCGATCTGCGCTGCCCGTGTCACGGCTCGGTGTTCGACCTGGCGACGGGCACCAACGTCTCCGGTCCGGCGCCGGCACCGCTCGCGGCAGCGCAGGTCGAGGTGGTCGACGGGCAGATCCGCGCGCTCTGACACCCCCGTTCGTGATCATGCAATCCCGCCACCCTGGGCTGCCGTCGCACCCTTCGTAGTAATGGCGTTCTGGGAGGGGGTTCGCATAGAACGTCCTCCTGTGTACACGTCTCGGGCTTGGTGTCCCAACGCGATGAACAGGAGGACGTCCATGGGTAATGGTACGGGTTTGACTCGGGGTGATCGGCGGCGTAACGAGCGGCGGGCCCGGCTGCGTGCGGCGGTGCCGGCGTCGGCTGCGGTGGTGGGGGTTGATCTGGGGGAGGACACCCAGATGGTGGTGGTCACTGACCGGGACTGCCGGGTGCTGGCCCGGCGGGTGTTCAAGGGCAAGGCGTGGGAGCTGGGGCCGGTCCTGGACTGGGCGGTGCAGCAGGCTGCGCGGGCCGGGTTCACGGCGGTGACGTTGGCGTGTGAGCCGACCGGGTCACGGTGGATGGCGGTGCAGGACGCCGCCTTCGAGCGGGACCTGCTGGTGGTGTGTGTGCAGCCGCTGGCCGCGGCCCGGGCCCGGGAGGAGGAGGACTACACCCGGGACAAGTCCGACTACAAGGATGCGGTGCTGATCGCCCGGTTGGCCGGTGAGCTGCGCTGCTACGTCCCCGAACGTGTGGAGGAGCAGTGGGCGGTGCTGCGGCACCTCGGTCGCCGTCGTGGTGAGCTGATCACCCGGTCGACCCGGGCGGTGCTGCAGCTGCGTGACCTGCTCGCGGTGGGCTGGCCCACGGTCCTGACGGCGGCGAGCAAGCCGTTCGAGTCGATGACCTGGCAGGCGTCGGTGGCGGTGGTGCTGGACCGCTGCAACGGTGACCCGGCCCGGCTGCGGCGGATGGGCCTGGCCCGGTTCACCGACGCGGTGCGCCGTGAGCTGCCTCGTTGGGGTGGGCGCAAGATCCGCCGCCGGATCGTCGAGGGCGTGTTCGCCGCCCTCAACGACACCACCGGCGCGGTGGCCCGCCAGCGCGCCGGGGCGCTCAAACGCGCCGCCTGGGCGGTGGATGACCTGCGCGCCGCCCGCGCCCAGCAGCAGACCGTCGAGCAGGAGATGCTCACCGCCGTGGACGCCCTGGGCCTGAGTGACCCGCTGGCCTCGATCCCCGGGCTGTCCCTGCCGGCTGCCGCGCAGATCCTCGCCGAGGCCGGTGACCCGACCCGCTTCGACAGCGCACGGTCCCTGGTCAAGCACGCCGGGCTGAACCCGGTGGAGAACACCTCGGCCACCTTCCGCGGCCGCACCCGCACCTCCAAACGCGGCCGCCCCGGGCTGCGGCTGGCCGCCTGGCGTGCCACCTGGACGGTGATCCGGCACAACCCGGTCCTGGCCGCCCGCCACGCCCACCTGACCAGCCGCCAGCACAACCGGCTCACCCGCGCACAGGCCCACGTGGCCTGCGCCACGACCCTGCTGCGCTGGATCTACGCCGTCACCACCACCGGGCAGCGCTGGGACCCCCGGATCGCCGCCGGCCCCACCACCGAGGCCCCCATGGCCGCCTGACCAGCACACCCGCCGACCCCGGCGGGGCGAGCTCGCACCTTCGTAGAGGGGAAACCCTTCCACCTCGATGATCACCATGAGCAGCCCCGCCAGGCCGCCAGGGAACCTCACAAGCTCGCTTGAACGCTGTTGGGACCCCAAGCCCACTTGCCAGCTACGTAGAGACGAGGAACCCGACCCCGGCCACCCCCCCGGCGGGGACCCCACACACCACCAACAAGATCAACACGACCCAAGACCTTGACGTGAAACCTCTTACGCTGGTGATCATGCAATCCCGCCACCTTGCCCATGCCACTGTCCGGGTCGTGCGGGGCGGCGGGTCTGCACGAACACCTCATGACCCGCTGGCGGGGCCACCTCGGACATCACGATGGGCCTCAGCGGCCGTGGCAACCCACGTCGAGTCGGCGGGGTTCACCACAGAATGCTGCAATCAGCGCAGCTTTGCCGGCGTGTCGTGCCGACAACCCAGCATCCTGGGCGGGCGCTGGGGCCCACTGGGTGGCGGGATTGCATGATCACGAAACGGTCGAGCGGGGTGGCGGGATTGCATGATCACGGGAGGGGGTGGTGGTGGTTCAGGGGCGCACGTGGCCGTCGCCGTGCACGAGCCAGCGGGTCGTGGTCAGCTCGGCCAGCCCCATCGGCCCGCGGGCGTGCAGCTTCTGGGTCGAGATCCCGATCTCGGCGCCGAGCCCGAGCTGGCCGCCGTCGGTGAACCGGGTGGAGGCGTTCACCATGATCGCCGCGGAGTCGAGCTCGGTGGTGAACCGCTCGGCGGAACGCAGGTCGCTCGTCACGATGGCCTCGGTGTGCCCGCTCGACCAGCGCTGGATGTGCGCCAGGGCCGCGTCGAGGTCGTCGACCACGCCGACCGCGAGCTCCAGGGCCAGGTACTCGGTCGCCCAGTCCTCGTCGGTCACCGGCTCGACCTCGACTCCGTCGGGCGCCAGGGCGGCCACCCGGTCGTCGCCGTGCAGCCGTACCCCTGCGGCAGCGAGCTCGGCGAGCAGTCGGGGCAGCACCGCCTCGGCGGCGTCGGCGTGCACCAGGACGGTCTCGGCGGCGTTGCAGACGCTCGGCCGGTGGGTCTTCGAGTTCACCGCGATGGCGACCGCCTGGTCGGGGTCGGCGCCGGCGTCGACGTAGACGTGGCAGTTGCCGACGCCGGTCTCGATGACCGGGACCGTGGCCTCCTCGACGACGCTGCGGATCAGCCCGGCCCCACCGCGGGGGACGAGCACGTCGACCAGCCCGCGGGCGCGCATCAGGTGGCGGACCCCCTCCCGCCCGTGCTCGTCGATGCTCTGCACCACGTCGGCGGGCAGCCCGGCCCCCGCGAACGCCTCCCGGAGCACCTCGACGAGCACCGTGTTCGTCTCCAGCGCCGCGGACCCGCCGCGCAGGACGGCCGCGTTGCCGGACTTCACCGCGAGCACGGCCGCGTCGACGGTGACGTTGGGCCGGGCCTCGTAGACCATCCCGACGACGCCCATCGGCACCCGGATCTGTCGCAGCCGCAGGCCGTTGGGCAGGGTGCGGCCGCGGACCACCTCGCCGACCGGGTCGGGCAGAGCCGCGACCTCCCGGACGGCGTCCGCGATCGCCGCGACCCGGCCCCCGTCCAGGCGGAGCCGGTCGAGCAGCCCCGCGGCGAGGCCGTCGGTCTGGCCCCGTTCGAGGTCGAGGGCGTTCGCGGCGACCACCCGGTCGGTCGCCGCGACGAGGGCGTCCGCGGCGGCGTACAGGGCCGCGTCCTTCGCGGCGCGGGTGGCGGTAGCCAGCGCACGGGACGCCTCCCGGGCCCGGCCACAGACGGCCAGGACGGCGTCCTGGGTGGTGCTCGGCGTCGACATGGGTCCAGGGTAGGGCGGTGACCTGGCACCGCCCGGGGCGACGGTCGGTCGCGGCGGCCGAGCGCCGCCTCGACGACGCGTTCGCAGCCCTGCCCCGGGCGCAGTTCCTCCCCGAGGACCAGCGCCCGTACGCCGCGCAGGACCGGCCGCTGCCGATCGGCGAGGGTCAGACGAGCTCCCAGCCGAGCACGGTCCGGGCGATGCTGGCGCTGCTCGACGTCCAGGCCGGTCAACGGGTGCTCGACGTCGGCGCCGGCTCCGGCTGGACGACCGCGCTGCTCGCCCGGCTCGTCGGGCCGACCGGGCGCGTCGTCGGGGTCGAGCTCGAACCGCGGCTCGCCGAGTGGGGGGCGCAGAACCTGGCCCGGGCCGGTATGCCGTGGGCGTCCCTGGAACCGGCCACGGAGGGGGTGCTCGGCCGGCCCGACCTCGCGCCGTTCGACCGGATCCTGGTGTCGGCCATGGCCTCTCGGCTCCCGGAGGAGCTCGTCGAGCAGGTCGCCCGGCCGGGCCGGATGGTGGTACCGGTCGCCGGGACGATGCTGCTCGTCGTCCGGGACGACGTCGGGGAGGTGACCGTGCACCGGCACGGGGCGTACTCGTTCGTGCCGCTGCGCTGACTGCGCTGACCTGCTGTCACAGCGGCCGGACGTCGCCGAGCACCAGGGCCGGCGCGACGAGTCCGCGGGCGCCGCGCTCGCGGACCGTGCCGCGGTCGAGCACCTCGAGACCGACGACCGTCCACGGCGGCAGCCCCGCGCTGTCGCGGTGGTCCGCCCACAGCCGCAGGGCCATGGCTGCGGCGTCGTCGACGTCCTCGGCCTCGTCCCAGTACCGCAGCTCGGCCCGGTCGTCCCCGTAGCGGGCGGACTCCAGGAACGGCCTCTCGCGGACGAGCTGCTCCAGGCCCAGCCGGACCTGCTCACGGTCGGCAGGCTCACCGGCGAGGGTCACGGTGACGTGCCACAGCGGCGGGTCCACCGCTACCTCCTCGCGTCCGGGTCAGGTCCTCAGCAGCACCAGGTCGTCACGGTGCACGAGCTCCCGGTCGTACCCGGGCCCGAGCCGGTCGCCCAGCTCCCTGGTGGAGCGGCCGATCAGGCTCGGTACCTCCTGTGAGGAGTAGTTGACCAGCCCCCGGCCGTGCACGTGGCCGGTTCGGTCGCACAGGTCGACCGGATCGCCGGCCTCGAACTGTCCGTGCACCTCCAGCACACCGGCAGGCAGCAGCGAGGCCCGGCGGTGGACCACGGCGGCGACCGCGCCGTCGTCCAGGACGAGCCGGCCCAGGGGGGTGGCGGCGTGCGCCAGCCACAGCAGCCGGGTCGACGTCCGCGGCGCGGTGGGCACGAACCACGTCCCGACGTCGGCGCCGGACAGCCCGTCGCGGGCCAGGTCGGCGGAGGTGAGCAGCGTCCCGATCCCGGACCCGGTGGCGATCCGCACCGCCTCCAGCTTGGTCACCATGCCGCCGGTGCCGACCCCTGCGGGGCCGGTGCGGCCGACGACGACCTCGGCCAAGTCCTGCTCGCCGTCCACCTGGGCGATCCGGCGGGCACCCGGGCGGTGCGGCGGTCCGTCGTACAGGGCGTCGACGTCGGAGAGCAGGACGAGCGCGTCGGCGTGCACGAGGTGGGCGACCAGGGCGGCCAGCCGGTCGTTGTCACCGAACCGGATCTCGTCGGTGGCGACGGTGTCGTTCTCGTTGACCACCGGGACGACGCCGAGGCGCAGCAGCCGGTACAAGGTCCGCTGGGCGTTGCGGTAGTGGCTGCGCCGGACGACGTCGTCGGCGGTGAGCAGCACCTGACCCACCGTCACCCCGTGCTCGGCGAACGCGTCGGTGTACTGGGCGAGCAGCGCCCCCTGGCCGACGCTGGCCGCCGCCTGCTGGGTGGCCAGGTCCCGCGGACGGCGGACCAGCCCGAGCGGGCCGAGGCCGGCCGCGATCGCACCGGAGGAGACGAGCACCACCTCGGTCCCGGCGGCGCGGCGGGCGGCGAGGACGTCGGTGAGGGCGTGCAGCCGCCCGGCGTCGATACGGCCCTGCGGCGTCGTCAGCGACGACGACCCGACCTTGACGACGACCCGCCCGGCGGTGGCGAGCTCGGCGCGGGTCCGCAGCACCGACGGCGTCATCGGCCCGGGTCGCCCTCGGCGTCCGCCGTCCAGTCACCCTCGGCGTCCGCCGTCCAGTGACCGGCCTGGCGCTCCTCGTCGAGCTCGGCGCGCGCCGCCGAGCGTGCCTCCCGCCGCTGGGCGTAGGCCTCCCGCTTCTCGTCCCGGGTGGGTCGCCGGGAGTCCTCCAGGCGCAGGTCGCTGCCACGTGGACCGGCCAGCAGCTCGGCGCCGCCGACGAGGGTGGGCTCCCAGTCGAAGACCACTCCGTCCTGCCCGCCGATGACGACGGTGTCACCGGCGCGGGCGCCGGCCTCGAACAGGGCGTCCTCGACGCCGAGGCGGGCCAGCCGGTCGGCGAGGTAGCCGACCGCCTCGTCGTTGGCGAAGTCCGTCTGACGGACCCAGCGCTCGGGCTTGACCCCACGCACCCGGTACACCGGTCCGTCAGCCGTCGTCTCCGGGGTGACGGTGAACCCGGGGTCGTCCACCGGCCGGGGCCGCAGGACGACCCGGCGGGCGGTGGGGGCCGGCGCGGCGCGGCGGGCGGCCTCGACGAGCCGGGCCATCGCGAACGACAGCTCCCGCAGGCCCTCGTGGCTGGCCGCGGACACCTCGTGCACCTCGTAGCCGCGCCGCTCCAGCTCGGGGCGGACCATGTCGGCGAGCTCGCGGGCCTCGGGGACGTCGACCTTGTTCAGCGCGACGAGCCGTGGCCGTTCGGTCAGCGGGACGGGGGTCTCGCCGTCACCGGAGTCCACCGGGTAGGCCCGCAGCTCGGCCTCGATCGCCTCGAGGTCGCTGACCGGGTCGCGGTTCGGCTCGAGGGTGGCGCAGTCCAGGACGTGGACGAGGGCGGCGCAGCGCTCGACGTGCCGCAGGAACTCCAGTCCCAGCCCCTTGCCCCGGCTGGCCCCGGGGATGAGGCCGGGCACGTCCGCGACGGTGAACCGGACGTCGCCGGCCTGGACGACGCCGAGGTTGGGCACCAGGGTGGTGAACGGGTAGTCGGCGATCTTCGGCCGGGCGGCGCTGAGCGCGGCGACGAGGCTGGACTTGCCGGCGCTGGGGTAGCCGACCAGGGCCACGTCGGCGACGGTCTTGAGCTCGAGGACGACGTCCCCGGCGTCACCGGGTTCGCCGAGCAGGGCGAAACCGGGGGCCTTGCGGCGCGGGGAGGCCAGCGCGGCGTTGCCCAGGCCACCCCGGCCGCCAGCCGCCAGGACGAACCGGTCCCCCGGGGCGACCAGGTCGGCGAGCACCTCGCCGTCGGGACGCTTGACGACGGTGCCGGCCGGTACCCGCAGGACGACGTCCTCGCCGTCGGCGCCGTGCCGCAGACCACCCTGCCCGGGACGGCCGTTGCCGGCGCGGCGGTGCGGGGAGTGGTGGTACTCCAGCAGGGTCGTGGTCGAGGGGTCGACCTCCAGGACGACGTCGCCGCCCTTGCCGCCGTTGCCGCCGTCCGGGCCGCCGAGGGGCTTGAACTTCTCCCGGTGCACCGACGCGCAGCCGTGGCCGCCGTCCCCGGCGGCGACGTGCAGGACGACGCGGTCGACGAACTGTGCCACGCCGGTCACCTCCTCGATCGGCCCGGCCGGGGCCGGGTGGACGACGAAGGGGCGAGCCGGTCGTCCCGGCTCGCCCCTTGGTCAGGTCTGCGTCGTCAGTCGACGGTGAGCCTCACTCGCCGGCCGGGACGATGCTGACGACCTTGCGCCCGCGACGGGTGCCGAACTCGACAGCGCCGGCGGTGAGCGCGAACAGCGTGTCGTCGCCGCCCCGGCCCACGTTGACGCCCGGGTGGAAGTGGGTGCCCCGCTGACGGACGATGATCTCGCCGGCGTTGACGACCTGCCCGCCGAAGCGCTTCACACCGAGCCGCTGGGCGTTGGAGTCGCGCCCGTTCCGGGAGGAGCTGGCGCCCTTCTTGTGTGCCATGTCTGTGGGTCCTCGTTCGTGTCGCGGGTCAGCTGCTGATGTCGGTGATCTTGATGCGGGTCAGCTTCTGGCGGTGGCCCTGGCGCTTGCGGTACCCGGTCTTGTTGCGGTACTTGAGAATCGTGATCTTGGGCCCCTTCGTCGCGTCGACGACCTCGGCGGTCACCGTCGCCCTGGCCAGGGCGTCGGCGTCGCTGGTGACGGTGGACCCGTCGACGAGGAGCACCGGCTTGAGCTCGACCGTGGTGCCGGCGTCGCCGGTGACTCGGTCGATGGTCAGCACGTCGCCGACGGCGACCTTCTCCTGCCGGCCGCCGGCGCGGACGATCGCGTACACGTGAGGCTCACTCTCTGACGTCGTTCGACAGTTGCTGGTGACGAGCGGTCGGGCGGGGCCGAGCGCACACAGCAGGGCACGCCGAGGGCGTGCCGCGGTCCAGGGTACGGAGCGGCGTACGTCCGGGTCAAACCGGCTCGGCGGACGCCGGCACCTCCCCCGCGTCGTCCGCGGAGCCGCCCGCACGCAGCGTCGCCGCGGCGACCTCCTTGACACCGCCCTTGCGGCGCTGCTGCGAGCCGGGCTGCTCCCCCTTGGTCCGCCCGCCGTTGTGCTGGCTCTTCTCGACCGGCTCGTCGAACAGGACGACGCCACGGCCGTTGCAGCACTCGCAGGTCTCGCTGAACGCCTCCAGCAGCCCCTGCCCGACCCGCTTGCGGGTCATCTGGACCAGACCGAGCGAGGTGACCTCCGCGACCTGGTGCTTGGTGCGGTCGCGGCCCAGGCACTCGACGAGGCGGCGCAGCACGAGGTCGCGGTTGCTCTCCAGGACCATGTCGATGAAGTCGACGACGATGATGCCGCCGATGTCCCGCAGCCTCAGCTGGCGGACGATCTCCTCGGCGGCCTCGAGGTTGTTCTTCGTCACCGTCTCCTCGAGGCTGCCGCCGGAGCCGGTGAACTTGCCGGTGTTGACGTCGACGACGGTCATCGCCTCGGTGCGGTCGATGACGAGCGAGCCGCCGGAGGGCAGCCACACCTTGCGCTCGAGGGCCTTGGCGATCTGCTCGTCGATCCGGTGGGCGGCGAACACGTCGTCCTCGCCGTCCCAGCGCTCGAGCCGCTCGGCGAGGTCGGGGGCCACCCACTGGACGTACTCCGAAACGGTGTCCCAGGCGTGGTCGCCGGCGACCACGAGCTTGGTGAAGTCCTCGTTGAAGACGTCCCGGACCACCTTGATCATGAGGTCGGGCTCGCCGTAGAGCATCGCCGGCGGGCTGACCGCCTTCGCCTTCTTCTCGATGTCCTCCCACTGCGCCTGCAGGCGCTGGACGTCGCGCGAGAGCTCCTCCTCCGAGGCCCCCTCGGCGGCCGTCCGCACGATGACCCCGGCGTCCTCGGGCAGCACGCTCCTGAGGATCTTCTTGAGCCGGTTGCGCTCGGTGTCGGGCAGCTTGCGGGAGATACCGGTCATCGAGCTGCGCGGCACGTAGACGAGGTAGCGCCCGGGCAGCGACACCTGGCTGGTGAGCCGGGCACCCTTGTGCCCGACCGGGTCCTTGGTGACCTGGACGAGGACGGGGTCCCCGGACTTCAGCGCGACCTCGATGCGCTTCGGCTGGCCCTCCAGGCCGGCGGCGTCCCAGTTGACCTCGCCCGCGTACAGGACGGCGTTGCGGCCCTTGCCGATGTCGACGAACGCGGCCTCCATGCTCGGCAGCACGTTCTGCACCCGACCGACGTACACGTTGCCGATCAGGGAGGACTGCTCCTTGCGGGCGACGTAGTGCTCCACGAGCACGCCGTCCTCGAGGACTGCGATCTGGGTACGGCCCTCCCGCTCCCGGACGACCATGACCCGTTCGACGCTCTCGCGCCGGGCCAGGAACTCCGACTCGGTGATCACCGGACGGCGACGGCCGGAGTCGCGGCCCTCCCGCCGGCGCTGCCGCTTGGCCTCCAGGCGGGTCGAGCCCTTGACGGCGGTGACGTCGTCGGAGGGCTTACGGCCCTGCTTGGCGCGCCCGGACTCCTCGACGGCCGAGTCGTCGGCCTCACCGGAACGGCGCCGCCGCCGGCGCCGCCGGCGGGAGGAGCCAGAGCCCTCGTCCCCGCTGTCGTCGTCCCCGGTGTCGTCGTCCCCGCTGACGTAGTCGCTGACCTCGCCGACGCCGGGGCCGGCGTCCTCGGTCGTGTCCCCGTCGGCCTTGTCCTCGGGCTTGCCCTCCGACGTGTCCTTGGGCTTGCCCTCGGACTTGTCCTTGGGCTTGCCCGGGGACGTGCCGTCACGGACGTCGTCGTCCGTGTCGTCGTCGGTCTCGACCGCGGAGGCGCTGGAGTCCTCACCGGAGCGGCGGCGACGTCCGCGGCCACCGCGGCGCCGACGGCGCCGACGGGTCTCCGCACCGTCCCCGCCGTCGTCCGGGCCGTCGTCGCGGTCCCCCGCCTCGGCACCAGAACCGGCGGAGGTCCCGGCGTCCTGGCCGGCGCCCGGCTGCCCGGCCGGACCGGTCACCTCGCTGGCCGCGGCACTGGGCGCCGTACCAGCCGACTCCTGTTCCTCCTGCTGCTCCTGCTCCTCGGAGGCGGCGGGCTCGGAGGGCACCTGCGGCGGTCCTGCGGGCCGGCTCGCGGCCCGACGCCGGCGAGGAGCGGCTGCCGGGTCCGGCGGCTGGAAGAGCACCGCGGTGGCCGGGACGGCTCCCACGGGGGTCGCGGCGCCGGTGGTGGTCCCGTCCTGGGCGCCGGTGGTGGTCCCGTCCTGGGCGCCGGCGGTGGCCTGGTCCGGTTCAGGTGCGGCCGGCTGCGGGGCCTGCTCGCCGGCGGCGGTGGCCTCGTCCGGCTGCTCCGACGCGGCCGGGGCGGTCTTCGCTGCCGCCCGCTTGCGGGTGGTCCGCTTGCGCGGCGCGGGGGTCTCTGCGACCGGCTGCTCCCCCAGGGACGCCGCTGTCTCCTGCGGAGCCTCCTGCGCGGGGGCCGGGGCCGGCTCGGCTACGGCCGCGGTCTTCTTAGCGGCCCGCTTGCGCGCCGGCCTCTTGGCCGGAGCCGCCGGGGAGGCATCCGGGACGTCGGTAGCCGGGGTGTCAGTGCCCGAAGTCTCAGCGGTTGGGGTGCCAGCGGACGGCGTGTCGGCCTGCGGGGGGCCGGCCGGCCGGCTGGCGGCCCGGCGGCGACGCGGCCGCTGCTCGGCGCTGGACTGCTCGGGGGTGGACTGCTCGGGGGTGGACTGCTCGCCGGTGGACCCGGTCTCGGTGGTCACGGGTGGTGCTCCCGTCATCCCGGGGCACCGGCCACGACCTCGGTACCGCTCGGGTGGTCAGCCGCCGTCGGACGGCGGAAGTCGTCATGGACGCACCGTCCGCTCGCGCCCTCCACAGGTGCGGGGCGCGGGGCCTCAGGTGCCGGCGGCGTCCCGGTCCGCAGCCAGTGGGTCGGCCACGGTGCCGGTCGCCTCGTCGAGCGGCCCCTGCGCCAGCCGGGTCACCTGGGGCGGTGACGGCGGCGCGAGGTCGGCCACGGTGCGCAAGGCGGCGAGGACGTCGTCGGGCCGGACGGCAGGTGTGGCGTGCCGCACGACCATCTGCAGTATCGCACACGGGCGGCTCGCCTTCGCGGCGACGCGCCCCAGCTCGGAGGTGGCCCGGTCTGCCTCGAGGAGATCGAGCCGGACCACCGGCTCGCGGGCGTCGAGCATCCGTCGTCCGGACTTGGTCAGCCGCTCCACCTCGACGTGCTCGGCCGCCAGGAACACGGCGGCAGCGGCTGCCACCTCGCCGGGGTCCGCACCCGGCAGGACGATCTCCCAGTGACTGGCCTCGAGCCGGTCGGTGACGGACCCGGGGCCGGCCTCGACGACCTCCAGGACGTCGAGCCCGGGCGGCAGCGCCTCGTCGAGCGCGTCGCGCACGGCCCGCGGGTCGCAGCGTTCGGCGACCTGCAGCTCGACGTACTCGGCCTCGCTCGCCGCGCCGGTGGAGGCGGCGTTCGCGTACGACACCTTGGGGTGCGGGGTGAACCCGGCCGAGTAGGCCATCGGGACCTCGGCGCGGCGCAGCGCCCGCTCCAGCGCGCGCTGGAAGTCGCGGTGGCTGGTGAAGCGCAGCCGGCCGCGCTTGGCGTAGCGCAGCCGGAGCCGCTGCACCGGCGGCGGCGGCGGGGGGCCGTCGGGCCTGGGCACGGGGTGTCCTCCTCGGCTCAGCGGGTCGCGGTCACAGGAAGCGGACCGGGTCGAAGGTCTCCAGCGGGATGATCCGCACTCGTGGCAGCGGGGCGGTGAAGCAGCCGACCTCGTCCTCGAGGTCGTAGGTCTGCAGGCCGCGTCCGGCCAGCTCGGTGAAGCTCGAGCTGACGAACTCGCGGAAGCCCAGCAGGCCGACCCGGCGCCCGGGGGTGAGCAGTGCGCTCACCTGGTCGACGAAGTCCCCGTCGTGGCTGGCCAGCAGGACGTCGCCGTCCCGGTCGGCGATCGCCGCCAGAGTCCGCTGGATCCCGATGTCGACGACCTTCTCGGAAACCGACCCGGCCAGCGGGATGGGTCGGTACCCCAGCGCGATGAGCGCCTGGACGAACGCCATCGGCATCTGCCCGGAGCTGGCGTTGAGGAAGAACAGGGCGGTGACCGGCTGGTCCCACACCGCGGCGGCGAACTCGCGGACCCGGTCCCACCGCGGCCGCTCCTCAGGCTGGGGGCGACGTCCCAGCACGCTCATGCCGAGGGTGGCGTCGATGTTCTCGCCGTCCACGACGAGGTAGGTCGGGCGCTGGGGAAGCTGGTCCACGGCGGACACCCTAGGTCGACAGGTACGGCCAAGTCGTTGTCACCGTCGCCCGGCCCACCTAGGGTGATCTTCTGGAGGGTCAACGATGTCCACCCAGCCCACCCTGATCCGCTCGGTCAGCCGTGCCCTGTCGCTGCTCGACGCGGTGGGGAGTGCAGCGCGCCCGGTGCCGGCCAAGTCGCTGGCCCGGCAGACCGGTGTCCCGCTGCCGACGGCCTACCACCTGCTGCGCACCCTGGTGCACGAGGGGTACCTGCGGCGCACCGAGGCCGGATACGTGCTCGGCGACCGCGCCGACGCGCTCGCGGGCCGCGCCACCCCCAGCGTCGTGCAGGTGTCCCGCTCCCACCAGGTGCTCCAGCACCTGCACGACGAGCTGCACGCCGCGGCGTACCTGTCGGTGCTGGACGACGGTGAGATCCGGCTCGTGGACGTCGTGGACTCCCCCGAGGCGCCGCGCACGGACCTGTGGGTGGGCTTCCACGACGCCGCGCACGCGACCGCCCTGGGCAAGGCGGTGCTGTCCACGCTGCCGGAGCAGACCCGCCGCGAGTACGTCGAGACCCACGAGCTGGCCGACCTCACCCGCCACACGGTCACCGACCGGCGGGTCCTGCTGCACGAGCTGAGGTCGCTGTCCGAGTACGCCATGGACCGGGAGGAGTACGCCGTTGGCACCGCCTGCGTCGCCGTCCCGGTGCCCTCGACCACGTTCTCGGCGGCGGTGGCCGTGTCCGTGCCCGCGACCAGCCTGCGGCGCGTGATCGACCGCCGCCAGGCCCTGCGGCGGGCCGCCCGGCTCATCGCCTACGCCGGGCCCGACGGCCAGTGACCGGCGCGTCTATCACCATCTGAACTTCTTACCGTTGCCCGGCGACCCCCACCGGCGCAGGCTGCGAGACACGCAACCGCGAGCCGTTGGAGGACCCATGACAACACAGTCAGCGTCGGCGTCCGTCCCGGCACAGGCCGGGTCTGCGCCACGCATCGACGCCCAGACCCGCGTCAGCCTGTACGAGACGATGGTGCTGAGCCGGACCTACGAGGAAGCCATCCTGCGGGAGTACCACGCCGACAAGGGGCCCGGCTTCGACATCGGCAAGGGGCTCGTCCCCGGTGAGATGCACCTGTCCGCCGGCCAGGAGCCGGTGGCGGCCGGCCTGTGCGCCCACCTCACCCGGGACGACGCGATCACGGCGACGCACCGGCCGCACCACCTGGCCATCGCCCACGGGGTCGACCTGCGGCGGATGACCGCCGAGATCTTCGGCCGGGAGACCGGCCTGGGCCGGGGCCGAGGCGGGCACATGCACCTGTTCGACCCCAGCACCCACTTCTCCTGCTCCGGCATCATCGCGGAGGGCTACCCGCCCGCGCTCGGGCAGGCCTTCGCGTTCCGGCGCCGCGGCACCGACCGCGTCGCCGCCGCGGTCACCGGCGAGGGCGCCGCCAACCAGGGCGCCTTCCACGAGTCGCTGAACCTCGCGGCGCTGTGGAGCCTGCCCGTCGTGTTCGTCGTCGAGGACAACGACTGGGGCATCTCCGTGCCGCGCACGGCGTCCACGGCCGTCGGCTCGAACGCCCTGCGGGCCGCCGCCTACGGCATCCCCGGTGAGCGCGTCGAGGACAACGACGTCGAGGGCGTCTACGCAGCGGTCGGGCGTGCGGTCGCCCGGGCGCGGGCCGGCGAGGGGCCCTCGCTCATCGAGGTCCACACGCTGCGGCTGTGGGGCCACTTCGAAGGTGACGCCCAGGGCTACCGGCAGGACCTGGCCGACGCCCCGACGCACGACCCCATCCCGCGCTACGAGCGGCGGCTGCGCGACGCCGGTCTGCTGGACGACGCCGCCGTCGAGCGCGTCAAGGCTTCCGCGAGCGAGCGGGTCGAGGACGCGATCCGCTTCGCCAAGGAGAGCCCGCTCCCCGACCCGGCGGCCGCGACCGCCTACGTCTTCACCGACGCACCGTCCGCAGGAGGCACCCGATGACCGTCACCGACACCCCCACCGTCCCGGCGCCACGCGCCAAGCGGCGGCTGACGACGTCCAAGGCGATGGTCGAGGCCATCGCCCAGGAGATGGAGCGCAACCCCGAGGTGGTCTACCTCGGCGAGGACGTCGGCTCCTACGGCGGCATCTTCAGCTCCACGACCGGCCTGCTCGACCGGTTCGGACCGGACCGGATCATCGACACGCCGATCTCGGAGACCGCCTTCATCGGCCTGGGTATCGGCGCGGCGGTCGAGGGGATGCGTCCCATCGTCGAGCTGATGTTCGCCGACTTCCTCGGCGTGTGCCTGGACCAGATCTACAACCACATGGCCAAGATCCACTACGAGTCCGGCGGGGTCGTGAAGGTGCCGATGGTGCTGACGACCGCGGTCGGCGGCGGCTACTCCGACGGCGCGCAGCACTCGCAGTGCCTGTGGGGCACGTTCGCGCACCTGCCGGGGATGAAGGTCGTCGTGCCCAGCACGCCGGCCGACGCGAAGGGGCTGATGACCGCCGCGATCCGGGACGACAACCCCGTCGTGTACATGTTCCACAAGGGCGTGATGGGGCTGCCGTGGATGGCGAAGAACCCGCGCGCGACCGACGACGTCCCCGACGGCGACTACGAGGTGCCGATCGGCAAGGCGCGGGTAGCCCGCGAGGGCAACGACGTCACGGTCGTCACCCTGTCGCTGTCGGTGCACCACTCGCTGGACGTCGCCGAGACGCTGAGCGCCGAGGGCATCGACGTCGAGGTGCTCGACCTGCGCAGCCTGGTCCCGCTGGACCGGGAGGCGATCCTCACTTCGGTGGCCAAGACCGGGCGGCTCGTGGTCGTCGACGAGGACTACCAGTCCTTCGGCGTGTCCGGTGAGGTGGTCGCGACGGTGACCGACCACGACCCGGGCCTGCTGCGGGTGCCGGTGCAGCGGGTGGCCGTCCCCGACGTCCCGATCCCGTACGCCCGACCGCTGGAGTACGCCGTGCTGCCCCGGCACGACCGCATCGAGGCCGCGATCCGCCGAGCGGTGGCCGCATGACGGACGTCCTGTTCCCGCAGCTGTCCAAGGAGACCCCGGACGCCGAGGGGGTGCTGTCCACCTGGTTCGTCGACGACGGCCAGCACGTGGAGGCCGACGAGCTGCTGGCCGAGGTGCAGGTCGACAAGGTGGCTGCCGAGGTCCCCGCCCCGGTGGCGGGCGTCGTCCGGCGTCTGGTCGAGGAGGAGGCGGCCGTCACGCAGGGAAGCCCCATCGCGCGCATCGAGTAGCACCGCCCGCAGATCAGTCAGCAGAGCACAGAATGCTGGGTTCGTGGCGCAACACGCCGTCCATGGCGTGACGAACCCAGCATTCTGTGCCGACCGGGCAACGGTCAGGAGGGCGTTCAGGCGCCTTCTCGGACGTCGGTGCGCTTGCTGACCGTCAGCGGCAGCAGGGTGCGTCCGGTGGGGCCGATCTGGATCTCGGTGTCCATCTGCGGGCAGACGCCGCAGTCGAAGCACGGCGTCCAGCGGCAGTCCTCCACCTCGACGCCGGACAGCGAGTCCTGCCAGTCCTCCCACAGCCAGTCCTTGTCCAGGCCGGAGTCCAGGTGGTCCCACGGGAGCACCTCGTCGACGTCCCGCTCCCGGGTCGTGTACCAGTCGACGTCCACCGGCTCGTCGGCCAGCGCCCGCTCGGCGCACTGCATCCACCGGTCGAAGGAGAAGTGCTCGCTCCAGCCGTCGAACCGGCCGCCGTCCTCCCACACCGCACGGACGACCCGCCCGACCCGCCGGTCGCCGCGGGACAGCAGGCCCTCGACGATGCCCGGTTTGCCGTCGTGGTAGCGGAAGCCGATGGCCTTGCCGTACCGGCGGTCGGCGCGGATCGCGTCCCGCAGCTTCGCCAGCCGTGCGTCGGTGGTCTCGTGGTCGAGCTGGGCGGCCCACTGGAACGGGGTGTGCGGCTTGGGCACGAAGCCGCCGATGCTCACCGTGCAGCGGATGTCGCTGCGGCCGGAGACCTCCCGCCCGGTGGCGATGACCCGCTTGGCGAGCTCGGCGATCTGCAGGACGTCCTCGTCGGTCTCGGTGGGCAGACCGCACATGAAGTAGAGCTTCACCTGCCGCCAGCCGTTGGCGTACGCCGTGGCGACGGTCCGGATCAGGTCCTCCTCGGTGACCATCTTGTTGATCACCTTGCGGATGCGCTCGCTGCCACCCTCCGGGGCGAAGGTCAGGCCGGAGCGCCGACCGTTGCGGCTCAGCTCGTTGGCCAGGTCGATGTTGAACGCGTCGACCCGGGTGCTGGGCAGGCTGAGCCCGACCTTGGACTCCTCGTAGCGGTCCGCGAGCTGCTTGGTGAGGTCGGCGATCTCGGAGTGGTCGGCGCTGGACAGCGACAGCAGACCGACCTCCTCGAAACCGGTGGCCGCCAGCCCCTGCTCGACCATCTGGCCGATGCCCTCGATGGAGCGCTCCCGCACCGGACGGGTGATCATGCCGGCCTGGCAGAACCGGCAGCCGCGGGTGCAGCCGCGGAAGATCTCGACGCTCATCCGCTCGTGCACGCTCTCCGCGAGCGGGACGAGCGGCTGCTTGGGGTAGGGCCACTCGTCGAGGTCCATGACGGTGTGCTTGGCGACCCGCCACGGCACCCCGGGCCGGTTCGGGGTCACGCGCTGGATCCGCCCGTCGGGCAGGTAGTGCACGTCGTAGAACTGCGGCACGTAGACCCCGCCGCTCCGGGCCAGGCGCAGCAGCAGCTCCTCGCGACCACCCGGGCGGCCCTCGTCCTTGAAGTCCCGGATGACGTCGGTGACGGCGAGCACGGCCTCCTCGCCGTCCCCGATGATCGCGGCGTCGAGGAAGTCGGCCACCGGCTCGGGGTTGAACGCCGCGTGCCCGCCGGCGAGCACGAGCGGGTGGTCGTCGGTGCGGTCGCGGGCCTCGAGGGGGATGCCGGCGAGGTCGAGGGCGGTGAGCAGGTTGGTGTAGCCGAGCTCGGTGGCGAACGACACGCCGAGGACGTCGAAGTCGCCGACCGGGCGGTGGGCGTCGACGGTGAACTGCGGCACCCCGTGCTCACGCATGAGGGCCTCCATGTCCGGCCACACCGAGTAGGTCCGCTCGGCCAGGGCGTCCGGACGCTCGTTCAGCACCTCGTAGAGGATCATCACGCCCTGGTTGGGCACGCCGACCTCGTAGGCGTCCGGGTACATCAGCGCCCAGCGCACGGTGCTCTCGCCGCCGCAGTCCCACGCCTTGACGGTGGCGTTCAGCTCACCGCCGACGTACTGGATCGGCTTGCCGACCTTGGGCAGCAGCGGCTCGAGCCGGTCGAAGACGGAGTCGCCGCAGCGGTGGGTCCTGGTGGGCTGGAGCATGGTGGCAACGCCTCCGCAGGGGCCAGTTCATCAGGGGGAGGCACCAGGGTAACCCGCGCGCCGCCTGCACCGCCGGGCCCGACGTCACCGGTCCGCCTCCCAGAATGCTGGGTTGGTGGCGCGACACGCCGGCAAAGCCGTGCCGGACGCAGCATTCTGTTCTGTGGTCAAGCTGTTCCGTGGTCGAGCTGTTTCTGTGGTCGAGTCTGTGGTCGAGGCGCCTAGGCGAGGTCGGGGAACCAGATGGCGATCTCACGGACGGCGGACTGCGGGGAGTCGCTGCCGTGCACGAGGTTCTGCTGGACGGCGACGCCCCAGTCGCGGCCGAGGTCGCCGCGGATGGTGCCGGGCGCGGCCAGCGTGGGGTCGGTGGCGCCGGCCAGGGAGCGGAACCCCTCGATGCAGCGCTGCCCCTCGATGACCGCGGCGACGACCGGGCCGGAGGACATGAACTCCAGCAGCGGCTCGTAGAACGGCTTGCCCTCGTGCTCGGCGTAGTGCCGGGACAGCAGGTCGTGGTCGGCGCGCACGACCCGCAGTGCGACGAGGGAGTACCCCTTGGCCTCCACCCGGCGCAGCACCTCGCCGGTCAGCCCGCGACGGACCCCGTCGGGCTTGACGAGGACGAGGCTGCGCTCGGTGGTCGGCTCGCTCATGAGGTGCTCCTTGACCGCGGGCGGGGACGATAGGCCTGACGGGGGCTACTGGCGGGGTGACCCTACCGATCGACGGGTGGGGCGGCGTCCCGGGCGGCGGCCTCGGTGTCGACGCGGTGCCCGAGCCACAGGAACCACACCCACAGGCCGGCGAACACCGCCCCGAGGAAGAACATCGCCGGTACCCAGAACCCGGTGGCGACGAGGACGACCTGCAGCCCGGTGCCGAACCACAGCCCGGCCCGGGTCCGGACCAGCCCCGCGCCGAGCAGGCACGCCCCGGCCAGGACGCCGCCGGCCGTCCACACCGTCGCGTCCGGGACGTCGAGCAGCCCGATCGCGGCCAGGACGCCGAAGAGCACGAGCAGGGACTCCAGGGCCAGGCACGTCGCCGCCAGCCGGGACACCGTCCGGGTCGGCGGGGGCACGAGCGTCACCACCGCCGCTCCCGCACCAGCAGGGCCCGGGCCTCCCCCACGACGGTCACCGAACCGGTGACCAGGACGCCGGCACCCAGACCGTCCGCCGCGCCGGCCTCGGCGAGGTTGACGGCCAGCTGCAGGGCGTCGTCCAGGGCCTCGGCGGTGTGCACCCGGTCCTCGCCGAAGATCTCCTCGGCGAGCACCGCGAGCTCCTCCACCGGCACCGCGCGCGGGGACAGCGACCGGCTGACGACGATCTCGTCGAGCACCGGCTCGAGCAGCTCGAGCATCGTCCCGGCGTCCTTGTCGGCGAGCACCCCGACGACGCCGACGAGGTGGCTGAACGCGAACTCCTCCTCGATCGCGGCGACGAGGGCTGCCGTCCCGGCCGGGTTGTGCGCGGCGTCGACCAGGATCGTCGGGCTGGGCCGCAGCACCTCCAGGCGCCCCGGGGAGTCCACGTCGCCGAGCGCGGCGCGCACGACGTCCGCCTCCAGGGCGGTCTGCCCTCCCCCGAGGAACGCCTCGACGGCGGCGACGGCGAGCGCGGCGTTGCGGGCCTGGTGCTCGCCGTGCAGCGGCAGCAGCACCTCCTCGTAGTGCCCGGCGGTCCCGGTCAGGGTGAGCAGCTGGCCGCCGACCGCCAGGGTCCGCTCGGCGACACCGAGCTCGACCCCCTCCCGGGCCACCCGGACGCCGAGCTGGCGGCACCGCTCGAGGACGACGTCGCGAGCGGCGTCCGGCTGTCGCGCCAGGACGACGAGCGCCCCCGGCTTGACCACGCCGGCCTTCTCGGCGGCGATCTCCTCCAGGGAGTCCCCGAGGACCTCGGTGTGGTCCAGGGAGATGGGGGTGATGACCGCGACCTGCGGCTGGACGACGTTCGTGGCGTCCCAGGTCCCACCCAGGCCCACCTCGACGACCGCGACGTCCACCGGGGCGTCGGCGAACGCGGCGAAGGCCATCACCGCGAGCACCTCGAAGTAGGTCAGGGCCGGCTGCCCGGCCGCCCGCAGCCGGCCGTCCACCATGGCGACGTACGGGGCGACGTCCTCGTGCACCTCGGCGAACCGCTCGGGGGTGACCGGCTCGCCGTCGATGCTGATCCGCTCGGTCACGCTGACCAGGTGCGGGCTGGTGAACCGGCCGACCCGCAGGTGGTGCTCGCGCAGCAGCCGGTCGATCATCCGGGTGGTGGAGGACTTGCCGTTGGTGCCGGCGACGTGGATCACCGGGTAGGCCAGGTGCGGGTCGCCGAGCAGGGCAAGGCACTCGCGGACCGGGTCCAGCCGCGGCTGCATCCGGTCCTCGGGGGTGCGGGCGACGAGCTCGGCGAACACCTGCCGCAGCCGGCCCTCGGGGCTCTGCTCGTCACTCACGACCGCTCCACCCGGATCCGTACGGCCAGGCCGTCGCCGACGGTCGTCTGCGTCACGCCGTCCTCGGCCGGCAGTGCGTCGAGGTCGCCGGCCGCACCGAAGGACTCGGCGAGGGTCTCCCCGACCACGAGGTCCTGGTGAGCCACCAGCGCCTCCCACACGGCAGGCTCCCCGGCGACGGTGAGCCGGATCCGGTCACCGATCGCCAGCCCGGCGTCCCGACGGGCCTGCTGGACGGCGCGCACGACGTCCCGGGCCACGCCCTCGGCGGCCAGCTCGGGGCTCACGGTGGTGTCCAGGACGACGAACCCCTCCCCCGGCAGGGTGCCGGTGGCGCGCGAGGCCCCGCCGGCGTCGTCCTCGACCACGGTCTGCACCTCGTACTCGCCCTCGAGCAGGCGGACTCCGCCGGCGACGACGCCGTCCTCCTCGGTGCTCCAGTCCCCGGCGCGGGCGGCGCGGATGGCGACCTGGACGTCCTTGCCGAGCCGCGGCCCGGCGGCCCGGGCGTTGACGACCAGCCGGTGCCGGATCCCGAAGTCCTCCTCGTGGGCCGCGGCGAGGTCGACGAGTCGGACGTCCTTGACGTTCACCTCGTCGGCGACCAGGTCCCGGAAACCGGTGAGGACCTTCGCCCGTGGGCTGACCACGGTGAGCCCGGGCAGCGGCTGGCGCACCCGCAGCCCGCTGCTCTTGCGCAGCCCGAGGGCCGTGGAGCAGACGGCGCGCACGTCGTCCATCGCGGCGAGCAGGTCGTCGTCGGCGGGCAGCTCCTCGGGGTTCGGCCAGTCGGTGAGGTGGACGCTGCGCCCACCGGTCAGGCCGCGCCAGATCTCCTCGGTGGTGAGCGGCAGCAGCGGCGCCGCCACCCGGGTCAGCACCTCCAGGGCGGTGTAGAGGGTGTCGAAGGCGTCGGCGTCCTCCTGCCAGAACCGGTCCCGCGAGCGGCGGATGTACCAGTTCGTCAGGACGTCGAGGTGCCCGCGGACCGACTCGCAGGCCGCGGCGATGTCGTGGCCCTCGAGCTGGTCGCCGACGGTCTGCGCGAGATCACGGGTCTTGGCGAGCAGGTACCGGTCCAGGACGTGCCCGGAGTCGGTGCGCCACCGCGCCTCGTACCCCGCCCCGCCGGCAGCCGCGTTGGCGTACAGGGAGAAGAAGTACCAGGCGTTCCACAACGGGATCATCACCTGGCGGACGCCGTCGCGGATCGCCTGCTCGGTCACCACGAGGTTGCCGCCGCGCAGAACCGGGGAGGACATGAGGAACCAGCGCATCGCGTCCGCGCCGTCCCGGTCGAAGACCTCGTTGACGTCGGGGTAGTTGCGCAGCGACTTGCTCATCTTGCGGCCGTCGTCGCCGAGCAGGATGCCGTGGGCGACGCAGGTGCGGAACGCCGGCCGGTCGAACAGCGCGGTGGCCAGCACGTGCATCGTGTAGAACCAGCCGCGGGTCTGGCCGATGTACTCGACGATGAAGTCGCCGGGGTAGTGATGCTCGAACCAGTCGGCGTTCTCGAACGGGTAGTGCACCTGCGCGAACGGCATCGACCCGGACTCGAACCAGCAGTCGAGCACCTCCGGCACGCGGCGCATCGTCGAGCGGCCGGTCGGGTCGTCAGGGTTGGGGCGGGTCAGCTCGTCCACCGCGGGCCGGTGCAGGTCGGTGACCCGGACGCCGAAGTCCCGCTCCAGCTGCTCCAGAGAGCCGTAGACGTCGACCCGCGGGTAGGCGGGGTCGTCACTGACCCACACCGGGATGGGGCTGCCCCAGTAGCGGTTCCGGCTGATCGACCAGTCCCGGGCGTTCTGCAGCCACTTGCCGAACGAGCCGTCACGGACGTGCTCGGGCACCCAGGTGATCTGCTCGTTGAGCTCCACCATGCGGTCCCGGAACGCGGTGACCTTGACGAACCACGAGGACACCGCACGCTGGATGAGCGGGGTGTCGCAGCGCCAGCAGTGCGGGTACGGGTGGTCGTAGGTCTCGTGCCGGAGCAGCACGGTGCCCTCGGTGACCGCCCCGCCACCGGTCTTGAGGTCCCGGATGATGTCGGCGTTGGCCTCCAGGACGTGCCGGCCGGCGTAGTCGGGGACCTCGGCGGTGAACCGGCCCTGGGCGTCGACCGGGACGACCGCCTCGATCCCGGCGGCGTCGGTGACGACCTTGTCCTCCTCGCCGAAGGCCGGCGCGATGTGCACGATGCCGGTGCCCTCGTCGGTGGTGACGTAGTCGGCGGCCAGGACCTGGTGGGCGTTCTGCCGGCCGAGGAAGTACGACATCGGTGGGGTGTAACGGCGTCCGAGCAGGTCGGTGCCCCGCAGGCGCTGCACCACCCGCGGCTCCTCGCCGTCCGGGCCGGCGAGCTCCCGGGCGTAGTGCGCGACACGCTCGGCCGCGAGGACGTACCGCTCCCCGCCGCTCTCCACGACGACGTACTCCAGGTCGGGGTGCACCGCCATGGCGAGGTTGCTGGGCAGCGTCCACGGCGTCGTCGTCCAGATCAGCGCCAGCTCGCCGGTCTCCAACCGGTAGCCGACGGTGACCGCGGGGTCCTGCCGCGTCCGGTAGACGTCGTCCATCCGGGTCTCGGTGTTGGACAGCGGCGTCTCGCACCGGGTGCAGTACCAGAGCACCCGGTAGCCCTCGTAGATCAGACCCTTGTCGTACAGCGACTTGAAGGCCCACATGACCGACTCCATGTAGTCGAGGTCGAGGGTCTTGTAGTCGTTGTCGAAGTCGACCCAGCGCGCCTGGCGGGTGACGTAGTCCTCCCACTCGTCGGTGTACCGCAGCACCGACGTCCGGCAGGCCGCGTTGAACTCGGCCACACCCATCTGCTCGATCTGGTCCTTGCTCGCGATCCCGAGCTGCTTCTCGGCCTCCACCTCGGCGGGCAGGCCGTGGCAGTCCCAGCCGAAGCGTCGCTCCACCCGGCGCCCGCGCATCGTCTGGAAGCGGGGGACGACGTCCTTGACGTAGCCGGTCAGCAGGTGGCCGTAGTGCGGCAGGCCGTTGGCGAACGGCGGGCCGTCGTAGAAGACGAACTCGTTGCTGCCGTTCTCCCCAGCCGGCCGGGCCTCGACGGAGGCCTCGAACGTGCCGTCGGCGGCCCAGTAGTCGAGCACCCGCCGCTCGATCTCCGGGAACCGGGGGGTGGCGGGCACGCCGTCGGTCGGGTCGCCGTGGGTGGCCTTCGGGTACGTCATCTCTGCCCTCACCGTGATCTTGCAGTTCGTGCCGATCATGGTGCGAGGACGACGTCACCGGGCCGGTCCCGGCAGCACCGCGGTACCACCTCGCTTGCCGGGGCGTGCCCGGCCGCTCGTTCGACGGCTGTCACGGGCCGTACCCGTCCGGTTCTACTGGGGGCCCGTCACGGGACGTGCCCTGTTCTTCCGGAGGCTCACCGGTGATGGCCGGGTCAGTGCCTGTGCGCCCAGTCTAGGGGCCGCGTCCACCGCCGTGCGCTCACTGGTCCCGGACCACCTTGTGCTGGGCCGCCTGGGCCCGGGGCCGGACGACGAGCAGGTCGACGTTGACGTGGTGCGGGCGGGTCAGCGTCCACACGACGCAGTCGGCGACGTCGTCGGCGGTGAGCGGCTCCCGGACGCCGGCGTACACGGCGGCGGCGCGCTCCGCGTCGCCGCGGTACCGCTTCACCGAGAACTCCTCGGTGCGGACCATCCCGGGGGCGATCTCGATCACCCGCACCGGCTCGCCGGCGAGCTCGAGGCGCAGCGTGGCGGCCAGCGCGTGCTCGGCGTGCTTGGCCGCCACGTACCCGCCGCCGCCCTCGTAGGCGACGAACCCCGCGGTTGACGACATCACCACCACGTCGCCGCGTCCCGAGGAGCGCAGGGCGGGCAGCAGCGCCTGGGTGACCCGCAGCGTGCCGAGCACGTTCAGCTCGAACATCGCCTGCCAGTCGCGCGGGTCGGCGTCGGCGACCGGCTCCGCGCCGACCGCTCCGCCGGCGTTGTTGACGAGCGCGTGCACGGGACCGCGCGCGGACGCCTCGACGCCGAGGCGCTCGACGTCCGTAGGGTCGGTGACGTCGACGACGCGGTACTCGCAGCCGGTCTGCCGGGCCAGCTCGGCGAGCCGGTCCTCCCGGCGGGCGACGGCCAGCACGTCCCAGCCCAGCGCCGTCAGCTGGCGCACGGTCGCCGCCCCGATGCCGGAACTGGCACCGGTGACCACGGCCCGCAGGACGTCGTCCCTCATGATCCCCTCCGCGACGTGTCGATCCACCCGCTGGGCGTCACCCCGACGGCTGCAGGTCCCTCCGCAGGACGTGCTTGGTGATCTTGCCAGACGGGTTGCGGGGCAGGGCGTCGCGGACGACGACTTCCCGGGGGATCTTGTAACGGGCCAGCCGCGGGGCCAGGAACTCCCTCAGCTCCTCGACGTCCACCGGGGTGCCGTCCGTGACGAGGAACGCGACGACGGTCTCGCCCCACTCGGGGTGCGGGCGCCCGACGACCGCCGCGTCACGCACGTGCGGGTGCTGCAGAAGGGCTTCCTCCACCTCCGGGGAGAACACGTTCTCGCCACCGGTGATGATGATGTCCTTGAGCCGGTCGACGATGAACAGGTAGCCGTCCTCGTCCACGACGGCAAGGTCGCCGGTCTTGTACCAGGGGCCCTCGAAGCAGGCCGCGGTCGCGTCGGGGTCGTCGAGGTAGCCGACCATCCGGGTGTCGGAACGGATCCACACCTCCCCGGGCTGCCCGGGCGCCACCGGTGCGCCGTCCGGGCCCATCACCCGCACGTCGACCCCGGGCATCCCGCCGGCTCCCACCGACCCGGCCTTGGTCACCTGGTCCTCCGGGTACAGCGCGGTGCCCACCGGACCCATCTCGGTCATGCCGTAGACCTGGTAGAAGGCGTCCGACCGGTAGACCTGCTGGAGTCGCCGCACCGTGTCGGCGCCCAGCGGGGCCGCTCCGTAGATCCACGCGCGGACGCTGGAGAGGTCGAAGTCCGCGAGGTCCACCCCGGCGGCGGGGGCGGCCTGCAGGGGGGCGAGGTAGGCGATGGGGGCGCCGAAGAACGCGGTGACTCGCTGCTCGCTGACCGTGCGCAGGAACTCCAGCGGCTGGTACTCGCGCTGCAGGACCACCGTGCCGCCCACGAACATCATGGACAGGAACCAGTTGTTCAGCGGTGAGGCGTGCCAGATCGGCATCGAGATCAGGAAGCGGTCGGTACGGCGCAGCCCCATCGTGGCGGTGGTGTACGCGGCCACCGAGTGGATGCCGCGGTGGGAGTGCAGGCAGCCCTTGGGTTCTGCCACGGTGCCGGAGGTGTAGAGCAGCTCGGCGATCTCGGTGTCGTCGACTGCCACCCCGTCCCACGGTGAGGTGGCGGCCACGAGCGTGTCGAACTCCCCGGAGCCGTCGTCCGTGGTGACCAGCCAGCGGGTGTCCGCCGTGTCGGCCTGCGCGGTAGCGGCCAGCCCGGCGTCCACGACGGCGACCCGGATGCCGGCGTGCCTGGTCACGTAGGCGACCTCGGCGCTGGCGTACTTGTGGTTGAGCGGGACCAGGACGGCGCCGGCTCGCCAGATGCCGAACGCGGCCACCACGAAGGCCGGGGTGTTGTACATCATGACGCCCACCCGGTCGCCTCGACCGACACCGGCGTCCCGCAGCACGGCGGCGGCCCGTTTCGAGGCGTCCAGCAGCTCCTCGTAGGACAAGGCCGTCTCGCCGGCCACGACGGCGGGCTTGCGAGGGAACTTGTGGGCCGTGCTCTCCAGCATGGCGGTCAGGTCCATGTCAGTGCCTCCCATGATCGACGCGAAGGATTGAACCATGGTTTACTGCTTGGGGGAAGGGGCGCCGCCGACGTCGGCGCCGCCCGCGGACCGAGCGAAGGAGCCGGAGGTGCCCTACCGGCAGACGCCGTCACAGCGCGCCGCGCTCGCCGCGCGCCGGCGGACCCTGCTCGGCGCCGCCCGAGCCATCGTCAGCGAGCAGGGCTTCGGGGCGGCCAGCGTCCGGGCGATCACCACCAGGGCAGGCGTGAGCCCCGGCACCCTGTACGGCTACTTCGGCACGCTCGACGAGCTGCTCGCCGAGGTGTTCCGGGAGGCGGCCACCGTCGAGCTGCAGGTGGTCCGAGAGGCGGTCGACGAGGCTCCCGACAGCGCCGCTGCCCGCCTGGCCGCCCTGGTGGACACCTTCGCCGGCCGAGCGGTCCGCAGCGGGCGGCTCGCGTGGGCCCTGCTCGCCGAGCCGGTCAGCCCCCTCATCGACGCCGAGCGGCTGGCGTTCCACCGCGCGTACGCCGACACCGTGGTGCGGATCGTCGCCGACGGGGTCGCCACCGGTGAGCTGCCGGTGCAGGACCCCCAGGTGAGCGGACCGGCCGTCGTGGGTGCCATCGCCGAGGCGCTCATCGGCCCGCTGTCGCCACTGCACCAGGCCGAGCGCCAGAACCCCGTGGACCACGGGATCGAGGACGTGCTGACCTCGGTCCGGCTGCTGTGCCTGCGGGCCGTCGGCGCGGACCGCCCCGCCCCGTTCCTCGACCCGGCACGACCGACTCACCTGGAGGCCTGCGATGACAGTTCTTGACCGTTCCACCAGCCCAGTCACATCGACCCACGAGGTCACCAACCAGGTGCCGCCTCGCGTCGACGTCGACGAGTTCGCCACCAACACTCCCCTGGTCGAGGGTGTGCGTCGCTACGGGGCGGACTGGGCCCTCGAGGACCTCCACGCCTCCGGGCGGTTCGTCGGCTCCGCCGACGTCCAGCACGACAGCGAGCTGGCGGAGGCCTACCCCCCGGTGCTGCGCACCCACGACCGGTCCGGTCACCGCCTCGACGAGGTGGAGTACCACCCCGCCTACCACCGGATCCTCGCGGCCGCCGTGGCCGCCGGCGCGCACACGTCCGCCTGGGCACAGCCACGGCCGGGCGCCAACGTCGCCCGGGCAGCACAGTTCATGCTGTTCGCGCAGGTCGAGCCCGGGCACGCCTGCCCCGTGTCGATGACGCACGCAGCAGTCCCCAGCCTCGAGCGGGCCCCCGACCTGGCGCGCGAGTGGGTGCCCCGGCTGCTGCGCCGGGACTACGACCCCACCCTGCACGCCGACAAGCCCTCCGCGATGGTCGGCATGGCCATGACGGAGAAGCAGGGCGGCTCCGACGTCCGCGCCAACACCACCGCCGCCACCCCCGTCGGGGACCAGATGTGGCAGCTGACCGGCCACAAGTGGTTCTGCTCGGCGCCGATGTCCGACGCGTTCCTCGTGCTCGCGCAGGCCCCCGGCGGGCTCAGCTGCTTTTTGCTGCCCCGGGTGCTGCCCGACGGCACCCGCAACGCCTTCCTCATCCAGCGACTCAAGGACAAGCTGGGCAACCGGTCGAACGCCTCGGCCGAGGTCGAGTTCGCCGGCACCCTGGCCTGGCTGGTGGGTGAGCAGGGCCACGGGGTGCGCACCATCATCGAGATGGTTGACCGGACCCGGCTCGACAACGTGTACGGCGCAGCCGCCGGCATGCGGCAGTCGGTCGCCGAGGCGCTGTGGCACGTCCGCCACCGTGCGGCATTCGGTGCGCACCTGGTGGACCAGCCGGCCATGACGGCCGTGGTCGCCGACCTGGCCCTGGAGTCGGAGGCCGCGACCGCCACCGCACTGCGCCTGGCCCGGGCCCACGACGCCGACGCCTCCGAGGCGGAGGTCGCGTTCCGGCGACTGGCCACGCCGGTGGCCAAGTACTGGGTGACCAAGCGCGGCCCGGAGCACGCCTACGAGGCGATGGAGTGCCTCGGTGGCAACGGCTACACCGAAGACTTCCCGCTGGCCCGCCGCTACCGGGAGCAGCCCGTGATGGCGATCTGGGAAGGCTCCGGCAACGTCATCGCCCTGGACGTCCTGCGCGCGATGGTCCGCCAGCCCGAGACTATCGACGCCTTCGACGCCGAGGTCTCCCTGGCGGCAGGCGCCCACCCGCTGCTGGACGCGCACCTGAAGGACACCCGCCGGTTGGTGGGCGAGGTGACTGCCAGGCTGCGTGCGGGCGGCACCGACGCGGCCGCACCGTTGGCCCGGCAACTGGTGGCCGACCTGGCCCTGGCCCTGCAGGCCTCCCTGCTCGTGCGCACCGCCCCGGCCCCGGTGGCGGAGACGTTCATCGGCACCCGGCTCGGCGAGCACCGCGGTCACCTGTACGGGGTGCTTCCTGCCGGGGCGGACCTGCAGTCGATCCTGGACCGGCACTAGCGGGCGCCTCGTCCCGCGCGTCCTGGCAGAAACCGGTTCGGGGACCCGGCGGCTGGTCTGGGAAGATTCCCCGCATGACCACGCACTGCGCCCCCAACGTCCCGGACAAGCCGTCCCTCGAGGGCCTGGAGCGCAAGTGGGACGCGGTGTGGCGCGAGCAGGGCACCTACCGGTTCGACCGGAGCCGCAGCCGTGCGGAGATCTACTCCATCGACACCCCGCCGCCCACGGTCTCCGGCTCGCTGCACGTCGGGCACGTGTTCTCCTACACCCACACCGACCTCATCGCCCGCTACCAGCGGATGCGTGGGCGCGAGGTCTTCTACCCGATGGGGTGGGACGACAACGGCCTGCCGACCGAGCGGCGGGTGCAGAACTACTTCGGCGTCCGCTGCGACCCCTCGCTGCCGTACGAGCCTGGTTTCACGCCCCCGCACGCCGGGGAGGCCACGAGCGTCAAGGCCGCCGACCAGGTGCCGGTGAGCCGGCGCAACTTCGTCGAGCTGTGCGAGCGGCTCACCGCGGAGGACGAGAAGCAGTTCGAGGCGTTGTGGCGCCACCTGGGCCTGTCGGTGGACTGGACCCAGCACTACCAGACCATCGACACGGTCGCCCGAACCGCCTCCCAGCGAGCGTTTCTGCGCAACCTGGCCCGCGGGGACGCGTACAGCGCCGAGGCGCCGGGCCTGTGGGACGTCACCTTCCAGACCGCGGTGGCCCAGGCAGAGCTCGAGGCCCGGGACTACCCCGGCCACTTCCACCGGGTGGCCTTCCACCGCCCGGACGGCGGCGTCGTCCACATCGAGACCACCCGGCCCGAGCTGATCCCCGCCTGCGTCGCCCTGGTCGCCCACCCCGACGACGAGCGCTATCAGCACCTGTTCGGCACGACGGTGACGACACCGGTGTTCGGGGTCGAGGTCCCGGTCCTGGCGCACCCGGCCGCCGAGCCGGACAAGGGCGCCGGGATCGCGATGTGCTGCACGTTCGGTGACCTCACCGACGTCCAGTGGTGGCGCGAGCTCGACCTGCCGACCCGTTCGGTGATCGGCCGGGACGGCCGCCTGCTGCGCGAGACGCCGCCGTGGCTGGCGCACGAGCCGGCCGCGACCGCGTACGCCGACCTCGCCGGGCGCACGACGTTCTCGGCCCGGGAGGCGATGGTCGCCCACCTGCGGGAGTCCGGCGACCTCGACGGGGAGCCCCAGCCCACCCAGCGCAAGGCCAACTTCTTCGAGAAGGGCGACAAGCCGCTGGAGATCGTCACCAGCCGGCAGTGGTACATCCGCAACGGAGGCCGCGACGCGGACCTGCGCGCCGAGCTGCTGGCCCGGGGCGCCGAGCTGCAGTTCCACCCCGACTTCATGCGTGTCCGCTACGAGAACTGGGTGAACGGTCTCAACGGCGACTGGCTGATCAGCCGGCAGCGGTTCTTCGGCGTCCCGATCCCGGTCTGGTACCGGCTGGACGACGAGGGGCAGCCGGTCCACGAGGACCCGCTCGTCCCGGACGAGGCGGACCTGCCGGTGGACCCGACGAGCGACGTCCCGCGCGGGTACACCGAGGACCAGCGCGACGTGCCGGGTGGCTTCACCGCCGACCCGGACGTCATGGACACCTGGGCGACGTCCTCGCTGTCGCCGCAGATCGCCGGCGGGTGGGAGCGCGACCCGGACCTGTTCGAGCGGGTGTTCCCGATGGACCTGCGGCCGCAGGGTCAGGACATCATCCGCACCTGGTTGTTCTCCACCGTCGTGCGCTCCCACCTGGAGCACGGGTCGCTGCCGTGGCGGCACGCGGCGATCAGCGGCTGGATCCTCGACCCGGACCGCAAGAAGATGAGCAAGTCCAAGGGGAACGTCGTCACCCCGATGGGCCTGCTGGAGCAGCACGGCTCGGACGGCGTGCGGTACTGGGCGGCCAGCGCCCGCCTCGGCACCGACGCGGCGTTCGAGGAAGGCCAGATGAAGATCGGTCGCCGGCTGGCGATCAAGGTGCTCAACGTGAGCAAGTTCGCGTTGTCGATGGGCGCGGTCGACCCCGACGCCGAGGTCACCGAGCCGCTGGACCGCGCCACGCTGGCCGCGCTCGCGGACGTCGTCGAGGAGGCCACCGCGGCGTTCGAGGCCTACGACCACACCCGCGCGCTGCAGGTCACCGAGACGTTCTTCTGGACGTTCTGCGACGACTACGTCGAGCTGGTCAAGGACCGCGCGTACGGCGGGCACGGCGAGCAGGCCGCGGCGTCGGCGCGGGCGGCGCTGGCGCGAGCGCTCGACGTCCTGCTACGCCTGCTGGCGCCGTTCATCCCGTTCGCGACCGAGGAGGTCTGGTCGTGGTGGCGGCAGGGCTCGGTGCACCGCGCGTCCTGGCCGGACCCGGCCGGTCTGCGGGCCGCGGCGGGCGACGCCGACCCGCGGCTGCTCGGCGTCGTCGGGACGGCGCTGGCCGGCGTCCGCAAGGCCAAGTCCGAGGCCAAGGTCTCCCAGCGCACCGAGGTGGAGCGCGTGGTCGTGGCCGGGCCGGCCGGTGACATGGCGTTGCTCGAGGGGGCCGCCTCCGACCTGCGGGCGGCGGGTCGGGTCGCGGACCTGCGGCTCGTCGCCGACGGTGACGCCCTCGCCGTCCGGGAGGCCACCCTCGCCCCCCCTCGGTGATCATGCAATCCCGCCACCCTCACCCCCCTCGGTGATCATGCAATCCCGCCACCCTCACCGCCCCCCTCGGTGATCATGCAATCCCGCCACCCTCACCGCCCCCCTCGGTGATCATGCAATCCCGCCACCCCCGGGCTATGGAGCTGCAAGCAGTCCCGTCCCTGTGGATGACCGCCGACGCCTTCAGCGAACCCGCGGCACCCTGCAGGGATGGTCATCCGTACACCGCAGCTGTCCGCCGACGTGCTGCCGCCGTTTCGCAGACGTGACCTTCCCGGTCTGCTGCTGAGCCGGCACGAGCTCGACGCACTGCTCGCTGCCGGCACCGTCGTCCAGCCGGTCCGCGGGGTCTACCTCGACGCCCGTGCAGTGAGCGACCCGGTTCGTCGCGCCCAGGCCGTCAGCCTCGTCCTGCCGCCGAACGCGGCGGTGGGACGCCGCACCGCTGCCTGGGTGCACGGAGTGGACGCCCGTGGGCCGGGCGAGCTCGACGTCCCCCTCCCCCTCGAGGTCGTCGTCCGGGCAGGGACCACGCCGCCGCGCCGGGCCGGAGTGCGCGCGTACGAGGCCTCGCTGCCCGAGGACGACATCGCGCTCGCGCACGGGGTTCCGGTGACTACGCCGCTGCGGACCGCGTGCGACCTCGCCCGGTACCTGCGGCCGTTCGTCGCCCTCGGCTGCCTCGACGCGATCGCCCGCGCCGGGCTGTGCCACCCGACGGAGATGCTGTCCCGGCTGCACGACTGGAGCGGTGGACGCAACGTCGCACGAGCTCGCCGGCTCGTCGGACTGTGCGATCCGCGCAGCGAGTCGCCGGGAGAGTCGTGGACACGGTTGCGCATCGTCGACGCCGGCTTCCCGGCACCGGAGACACAGGTCTGGATCCGCGACCACAACGGCACCGGCGTGTACCGTCTGGACCTTGGCTGGTCGAGACGGCGCATCGCGATCGAGTACGACGGCAGGGAGTTTCACTCCCGGCCTGAGCACGTCGAGCACGACCGACGCCGACGCGAGGACCTGGCCCGCCGGTTCGGCTGGCACGTCGTCGGGGTGGGGCTGGGCGAGGTCCTCGGCTCCTCGCTCGCCTTCGAGCGCGGCGTGGGCGAGCTGCTCGGGATGGAGCCGCAGATCAGCCGGCGGACCTGGTGAGGTGGCGGGACTGCATGATCACGGGTGGGTCAGGCGGGGTGGCGGGACTGCATGATCACGAAGTTAGGCGGACTTCTCGCGGCGCTCGCGCTTGCGCGGGGTCGTCGTCTTCTCCCGCGGCACGAGCGTCGGCAGCACGTTCTCCAGGACGACCTCACGGCTGACGACGACCCGGGCGACGTCGTCGCGGGAGGGGACGTCGAACATGACCGGCAGGAGGACCTCTTCCATGATCGCCCGCAGTCCACGGGCACCGGTACCGCGCAGGATGGCCTGGTCGGCCACAGCGCCCAGGGCGTCGGGGGTGAACTCGAGCTCGACCCCGTCGATCTCGAACATCCGCTGGTACTGCTTGACGAGCGCGTTGCGCGGCTCGGTGAGGATCCGCACGAGCGCGTCGCGGTCGAGGTGGGACACGGTGGTGATGACTGGCAGCCGGCCGATGAACTCGGGGATGAGTCCAAACTTCAGCAGGTCCTCCGGCATCACCTCGGCGAACAGGTCGGGCGTCTCCGCGGGGTTGTGCAGAGACGCGCCGAAGCCGATGCCGCGCTTGCCGATCCGGGCCGACACGATGTCCTCCAGACCGGCGAACGCCCCGCCGACGATGAACAGGACGTTGGTCGTGTCGATCTGGATGAACTCCTGGTGCGGGTGCTTGCGGCCTCCTTGCGGCGGGACGGACGCCGTCGTCCCCTCGAGGATCTTCAGCAGCGCCTGCTGGACGCCCTCCCCGGAGACGTCGCGCGTGATCGACGGGTTCTCCGACTTGCGGGCGATCTTGTCGACCTCGTCGATGTAGATGATCCCGGTCTCGGCCTTCTTGACGTCGTAGTCGGCCGCCTGGATCAGCTTGAGGAGGATGTTCTCGACGTCCTCGCCGACGTAGCCGGCCTCGGTCAGCGCCGTCGCGTCGGCGATCGCGAACGGGACGTTGAGCATCTTGGCCAGTGTCTGGGCCAGGTAGGTCTTGCCCGACCCGGTGGGTCCGATGAGCAGGATGTTCGACTTGGCGAGCTCGATCTGCTCCTCGCCCCGTCGGGACGGCTCACCGGCCTGGATGCGCTTGTAGTGGTTGTAGACCGCCACCGCGAGCGCCTTCTTCGCGGCGTCCTGCCCGACGATGTACTCCTCGAGGAAGTCGAAGATCTCCTTCGGCTTCGGCAGCTCGACGAGGCCGAGCTCGCTGGCCTCGGCCAGCTCCTCCTCGATGATCTCGTTGCAGAGATCGATGCACTCGTCGCAGATGTACACGCCGGGACCGGCGATGAGCTTCTTGACCTGCTTCTGGCTCTTGCCGCAGAACGAGCACTTCAGCAGATCCGCGCCGTCTCCGATGCGTGCCACGGACGAGTTCCCTCCTGTCGCGGGTCCGCCTGCCGGCGGACTCGGTACCCCCATTGCACACCACCGGGGCCGCCGTGTCAGCGGCAGGGGCGGGTCCGTCGGCGTGTTGTCGCCCGATGGGCCCGCCCCGGCGGCCGGCAGCCCGGTCAGCTGACGCCGACGGGACCCTTGCGGCTGGCCAGCACCTGGTCCACCAGGCCGTAGTCGAGGGCTGCGTCGGCGGTGAGGATCTTGTCCCGCTCGATGTCCTGGCGGACCTGCTCGGCGGTCCGGTTGGAGTGCCGGGCGATGGTCTCCTCCAGCCACGTGCGCATCCGCAGCACCTCGTTGGCCTGGATCTCGATGTCAGAGGCCTGGCCGTAGTCGCCGCCAGCCATCGCCGGCTGGTGGATGAGCACCCGGGCGTTGGGCAGCGCGAGCCGCTTGCCCGGCGCGCCGGCCGCCAGCAGGACCGCCGCGGCGGACGCCGCCTGCCCGAGGCACACGGTCTGGATCTCCGGCTTGACGTACTGCATGGTGTCGTAGATCGCCGTCAGCGCGGTGAACGAGCCGCCGGGCGAGTTGATGTACATGATGATGTCGCGGTCGGGGTCCTGTGCCTCGAGCACGAGGAGCTGGGCCATGACGTCGTCCGCGGAGGCGTCGTCGATCTGGACGCCGAGGAAGATGATGCGGTCCTCGAAGAGCTTCGTGTACGGGTCCTGGCGCTTGAACCCGTAGGCCGTGCGCTCCTCGAACTGCGGCAGGATGTAGCGGCTCGTCGGTGCCGGGGCGGCGGAGTGGCCCGGGCGGCGGGGGTCGATCTTCACGGGGGTGCTCCTCGCTAGAAGTGGTCCGGTGGGCTCAGGCGTTCGTGCCGCCGCCGCCGCTGACGTCGCCGGCGCTGGCCACCACGTGGTCGATGAACCCGTAGTCCCTGGCCTCCGCTGCGGTGAACCAGCGGTCGCGGTCGGCGTCCTTGGTGATCTGCTCGACGGTCTGCCCGGTCTGCCCGGCGATGAGCTCGGTGAGCTGGGTCTTCATGTGCAGGATGAGCTCGGCCTGGATCCGGATGTCGCTGGCGGTGCCGCCGATGCCGCCCGAGGGCTGGTGCATCATGATCCGCGCGTGCGGGGTGGCGTACCGCTTGCCCTTGGCGCCCGAGGAGAGCAGGAACTGCCCCATCGAGGCGGCCAGCCCCATCGCCACCGTGGCGACGTCGGGCTTGACGTACTGCATGGTGTCGTAGATGGCCATGCCGGCGGTCACCGAACCGCCGGGGCTGTTGATGTAGAGAAAGATGTCCTTGTCGGGGTCCTCCGCGGCGAGCAGCAGCATCTGCGCGCAGATGGCGTTCGCGTTCTCGTCACGCACCTCGGACCCCAGCCAGATGATCCGCTCCTTGAGCAGCCGCTGGTAGATGTGGTCGTCCAGGCCCATCGCCTGGCCGGTGCCGCGGGCCTGCGGCGCGCCGGTCGTCGGCTCGCTCGTGCTGGTGCGCTCCATCGGTTCGGGGCTCCATCCATGTCGAGGACATCTGGTGTCGCAGTCGGGTCCGGGCGGCGAAGGCCCGCGCCGGACGGTCTCAGCGACCCTAACGCGGGGGCCCGACGGCCGAGTCCCCGGACCAGGGCCTGTTCGCTGTCGGCGCACGTCGGTCCCGGACGACGACACCCCCGACCCGGCACGCCGGGCGACAGGAGGGTGGCGGGACTGCATGATCACCGAGAGGAGCGCCGGTCCAGCGGGGGACGGGAGGGTGGCGGAACTGCATGATCACGGAAGGGGGCACCGGCCCCGCGCGGGGTGGGACGGGGGCGTCGCTGACGATCAGGACGGCGAGTCGGTGCGGTCCGTGGGCTGCGGGCTGTCCGCAGAGTCTGCACGATCGGCGCTGTCGGCAGAGTCGGCACTGTCGGCGGAGTCAGCAGACTCGGCACTGTCGGCACTGTCGGCACTGTCGGCACTGTCGGCAGAATCAGCAGAGTCTGCGGAGTCTGCCGACGCCTCCGACGCCTGCGACGCCTGCTCCTCGCCCTCGGCGCCCGGCACGAGGGCGTCGAGGTCCACGGTCCGCCCGGAGGCGTCGGTGACGGTGGCCCGCTCGAGCGCGACCGCGAGGGCCTTGCGGCGAGCCACCTCGGAGACCATGGCCGGGATCTGACCGGCCTCGTCGAGGGCCTTGGCGAACGCGTTCGGGTCCATCCCGTACTGCGGCGCCGCGGCGACGAGGTACTCGATCAGCTCCTGCTGGCTGACCTGGACCTCCTCCTGCTCGGCGATGGCCTCGAGGAGGAACTGCACCCGCAGCGCCTTGTGCGCCTCCTCGGCGACCTCGGCGCGGTGGGTGTCGTCGTCGAGCCGGTTCTCGGCCTCGAGGTGACGGTGCACCTCGTCGTCGACCAGCTTGGAGGGCACCGGGACGTCGACGGCCTCGAGCAGCGCGTCGAGGACCTTGTCCCGGGCCTGCACCCCCTGCTCCATGGCCTTGGCGCGCTCGGCCTGGCTGCGCAGATCGGCGCGCAGCTCCTCGATGGTGTCGAACTCGCTGGCCAGCTGGGCGAACTCGTCGTCGGCCTCGGGCAGCTCGCGCACCTTGACCGACTGGACGGTGACCGTCACCTCGGCGTCCTCGCCGGCGTGCTCGCCACCGGCGAGCGGCGCGGTGAAGGTCCGGGTCTCTCCCGCCGTCGCGCCGGCCAGGGCCTCGTCCATCCCGTCGAGCATCGTGCCGCTGCCGAGCTGGTAGGAGACACCCTTGGCGGTGTCGATCTCCTCACCGTCGATGGTGGCGCTGATGTCGAGGGAGACGAAGTCTCCGTCCTGGGCGCCGCGGTCGACACCGGTGAGGGTGCCGAACCGCTCACGCAGCTGGTCGAGCCGCTGCTGGACGTCCTCGTCGGTCACCTCGACGTCGTCCACGGTGACCGACAGGGTGGAGAAGTCGGGCAGCTCGAGGGTCGGCCGGACGTCGACCTCGACGGTGAACTTCAGGTCACCACCCTTCGCCGGGTCGGGCACCTCGGTGACCTCGACCTCCGGCTGCCCCAGGGGGCGCAGCTCGTGCTCCTCGGCGGCCTTGGCGTACATCTGCGGCAGGGCGTCGTTGACCGCCTCCTGGAGCACGGTGGCCCTCCCGAAGCGCTGGTCGATGATCCGCGGCGGCACCTTGCCCTTGCGGAAGCCCGGCACCTGGACCTGCGAGCCGATCTCCCGGTACGCCTTGTCCATGCTCGGCTTGAGCTCGTCGAAGGGCACCTCGACGGTCAGCTTGACCCGGGTCGGGTTGAGGGTCTCGACGGCGCTCTTCACGGGGGCGTACTCCTGGGTCGCGGTAGGTGGGTCGTTGGGCTGTTCGTCGGGCTGTTCTCGGGCACGGCGGCGCACGGCGGCGGGCGGGCCCGGCGCAGGGCACGGCGGCCCATGCTAGATGGTCGGGGTAGCCAGATTCGAACTGGCGACCTTCCGCTCCCAAAGCGGACGCGCTACCAAGCTGCGCCATACCCCGGCCGGTCCCTGCGGCGCCGGCGCGAGCGGTGCTCGCGGCACCAGGCTAGTGGTCCCGGTAGGCTGACCGCCGCGCCCTGGACGCACAGACCCGGGCCGTGCGGGTGTAGCTCAATGGCAGAGCCCCAGCCTTCCAAGCTGGTCATGCGGGTTCGATTCCCGTCACCCGCTCAGCACCGCCCGCCCGCTCCGCACCGCCGCCCGCTCGGCGTGCCGGCCGGCCATCCAGGTCCCCCCACCGTTCTGCTCGGGTTTGGGGTTGTTCACGCCTTTTCGGGTGCAGTCACCTGGGCCTCTGGCACCGGACCGTTCGTGGCTGCGTGCCGCTGAGGCCTCAAGGTGCCCGTCGGCACGCCGATGGTGCGCCTGAGGAGGGCGACCAGTGGACCCAGGGACGCACACGACGGTGCTCGTGGTGCTGTCGGCCGCCCTCGTGCTGACGCTGCTCGGGCTTCTGCTCGTCCGGCACCAGCGGGAGCACACCCGGCGAGGACGGGTCGACCCGCTCACCGGCCTGGGCAACCGGCTCGTGCTGGCGGAGCGGGCCGAGAAGGTTCTCGGCGACCTCGCCCCGGACGACGACGGCCGGGGCCCGGCGCTCATGGTGCTGGACCTCGACGGTTTCAAGGACGTCAACGACACGCTCGGGCACGCCGTCGGCGACGCGGTGCTGGCCCAGGTGGCGGCCCGGCTTGCGGCGGTGTCGGCGGACGACGCGCTCGTGATCCGGCTGGGCGGCGACGAGTTCGCCGTGCTGGTGCCAGAGCCGACGACGACGGCCGAGGCGACCGTACTCGCCAAGCGCCTGCTCGCCGGCCTCGGAGCGGGCGGCTTCGTGGCCGGCGGCGTCGACCTGGACGTGCGGGCGAGCGTCGGCATCGCCCTGGCGCCGCAGGCCGGGCGTGACCTGTCCGACCTGCTGCGGCACGCGGACGTCGCCATGTACGAGGCGAAGCGCACCCGCTCCGGGGTCTGTTGCTTCACCGGCGACCTGTCCCCCGTGTCCACCGACGGCCTGGCGACGCTCGCGCGCCTGCGAGGGGCCATGGACTCCGGCGAGCTGTCCCTGCTGTACCAGCCGCTCGTGACGGCGAGCACCGGAGCGCTGTCCGCGTGCGAGGCGCTGCTGCGCTGGCGGCACCCCACCAGAGGCGAGCTGCCGCCGTCGGAGTTCGTCCCGCTGGCGGAGCGCACCAGCCTGATCCGGCCGCTGACCCGCTGGGTCCTGCTGACCGCACTGCGCGAGGCGTCGCGCTGGCGCTCCGAAGGCCTCCTCACGGTGATGAACGTCAACGTCAGCGCCACCATGCTCGAGCCCGGCCTCCTCGGCATCGTCGAGGAGGCCCTGACCCTGAACCGCTGGCCCGCGGAGCTGCTCATGCTGGAGGTGACCGAGACGGCCATCGCCCAGAACCCGGAGGAGGCGCGGGCCGTGGTGGCGGCGCTGGGTGCCCGTGGCGTCCAGGTCTCCGTCGACGACTTCGGTGCCGGGTTCACCGGTCTGGGCCAGCTGCGCGGTCTGCACGTGCGCCAGCTGAAGGTCGACCGGCAGTTCGTCACCGAGCTGACCCGTGGCGGTATCGACGAAGCGATCGTCGCCTCGATCATCGAGCTCGGCCACCGGCTGGGTCTTGAGGTGGTCGCGGAGGGGATCGAGGACTCAGCCGTGGCAGCGCGTCTCACCGAGCTCGGCTGCGACGACCTCCAGGGGTACTGGTTCTCCGGACCGATCCCCGGCTCGCAGGTGGTCCGGTGGAACGCCGAGCGGGTGCGGGCCGAGCTGCCGCAGGTGCGGGCTCAGCTTCCGGGACTGCCGGCCGAGCCGCCGGAGCGCGCCGGCAGCCACTGACCGTCACGACCGCCACAGCAGCACCAGGGCGCGGTCGTCGGACTCCCCCGTGCCGGCGGCGTCGACGAGCCACTGGGCGCCCCCGGAGAACCCGCCGCGGCGGACGAGCTGCTCGGCCATGCCCATGAGCCGGTCGATGCCGAGCGCCAGGTCGCGCCCGGGAGTCTCGACCATGCCGTCGGTGTAGAGCAGCAACGCGTCCCCCCGGTCGAGCCGGCCGGTCCGCGCCGGGAACGAGGCCCCCTCGACGACGCCGAGCGCCGGCCCGTGCTCACCCTCGAGCAGCTCCCAGCGGCCGGACCCTGCGTGGAAGTGGGCCGCCGGAGGGTGACCGGCGGAGGCGATCCGGTAGTCACCGGTGGCGAAGTCGACCGCGAGGTGGACGGCGGTGGCGAACCCCTCGTCCCACTGCTGGCGCAGCAGGTAGGCGTTGGCCGCCGGCAGGAACGTCTCCCGGCTCAGCGCGCCCAGCAGCCCGCCGAAGGCTCCGGAGAGCAGCAGCGCCCGGGTGCCGGCCGCCTGGCCCTTGCCGGACACGTCGACGAGCACGATCTCCAGCGCCGAGCAGCCCTCCGGGCTGGCGACGAGGAAGTCTCCGGAGAAGGAGTCGCCGTACGCCGAGCGCAGCACCGTCTCGACGTCCCAGCCCCGCGCCAGCGGTGGGATGCTGCCCTGGGCCCGCAGCCGGTCCCGCAGGTCGACGAGCATCGACTCCCCGAGGGTCCCCTGGACGCCGAGGCGCTCACGGCTGCGGGCGAACAGCAGGGTGAGGACGGCGGTCACCCCGATGACCGCGAGCGAGCCAGGACCGATCGGCTGCTGGCCGGTGCGCTCCACGGCGCTGTAGAGGACGCCGGCGGCGACGACGAGGTAGAGCAGCACCATCGCCCGTACCCGCAGCAGGAAGGCGGCGATGAGCATGACCGGGACCATCGTCGTGACCGGCACCCAGCGAGCGTGCTCGACGCTCAGCAGCGCGACGCCGACCGCGAGCCCCGTGAGCAGCAGCAGCAGGAACGCCTGCGTCGGCAGCACGCGTCGTCGCACGGTCTGCCACACCTGGCGGACCTTACCGGCCCCCAGCCGGTAAACCGGTCGAGTCGGCGCAGGTCCGGCTGCCACCATGCTCTCCCATGAGCTCCTTCCCCGGCACCCGCATCGTCCCCCTCGGCGCCGACCGGCAGGAGGAGGTGCTCGAGCTCGACCAGTGGGCGTTCGCCTTCGTGGAGGACCAGGGCGACGCCGCTGCGTCGTTCACCGGTTTCGAGTGGGACCGCACCGCCGGGGTGGAGGTCGACGGCAGACTCGCGGGCGTCCACTCGGTGTTCTCGCTGCGCACCCCGGCGCCCGGCGGCGCCCAGGTGCCGACCGCCGGGCTCACCTGGGTCGGAGTCCACCCGCAGCACCGCCGCCGCGGCCTGCTCACCGCGATGGTGCGCCACCACCTGCACGCCGTGCACGAGGCGGGACGTGAGCCGGTGTCTGCCCTGTGGGCCGCCGAGCCGGCCATCTACGGCCGGTTCGGGTACGGCCAGGCGAGCGCCGGCCTGCGGTTCACCCTGCCGCGCCGGGCGGGGCTGCACGAGGTCGACGGCACCGAGGGGCTGACGGTGTCCGTGGAGAAGGCCGACGTCGAGGCGCACACCGGTCTCGTCGCCGACCTCTACGACGCGGTGCGGGCCCGGCGACCCGGGATGGTGTCCCGGGACGGCGACCTGGCCCGGCGCGTCCTGCTGGACCCGCCGGCCTGGCGGGACGGCGCCGAGCGGCTGCGGCTGCTCGTCGTCCGGGACGGCGACGGTGCGCCGCGCGGGTACGCCCTGTTCCGTCGCAAGGAGAAGTGGGAGGAGGCCGGCCCACGGGGCGAGGTCCTCGTCCGCGAGGCCCACGCCGTCGACGCGGCCGCCACCCGGGTGCTCTGGGCACGGCTGAGCGACCTGGACCTGATGGCGAGCGTGCGAACCGACATGCGTCCGGTGGACGACCCGCTCGTGCACCTGCTGCACGACGTGCGGGCTACCACCCCGCGGGTCACCGACGGCCTGTGGGTGCGCCTGGTGGATCTGCCGACCGCCCTGGCGGCGCGCCGCTACACCGTCGACGTCGACGTCGTCCTCGGGGTGGAGGACCCGCTGTGCCCGTGGAACACCGGCCGGTGGCGGCTGCGCGGTGGCCCGGACGGCGCGCGGTGCGACCGGACGTCGGCCACCGCCGACCTGGACGTCGACGTGCGGGCGCTGGGGGCGACGTGGCTCGGCGGCCAGACGCTGCACCAGCTGGCTGCGGCGGGTCGGGTCGTCGAGCACACGCCCGGGTCGCTGGAACGCGCCGGACAGGCGTTCGCCTGGTCGGTGGCGGCGTACTGCGGGTGGGTGTTCTGAGGCCGGGTCAGGCGGCCGGCTGGCAGACCGGGCACCAGTAGAGGTTGCGTCCGGCCAGCTGCGCGGTGCGCACGGGCCCAGCGCACCGCCGGCACGGCAGTCCGGTGCGTCGGTAGACGTAGTGGGCGTCCTCGACGCCGACCCGACCGCGGGGCCGGGTGCGGTCCACCGGCAGGGTCGTCACGATCCGCCCCCGGCGGACGCCGTCCCGCAGCAGGCCGCGCAGGTCCGCCCAGAGGTCCTCGGCGGTCCGGGTCGGCACCGCGCGCCCGGGCAGGTAGGGGTCCAGTCCCGCCCGGTAGAGCGCCTCAGCCCGGTAGACGTTGCCCACGCCGGCGATCACGTCCTGCTGCATGAGCAGGCCGGCGACCGGCGCCCGCGAGGCGGTGAGCCGGGCGACGAACCGGCCCGGGTCGCCGTCGCGCCGCAGCGGGTCCGGCCCGAGCCGGGCGTGGACGGCGGCCTTCTCGGCGGGGGTGTGGAGCTCGCACGCGGTGGCGCCGCGCAGGTCCGCCCAGAACCGTTGGCCCTGCAGCCTGAGCCGGACGGCGCCGCGCGACTCGGGGGCCTGCCCGGCCCCGAACGTCCACGTCCCGTACAGGCCGAGGTGCACGTGCACCCACCGGTCGCCGGCGAAACCGAGCCACAGGTGCTTGCCGTGCGCCTCGGTGCGTTCGAGGACCAGCCCGTCGAGGAGCGCCGCCCCCTGAGCGAAGCGGCCCTGGGGGCTGGCGGCCCGCAGCGGTTCCCCGGCGAGGTCCCGCCGGAAGCGGCGGGCCAGCCGGTGCAGGGTGTGCCCCTCGGGCACGTCAGTGCGGCAGCGGCGGGAGCTCGCCGCGCTCCTCGTAGAGCCTCACCATGTCGATCCGGCGCAGGTGCCGGTCGTCCCCGCTGAACGGCTCGGCGAGGAAGGCCTCGACGATCGCGGTCGCGTCCTCGAGGGAGTGCATCCGGGCGCCCACCGAGACGACGTTGGCGTCGTTGTGCTGGCGGGCCAGCTGCGCCGTCTGCGTGCTCCAGGCCAGCGCGGCGCGCACACCGGTGACCTTGTTGGCCGCGATCTGCTCGCCGTTGCCGGAGCCGCCCAGGACGACGCCGAGGCTGCCGGGCTCAGCGGACACCGCGGCGGCGGCGCGCAGGCAGAACACCGGGTAGTCGTCGAGCGGGTCGAGGCGGAACGGGCCGTGGTCGACGACGTCGTGCCCCGCGGCGGCCAGGTGCTTTTGCAGGTGGACCTTGAGGTCGTAGGCGGCGTGGTCGCCGCCGATGTGCACGCGCATGGGGCCAGTGTGACCCACCGGGTCAGTCGAAGACCGGTCCCTGCTCGCGGCTGCGCTTCAGCTCGTAGAAGCCCGGGGTCGAGGCGACGGCGAGCACGCCGTCCCAGAGGCGCCCGGCGTCCTGTCCGCGAGGCGCCGGGGTGACGACCGGACCGAAGAACGCGACGCCCTGGACCGCGATGACCGGCGTGCCGACGTCCTGGCCGACGAGGGAGATGCCGCGCTCGTGGCTGGCCCGCAACGCGGCGTCGAAGGTGTCCAGCGCGCCGTACCGGGCGAGGTCGGCGGGCAGGCCCACCTCGGCGAGGGCCTTGGCGACGACTCCCTCGAAGTCGTCGTCACCGCCGGGGTGGATGCGGGTGCCCATCGCGTCGTACAGCTCCTTGACGTACCGCTCGCCGTGCAGCTCGCGCGCGGCGGTGATCACCCGCACCGGGGCCCAGGCGCGCTGCAGCAGCGCGGCGTACTCCTCCGGCACGTCCTGCCCCTCGTTGAGGACGGCCAGGCTCATCACGTGCCAGCGGACCCGCACCGACCGGACCCGCTCGACCTCCTCCATCCACCGGGACGTCATCCACGCCCACGGGCACACCGGGTCGAACCAGAAGTCCACGGGTGTCGGGTCGGAGGCCTGGTCCGTGGTCGTGCTGACATCCGTGCTGGCATCCGTGCTGACATCTGTCTGCGGCACTGCTGCTCCTCGGTCTCAGGGCGGTCTGGGTCTCAGGGCGGTCTGTGAGCGGAACGGCGGCGAAGCGGCCGGCGCGCAGCACCGACCGGGTGTCGCCTGCGACAGCGTGCCCGGTCGTGCGAGGATTCCCGCCCGACCACGATCCGAGACGACGGAAGGGGCTTGCGTGCCCGGTCTGAACCTCACCCGCGACGAGGCCCGGCAGCGCGCCCGGCTGCTCGACGTCACCTCCTACGACGTGACGCTGGACCTCGGTGGCGACGGGGGCACGTTCGGCTCGACGACCGTGGTCCGCTTCGCGTGCGCGGAGCCCGGCGCGTCGACGTTCGTCGACCTCGTCGCCCCCACCGTGCACGAGGTGGAGCTCAACGGCCGCCGGCTCGATCCGGCCGAGGTGGCCGACGGCACCCGGATCCACCTGGCGGACCTCGCCGCGGACAACGAGCTGCGGGTCGTCGCCGACTGCGCGTACATGAACACCGGGGAGGGGCTGCACCGCTTCGTCGACCCGGTGGACGACGAGACGTACCTCTACAGCCAGTTCGAGGTCGCCGACGCCCGGCGCGTGTTCACCGTGTTCGACCAGCCGGACCTCAAGGCGACGTTCTCCTTCACGGTCACCGCGCCGGACCACTGGCAGGTGGTGTCGAACTCCCCGACACCCAGCCCCACGCCGTCCGGACCGGGCCGGGCCACCTGGCGGTTCGCGCCGACCCCCCGGCTCGCGCCCTACGTCACGGCGCTGGTCGCCGGCCCGTACCACGTCGTGCGGGGCGAGCTGACCAGCCGGGACGGACGCAGCGTGCCCCTGGGCGTGTTCTGCCGGGCGTCACTGGCCGAGTTCCTCGACGCCGAGGAGATCTTCGACATCACCCGCCGCGGGTTCGAGTTCTTCGAGTCGACGTTCGACCTGCCCTACCCGTTCGAGAAGTACGACCAGGTGTTCGTGCCGGAGTTCAACGCCGGGGCGATGGAGAACGCCGGCGCGGTGACCTTCCTGGAGACCTACGTCTTCCGCTCCCGGGTCCCGGACGCGATGTACGAGCGGAGGGCGCTGACGATCCTCCACGAGCTGGCGCACATGTGGTTCGGGGACCTCGTCACCATGCGCTGGTGGGACGACCTGTGGCTCAACGAGTCGTTCGCCGAGTACGCCTCGACCCTGTGCATGAGCGAGGCCACCCGGTGGCGCTCGGCCTGGACGACGTTCTCCTCGATGGAGAAGTCCTGGGCCTACCGGCAGGACCAGCTGCCCTCCACGCACCCGATCGTGGCGGACATCCGGGACCTCGAGGACGTCGAGGTGAACTTCGACGGCATCACCTACGCCAAGGGCGCGAGCGTGCTCAAGCAGCTGGTCGCCTGGGTGGGCCGGGAGGAGTTCGTCGCCGGCGTCCGGCAGTACTTCCGCACCCACGCCTGGGGCAACACCGAGCTGCGCGACCTGCTCGTCGAGCTCGAGCGCACCTCCGGGCGGGACCTCACCGCGTGGTCGGACCTGTGGCTGGAACGGGCCGGGGTGACCACCCTGCGGCCGGTGCTGGAGACGGACGCCGACGGCGTCCTGACCGCCGTCGCCGTGGCGCAGGAGGCGCCCGAGGAGCACCCCGTGCTGCGGCCGCACCGGCTGGCGATCGGCTGCTACGACCTCGTCGAGGACGGCGGACGCGTGCGCCTGGAGCGCACGCACCGCGTCGAGCTGGACGTCGAGGGGCAGCGCACCGAGGTACCGGACCTGGTCGGGCGGCCCCGGCCGGACCTGCTGCTGCTCAACGACGACGACCTCGCCTACGCCAAGATCCGCCTCGACGACGCCTCGCTGCGCACCGCGGTCGGTCACCTCGGCGCGTTCGAGGACTCGCTGCCGCGGACCCTCGTGTGGGCCGCGGCGTGGGACATGACCCGGGACGCCGAGCTGCCGGCCCGTGACTTCATCGACCTCGTGCTGTCCAACCTCGACGCCGAGACCGACTCCTCCGTCGTCCTGGTCCTGCTGCGCCAGCTCAGCTCGGCGGTGCTGCTCTACACCGCCCCCGAGCACCGTCGGGAGGTCCAGCGGGACGTGGCCGGGCGGCTGCTGCGGCACGTGCGCGCGGCCGAGCCCGGCAGCGACGCCCAGCTGCAGCTGCTCAAGGCGTTCGCCGGGCTCGCCGTCACCGACGAGCACCTCGACGTCCTCGCGGGGATCCTGGACGGCAGCGCTGTGCCCGAAGGGCTGAGCGTCGACACGGACCTGCGCTGGGACCTGCTCGGTGCCCTCGTCGCCGGTGGCCGGGCCGGTGACGCCGAGATCGACGCCGAGCAGCGGCGGGACGACACCGCGGCCGGTCGACGGGCGGCGGCGTCCGCGCGAGCGGCGCGGCCCACCCCGGAGGCCAAGGCGGAGGCGTGGGCCTCCGTCGTCGACTCCGACGAGCTGCCGAACGCCGTCCAGGCCGCCGTGATCGGCGGTTTCGGGCACGTCCACGACACCGCGCTGCTCGAACCGTTCGTCGAGCCGTACTTCGCCGCGCTGCGCCGCGTCTGGCAGACCCGGACGAACGAGATCGCCCAGCAGATCGTCACCGGCCTGTACCCGACCCGGCTCGCCACCGAGGAGACGCTGCGGCGTACCGACGAGTGGCTCGCCGCGGCCGGCGAGGACCTGCCTGCGCTGCGCCGGCTGGTGCTGGAGAACCGGGACGGCGTCGCCCGTGCGCTGCGCGCCCAGGAGTGCGACCGGCGCGCCCGGGAGCGCGAGCCGCAGGGCTGACCCGCCGGCGCTACCCGGGTCAGGAGCTGGACAGGCCCCGGTTCATCACCTCGGCCAGCGACAGCGCCCGGGGCCGGCTGCGCAGGTCCTCGAGCAGGACGACGGACCCGGCCCCGTCGGCGAGCGGCATCCGCCAGTTCGGGTACTCCTCGTTGGTGCCCGGCTGGTTCTGGGTGCGCCGGTCGCCGACGGCGTCCGGCAGGGACACCCCGATCAGCCGGCTCGGGGTGAGGGTGAGGAACCGGTGCAGCGCCTCCACCCGCTCCCGCTCGATGGCGTCCTCGGGCAGCAGTCCGAGGCGGCGCAGCTGATCCATCACCGCCTCCCGGTCGGCGGTGTCGACGGCCAGCTCCTCCGCCACCGGCCGGGTGAGCAGCCCCAGGCGCTCGCGCAGCTCGATGTGCTCGCCGGCGAGGTAGCCGGCGGTCGGCGGCAGGTCGTGGGTGGTCACCGTGGCCAGGCACAGCTCACGCCACTGCCCCGGCTCCAGCGGGCGGCCCTCGGCGTCCTTCTCGAACCACAGGATCGACGTCCCCAGCACGCCGCGCTCGCGCAGGTAGTCCCGCACCCACGGCTCGACGGTGCCGAGGTCCTCGCCGACGACGAAGGCACCGGCGCGGTGGGCCTCCAGGGCGAGGATGCCGACGAGGGCCTCGTGGTCGTAGCGGACGTACGTGCCCGCCGCCGGGCCCTGACCGTCCGGCACCCACCACAGCCGGAACAGTCCGATGATGTGGTCGACCCGGATGCCGCCGGCGTGCCGCAGCACGGTGCGCAGCATGTCCCGGTACGGGGCGTACCCGGCCTCGGCGAGCGCGTCCGGCCGCCACGGGGGCTGGCTCCAGTCCTGTCCCACCTGGTTGAAGGCGTCCGGCGGGGCGCCGACCGTGACGGCCTCGGCCAGGACGCCCTTGAGCGACCAGGCGTCGGCGCCCTCCGGGTGCACGCCGACGGCGAGGTCGTGGACGACGCCGAAGGCCATCCCGGCGCGCCGGGCCGTGCGCTGGGCCGCCTCCAGCTGGGAGTCCGCGACCCACTGCAGCCACTTGTGGAACGTCGTCCGCTCGACGAGGTCGCTGCGCAGCCCGGCAAGCAGCTCCGAGTCCCGGTCGTGCGCCTCCGGCGGCCACGTGGACGCCGGCAGACCGAAGTGCTCGGCGAGCGCCGACCAGAACGCGAAGTCCTCCAGACCCTGCCCCTCCCGGGCGCAGAACGCCTCGAAGTCCGCCTGCCGGGCCGGACTGCGCCCGGCCCGGTACACGGTCTCCAGCGCGGTCCGCTTGGCGGCCCACACGGCGTCCCGGTCCAGGCCGCCGGGGTCGGTGTTCCGTGCCCGCAGCTCCTCGGCCTGCCACTCGACCAGTGCGCGGTCCGCCGAGGGCAGGTACGCGGTCTCCCGCACGTCCTCCACCCGGATGTAGACCGGGTTGACGAACCGGCGGGTGGTCGGCAGGTAGGGGCTCGGCTCCATCCGGCCGACCGGCTCGGCGGCGTGCAACGGGTTGACCAGGACGAAGTCCGCCCCGAGGTCGCGTCCCCCCCAGTCGGCGAGCTCGGCGAGGTCGGCGAGGTCGCCCAGCCCCCACGACAACGTGGAGCGCACCGAGTACAGCTGCGCCATCAGACCCCAGCGGCGGCGCTCTCGCAGCGCCTCCGGCAGCTCGAGCCGGTCGGGGGTGACGACCAGGGGGCACGTCGCCGTCCGGGTGGGCGACTCGGCCCGCAGAACGTGCCAGCCGAGCGGGAGGTCCGCGGGCACCTCGAAGGTCGCCTCGCCGACGAGGGCGCCGTCCACCGCGCGGGGGTCGACCCACCGGTCCTGCTGCTCGAGGTCACGACGGCGGCCGTCCTCGAGGACGACGTGCAACCGGGCCGGTTCGCCGTGCGGCACGTGCACCGGCACCCACGGGCGCCGTCCTTGCCGGACGACCACCACCGGCGGCAGCGTCCGGCGCCAAGGCGCCAGCTCGACGTCCTCGAGGGCTGCCTCGACGGCCTGCTCGGTGGACGCGTCGACGTCCAGGGCGCGCAGGACGGCGGTGATGGTCGAGGCGGGCACCGGGACGTGCTGGCCCCGCCAGTCCCAGAACTCGGTGGCCACCCCGTGGGCCCGGGCCAGCTCGACCAGCCGGGCCGAGGGGATGTCGCCGACCGCGGGGCCGCTCGGTGTGTCGCTCACGCGCGGGGATCCTGCCAGACCGGGGCCGGTGACGCGGTGGCAGCGCCCCGCGTGGCTACCCTCGGGCCCCATGTCCGCTGCCGCGCCGTCCACCCGGCCCACCGGGTATCCCGTCGCCGAGCGGCTCGACCTCGTCGAGACGCTTCCGCGCACAGCCCCCACCCACCGGGTCGCCGACCCCTACCGGTGGCTGGAGGACCCGCAGGACCCGCGCACCGTCGCCTGGTCCGCAGCGCAGGACGAGCTGTTCGCCGAGCACCGCGCCCGGTGGCCGGGCCGCGACCGGGTCGCGGCCCGCGTCCGCGAGCTGCTCGGCGCCGGCAGCATCGGGCCGCCGGTGTGGCGGGGCCAGCGCCGGTTCGTCATGCGCCGCCGCGGAGACCAGGAGCACGGCGTCCTGCTGGTCGTGGAGCCGGACGGCGCGGGGGGCGAGCGCGAGCGGGTGCTCGTCGACCCGATGGCGGTCGACCCGTCCGGCGCCACCACCCTCGACGCGTGGCAGCCGAGCAAGGAGGGCGACCGGCTCGCCTACCAGCTGTCGGCGGGGGGCACGGAGGAGAGCGTGCTGCACGTCCTCGACGTCGCGACCGGCGAGCTGCTCGACGGTCCCGTCGACCGGGCCCGGTACTCCCCGGTGGCATGGCTGCCGGGTGGGGAACGGTTCTACTACGTCCGCCGGGTGGACCCCGACCTGGTGCCCCCGGAGGAGCGGCAGTACCACCGCCGGGTGTGGCTGCACACCGTCGGGACCGACCCCGCCCAGGACGTCGAGGTGTTCGGCGCGGGGCGCCCGATGACCTCCTACTACGGGGTGAGCGTCTCCCTCGACGGCCGCTGGCTTGTCGTCAGCGCCTCCGAGGGCACCGCCCCGCGCACCGACGTCTGGCTGGCCGACCTCACGGCGACCGGAGCGGAGCGGCCTGCGCTCGTCGAGGTCGCCGTCGGCCTGGACGCCCAGACCTCGGCGCACGTCGGACGCGACGGCCGGCTGTACGTCGCCACCGACCTGGACGCCCCGCGAGGCCGGCTGGCCGTCGCCGACCCCACCCGCCCCGGCCGGGACGGCTGGCGGGACCTGCTGCCCGAGCGCGCGGACGCCGTCCTGGAGGACTACGCGGTGCTCGACGGCCCGGAGCTCGGCGACGCCCCGCTGCTCGTCGCCGCGTGGACCCGGCACGCCGTCTCGGAGCTGACCGTGCACGACCTGGCGACCGGTGAGCGGCGCGGCGAGATCCCGCTGCCGGGACTGGGCACCGTCGGCGGGCTGCTCTCGCGGCCCGAGGGAGGCCACGAGCTGTGGTTCACCTGGACCGACCACACGACGCTCCCGCACGTGCACCGCTGGGACGCCCGCACCGGCGAGGTGTCGCTGTGGGCGGCCCCGCCCGGCGAGGTCAGCGACGTCCCGACGACGGTGTCCCAGCAGGTCGAGGTGACCAGCGCGGACGGCACGACGGTGCGGATGTTCGTCATCGCCCGAGCAGACCTCCTCGACGACGACGGCCGGCCGCGCCGGCCGGCGCCGGCGATCCTGTACGGCTACGGAGGCTTCGGCGTCTCCCTCACGCCGGGGTACTCCGCGACCGCACTGGCCTGGGTGGAGGCGGGCGGTGTGTACGCCGTGGCGAACCTGCGGGGCGGCGCCGAGGAGGGCGAGGACTGGCACCGCGACGGGATGATGGCGGCCAAGCAGCACACCTTCGACGACTTCCACGCCTGCGCCGACGCTCTCGTCGCCGGCGGCTGGACGACGCCCCGTCAGCTCGCCGTCTCCGGCGGCTCCAACGGCGGTCTGCTCGTCGGCGCCGCGCTCACCCAGCGGCCGGACGCCTACGCGGCCGTGCTGTGCGCCGCCCCGCTGCTGGACATGGTGCGCTACCAGCTGCACGGCCTGGGAGTCACCTGGAGCGAGGAGTACGGGGACGCCGAGGACCCCGAGCAGCTCGGGTGGCTGCTCGGGTACTCCCCCTACCACCACGTCCGCGACGGGGTGCGCTACCCGGCGACGCTGTTCACCGTGTTCGACGGCGACACCCGGGTGGACCCGCTGCACGCCCGCAAGCTCGCGGCCGCGCTCCAGCACGCCACCAGCGCCCCGGTGGACGAGGCGCCGGTGCTGGTCCGCCGGGAGAAGGACGTCGGACACGGCGCCCGGGCGGTGTCGCGCACCGTCGACCTCGTCGCCGACACCCTCGCCTTCGCGGCGTTCCACACCGGCTTGGACCTCGGCGGCCCGGCAGCCGGTTAGGGTCGAGGACCGATGCACTCCTCGTTCACGCCTGCCCTGGCGGCGTCGGCCCCGCCCGCGACCGGGCCGAGCGTCCCGCCGAGCGTCCCGCCGACCGCCGAGCCGTCGCCCACGCCGACCGAGACCGGCGGGCTGCTCGAACGAGTCGACCCGGAGAGCACCCCCTGCCGGGTCGAGGACGGGTCGTTCTGCGGCGTCCTGTACGACTGGACGGGCAACCAGGACCTGTCCCGCTGGGTGTCGGGCATCCTCGGCACGCTGGCGAGCATCCTGCTCATCGTCCTGGTCGGGCTGGTGCTGCGCTGGCTGCTGCACCGGGGCATCACCCGGCTCACGGACCGGATCGTGGAGGGGGCGACGGCACCCGGCGGCGCGCCGCAGCGGGGTCGGTCCGGCCGGCGGAGCTCGGCGACGGCGCTGCTGGAGTCCCCACTGACCGGCGAGCGCCGGGTGCAGCGGGCCCAGACGATCGGGTCGGTGCTCAAGAGCATCAGCACCGGCGTGGTCGGAGTCGTCGTCGTGCTCATGGTGCTCTCCGAGCTGAGCATCAACGTCGGTCCGCTGATCGCCGGCGCCGGCATCGTCGGGGTCGCCCTGGGGTTCGGCTCCCAGACCCTCGTCAAGGACTTCCTCTCCGGCATGTTCATGATCGTCGAGGACCAGTACGGCGTCGGCGACGTCGTCGACGTCGGTGAGGCCAACGGCACCGTCGAGGCCGTCGGCCTTCGGGTGACCCGCCTGCGGGACGTCTCCGGCACGGTCTGGTACGTGCCCAACGGGGAGATCCTGCGGGTCGGCAACATGTCCCAGGGCTGGGCCCGCGCCGTCCTCGACGTCGCCGTGGCCTACGGCGAGGACGTGGGTCGGGTGCAGGACCTGCTGCGCCAGGTCGGTGCCGAGCTCGCCGCGGACGCCGACTGGGGACCGCTCGTGCTGGAGGAGCCGGAGGTCTGGGGCGTCGAGGCGCTGGCCGCCGACTCCGTCGTGGTACGGCTCGTCGTCAAGACGGCGCCGCTGCAGCAGTGGGGGGTCGCCCGGGAGCTACGCCGCCGGATCAAGGCCCGTTTCGACCGGGAGGGGATCGAGATCCCGTTCCCGCAGCGGACCGTCTGGATGCGGACGCAGGACGACGGACGGCGTGGCGGCAGCGAGCAGGAGCGCCACGAGCAGCCCCCTGGCGGGGAGTCCAAGGTCGCCCAGGAGATCGAGCCCCGCAACGACTCCGGCCTCTGACATCCCTCTCCCCCCGCCCACTCCTCGACCCCGTCCGTGATCATGCAATCCCGCCACCCCGACCCCCTTTGCCGCAGAATGCTGGATCCGTCACACCTTTGCCGGCGTGTTGCGCCACCAACCCAGCATTCTGCGAACGGAGGGACGGTGGTGCGGGTGGCGGGATTGCATGATCACGACGGGGGGGTCTTGACTGATCACGGAGGGGACGTGGGTGGGGGCTGTGACGAGGGTGCGGCGAGGGCGGACAATGAGGCCGTGACTCACCCCACCCACCGGCCCACCGACGCCGCCCGACCCGAGGAGGCCACCGACCGGCCCAGTGACGCCGTCCGGCCCGAGGAGCCTGCTCACCGGCCCCAGGACCCTGCCCCCCGGCAGCAGACGTTCTACGAGGCGGTCGGCGGGCACGAGACGTTCGTCCGGCTCGTCGACCGGTTCTACCAGGGCGTGGCCGCCGACCCGGTGCTGCGGGCGATGTATCCCGAGGAGGACCTCGCGCCGGCCGCCGAACGACTGCGCATGTTCCTCGAGCAGTACTGGGGCGGGCCGACGACGTACAGCGAACGACGCGGGCACCCGCGGCTGCGGATGCGGCACGCGCCGTTCGTCGTCGACGCCGACGCACGGGACCGATGGCTACGGCACATGCGCGTCGCCGTTGACGAGCTCGGACTCCCCCCGCTGTACGAGTCGATGCTGTGGGACTACCTGGAGCGCGCGGCCCACAGCATGGTCAACCGGCTCGGCTGAAAGCCCTTCCACGAAGCGCAAGGAGTTGCGAGCACCCCGGGGCCGCTGCCTAGGCTCGTGGCCGTGACTCCCGAGCCGCGCCAGTGGTGGCGCTCCGCCGTCATCTACCAGATCTACCCCCGCTCCTTCGCCGACGCCGACGGGGACGGCGTCGGGGACCTGCCAGGGATCACGAGCCGGCTCGGTCACCTCGCCGAGCTGGGCGTGGACGCCGTGTGGCTGAGCCCGTTCTACGTCTCCCCCCAGGCGGACGCCGGCTACGACGTGGCCGACTACCGCGACGTCGACCCGGTGTTCGGCGAGCTCTCCGACGCCGACGCCCTCCTGGCCCGCGCCCACGAGCTGGGGATCCGCGTCATCGTCGACCTGGTGCCCAACCACACCTCGGACGAGCACCCGTGGTTCCGCGCCGCGCTGGCAGCCGGACCGGGCAGCCCCGAGCGGGCTCGGTACATCTTCCGGGACGGGCGCGGACCGGACGGCGCCCTGCCGCCGAACGACTGGCGGTCGGTGTTCGGCGGCGACGCGTGGACCCGGGTGATCGAGACCGACGGCCGACCCGGCCAGTGGTACCTGCACCTGTTCGACACCAAGCAGCCGGACCTGGACTGGACGTGCGGCGACGTGTGGGCCGAGATGGAGGACGTGCTGCGGTTCTGGCTGGACCGCGGCGTCGACGGCTTCCGGGTGGACGTCGCGCACGGACTGGTCAAGGCCCCGGGCCTGCCGGACTGGGACCACGACCAGGAGATGATCGAGGGCGCGAACGCCGACGGCGAGCGTCCGCCGATGTGGGACCAGGACGGCGTCCACGACGTCTACCGCTCCTGGCGCAAGGTCCTCGACGGGTACGACGGCGACCGGATGCTCGTCGCCGAGGCCTGGGTGGCTCCAGCGGACCGACTGGCGCGCTACGTCCGGCCCGACGAGATGCACCAGGCCTTCAACTTCGACTTCCTCGTCGCCCCGTGGCGCGCGGCGGACCTGCGCCGGGTGGTGACGGACTCCCTCGCCGAGATGGGGTCCGTCGGTGCCCCGACGACGTGGGTGCTGAGCAACCACGACGTCGTCCGGCACGCCTCCCGCCTCGGCCTGCCGGTCGGGACGCCGCGCCCGCACGGGATCGCCGCGCAGGACCCTCAGCCGGACGCCGAGCTCGGCCTGCGCCGGGCCCGCGCCGCCACCCTGCTCATGCTCGCCCTGCCCGGGTCGGCGTACCTGTACCAGGGTGAGGAGCTCGGGCTGCCCGACCACACGACGATGCCGCACGACGTCCGCCAGGACCCGGCCTTCCACCGCACCGGCGGCGAGGAGATCGGTCGCGACGGCTGCCGGGTGCCGCTTCCGTGGCAGCACGACGCACCGGCCTACGGCTTCTCCCCGACCGGCCGCAGCTGGCTGCCGCAGCCGCCGGAGTTCGCCGGCTACGCGCTGGACCGCCAGCGCGGCGTGCCGGGGTCGACGTACGAGATGTACCGCGCCGCGCTTCGGCTGCGCCGCGACCTCGGCCTCGGTACCGGTGACCTGACCTGGACCGAGGCCGGTCCGGACGTCGTGGCCTTCGCCAACGGCCCCGCGCTCGTCATGACGAACCTCGGCGAGGAGCCGGTGTCGCTGCCGGCAGGTGCGGAGGTGCTGCTCGTCTCCGGAGACCTGGTCGCCGGCCCGGACGGCCGGCCCGCGGTGCCGACCGACGTCACCGCCTGGGTACGCGCCTGACGCCCCGCGACAGCCGCCTCACTCCCGGCGCCGCCGCAGCAGGTGACCGCGCAGGAACGCGGCCTGGCCGGCGTGCTCGAGGTCGTCGTCCACGACGCTGACCAGCCGGACGCCGAGGGTGACCGGCGGGTCCCAGGAGGTGTCGACCACCCGGTCGAGGTCGGCGTCGCTGAGCCCACTGAGGTAGCGCACGCTCGCCGCGTGGACCGCCTCGTGGTAGCCGGCGAGGAGGTCCGGGTCGCTCACCCGGACGACGGCCACCTGCTCGGGAGTGTGCCCGTAGCCGATGTCGGCGGGGTCGAGCGGCAGCTCGAAGCGCCCGGCCCAGCCCTGCGCCGTCCACACCTGCTCGGTGCCGGCGACCGCGGCGACGTGGTCGTCCTGGACGCGGGTGAGGTGCCAGACCAGCCAGCCGACCGTGTTCGCCTCGGGGTCGATCCGGACGGCGAGCTCGTCGGGCGTCAGGTCCGCGAGCGTAGCGAGGGTGCGCTCGCGCACCCGGCCGAAAAGGTCGACGAGAAGGTCCGCTGTGGTGGCCACCGCCCTAGCCTGCCGCACTGGCCCGCTGAGGCGAAAGGACTCAGGTCCCGAGCGGCCGGCGGGTCAGCACGTGCCCGGCGCTGGTGCTCAGCCGCCGCCAGGGCCCGGCGGCGCGGACGGCGACCGGCTCGCCGGTGAGGAAGCCCAGGGACTCGGCGGCGAAGGCCGCACCGGCCGGCACATCGGCGCCGGCAGGCAGCGCGACCAGGGTGATCGGCCGCGACCACACCCGCGCCCGCAGCCGGCTCACCGCGGGCGCGCCGGCGACGTCCGGGGCACCGGCCGCCACCTCGGCGACTCCCTGGCGGGCGACCTCGCGCACGGCGGCGGCCGGCACGTCGGCCACCGGGGCCCACCCGCCGCGGGGCGGCGCCACACCGGCCCACGCGACCCCGGACAGCTGGGTCGGGGGCACGGCGAGGACGGGTGCGGCGGCCTCCCGCGCGAGTCGGTCGGTCAGAGCCGCGAGCTCGACGACGACGTCCAGCTCGCGAGGCTCGGACAGGGCGAAGACCCGAAGTCCGAGGACGTCGACGCCGCCGCCTCCGTGCACGGGGGACACGTAGACGGCGAGGACGTCGCCGTCGGCGCGCAGCCGGGCCGCGCCGTCCGGGTCGACGAACTTGGCCCGTCCGAGGAAGGTCTCCAGGTCGCGCCAGGACTCCTCGTCCACCAGGGGCAGCGTCCCGGGGCGGTCGTGCTCGTCGGTCACCGGCCGGCCCGCTCCTGGGTCCGCCGACGGCGCAGGTCGACCGGCGCGTCGCGCAGCCGCTCCAACCGGGCCCGCTCGCCGTCGGTGAGCCGCCGCGGCCGGCCCTGCGTGAGGTCGTAGACGACGAGCGTGGACTCCGCACGGGCGTAGACCACGGGGGCGCCGTCACCGTCGGAGTCGTCGAGCACCTCGTACCCCATGTCGAAGCTGGCCCCCTTGATGTCGGTGACCCACAGGTCGATGCGGATCGGCTCGGGTCGCCAGTGCAGCGGAGCGAGGTAGTCGATCTCGTGGCGGGCGACGAGGACACCGTTGTCGAGCATGCTCCCGCCGTCGTCGCTGTCGTGCCCGTGGAACGCCAGGACGCGCGCGTCCTCGAGCAGCCGCAGGAACGCGACGTTGTTGACGTGGCGGTAGGCGTCCATGTCCGACCAGCGCAGGGCCATCGGGAAGTGCAAGCGAGGCATGGCCCCATGCTGCCCCATGCCGTGCTGCCCCATGCCGTGCTGCCCCATCCCGTGCTGCCCCATCCCGTGCCGGCTGATCCGACGAGTCACGCCGCGCGGCGGTAGCGTCGCGCCGTGGTCCCCTCGACGACGCACCCGGACGCCCAGCCGCCCGAGCTCGACCTGCCCGCGCTGCGCGACTGGCTGCGCGCCCAGGGCCTTGCCTCCGGCGAGCCCCGGGTCCAGCGGGTCAGCGGCGGACGCACCCACGTGACGTTCCTGCTCGACGTCGACGACCACGAGTGGGTGCTGCGCCGCCCGCTGCCGGGGCACGTGGCTCCGCGGGCCCACGGCGTCGCCTTCGAGTACCGGGTGCTCAGTGCGCTGGCGGGCGGACAGGTGCCGGTCCCCCGGCCCGTCGCGCTGTGCACGGACCCGACGGTGACCGGGGCCCCTTTCCTGCTCACCGAGCGGGTTCCGGGCCTCGTCGTCCGAACCCGTGCGGACCTCGCCCGGCTGTCCCCCACCGAGCGCCGCACTGTCGCCCTGGCCATGGTCGACGTCCTGGCCGACCTGCACACCATCGACCCGGACGCCGTCGGGCTGGGCGACCTGGCTCGGGGGGACGGTCACCTCGGCCGGTACCTGCGCCGGCTCGGGCAGCAGCTGGACCGCCACCGCAGCCGTGCCGTTCCGGGCATCGACGTGCTGCGGGTGCGACTGGCCGGGTCCGTGCCGGCGCCGTCCGCGTCGCCTGCCCGCCACGGCATCGTCCACGGTGACTACCGCCTCGACAACCTCGTCCTGGACGACGCGACCCTCGCCGTCCGGGCGGTGCTGGACTGGGAGCTCGCGACCGTGGGCGACCCACTCGCGGACGTAGGCCTCCTGCTGGCGGCCACCGAGGGGGTCACCGCGTCGACCGGCTCGGCGGTCGTGGGCAACGGGTTCGGGCTCGCCGCCGCCCCCGGGTTCCCGCCCGCGGACGAGCTCGCGCAGCGGTACGCCGCCCGGACCGGGCTCGACGAGAGAGACCTGGCCGCGCTGCGCTGGGCGACAGCGTGCGGGTACTTCCGCATCGCCGTCGCCCTCGAGGAGCTGCGCACCTCCGGCGAGCCAGGACGGCGCCCGGACGCCGACCTGGTCCGGGGCGTGGTGGCGGCCGGCCTGACCACCCTGGACCAGATGGGGGCCCGGCAACCCCGTGAGTGACCCCCCGCCATACTGCGCGGGGCACGGACGGCGACAAGGAGGCCGGTGACGGTGACGGACGGTGGGCAGAAGACTCGGGACCCCTTTGAGGAGCTGCTCTCGGTGCTCGAGCTGCGCCCGGAGGGTCTCGACGACCGCGGGCAGGACCTCTTCGTCGGCGAGAGCCAGCAGCAGCCGCACGGCCGTGTGTTCGGCGGGCAGGTCCTCGGCCAGACCGTGGTCGCCGCCGGGCGGACCGTGCCGCAAGGGCGGCAGCTGCACTCCATGCACGGCTACTTCCTGCGACCGGGTGACGCCATGGCGCCGATCACCTTCGCCGTGGAGCGGCTGCGTGACGGTCGCTCGTTCAGCGCCCGCCGGGTGCACGCCATCCAGTTCGGCAAGCCGATCCTGTCGATGATCGCCTCGTTCCAGGAGCCCGCGGAAGGGCTGGACCACCAGGACGAGATGCCCGCCGGCGTGCCCGACCCGGAGTCACTGCCGTCGGCCCGCGAGCTGCTGGGGCACATCGACCACCCGATGGCCCAGGGCTGGGCGCTGCGCCGGCCCATCGACATCCGGCACGTGGACCAGCCGCTGTACCTCAAGGGAGACAGCTCCCGTCAGGCGCGCCAGGCGGTGTGGATGCGGGCCAACGGCCGGCTGCCCGCCGACGACCTGGTGAACCGTGCGGTGCTGGCGTACGCGAGCGACTACACGCTGCTGGAGGTCGTGCTGCGCCGGCACGGGATCGCCTGGACCCAGCCGGGACTGCGGATGGCCAGCCTGGACCACGCGATGTGGTGGCACCGGCCGGTGCGCGCCGACGAGTGGCTGCTGTTCGTCCAGGGCACGCCCTCGGCGTCCGGGGCCCGCGGGCTCGGGATCGCCAGGGTGTTCGACACCGACGGCGTCCTCGTCGCCTCGATCGCCCAGGAGGGCATGATCCGCGTCCCCCGGTGACCACTCGAACCCCCGTCGTGATCATGCAATCCCGCCACCCCGCACGCCCCACCCGTGATCATGCAATCCCGCCACCCCACGCGCCCCACCCGTGATCATGCAATCCCGCCACCCCGTTCGAGTGACGAGATGACCTGAACCTCTCGCGACCTTTGCAAGGCCGCGTCGGACGATGGCAGTCGTCGCGGCGTCCCGGGGCCCCTTCTGATCCGTCCCGAGCCACCGCCGCAAGACACCGCGAGACGCCGCACGACATGGAGTGGGTAGGCGCCTTGATGCGGCGCGTCGTGAACGCAGCGGTCCGCGGGCGAACGGTGGCAGCCGGGGTGACGAACTGCGTGGACCCCTGATCACCGCTGGTGGCCATGGCAGCCCACGTCGGGTCAGGCGTCCCGACCAGAGAATGCTGCGCTCGGCACGGCTTGGCCGGCGTGTCGCGCCACCAACCCAGCATTCTGTGAGCCGGACGGCGAGCAAGTGGGTGGCGGGATTGCATGATCACGGACGGGGGGCTGGGCGGATCACGCGCAACGTGGGTGGCGGGATTGCATGATCACGGACGGGGGCTGGGCGGATCACGCGCAACGTGGGTGGCGGGATTGCATGATCACGAAGAGGGTTTTCGACTGGTCACGAAGAGGGGTTTCGACTGGTCACGAAGAGGGTTCTGACTGATCACGAAGAGGGGCGTGTCGGCCGGCCAGGGCCAAGGGACGTCTGGCTGGCGGCAGTGATGACTCGGGTCACCCGGTCGGCGTGGTCGGCGAACACCCTCACGTCGTGCTCCTGGTGACCGGCCCGTTCGAACGCCTCGCGCAGCAGGCCGACCTGGGTCAGCAACCGGGCCCGCAGCTCACGGTGACGGGCGTGCCCCGCCAGCCGCTCCACCAGCTGGAGCGCCGCGTGCATGACCGCCGGCGCGTCCGCCGCGTACCACCGCATGTTGTCGAGCACAGTGCTGACCAGGTCCACCACCGACGAGCGCGGCGCGTGCACCCGCAGCACGCCGTCGTCGTCGTACCGGGCGGCGGAGGGCAGCTCCCTCGCCGCCAGCAGTGTCAGTCCGGCGGCGAGGTCGTCGAGGGCGTTCACGGCGGTGAACGGATCGTTCGTGCCGGGAGACAACGCCCGCACCGCCATCTCGGTCAGCTGCTGGACGGCGAACGCGACGTCCTGGTAGGGGCTGCGAGCATCGGCGACGACGACAGCCGAGCGCACCGCGGCTTGCAGGTCCACGCCGTGCCGCTGCGGCGGGTACACGATGGCGAGCGGGGTGTCGTCCAGGACGTACCGGCCGGGCTCGGTCCGCAACGCAATGAGGACGTCGTGCTCGCAGGCCGCGGCGAGAAGGGCCTCTTCCCGAACCGACTGGACGTACCCCGGCCGCCCGGCGGTGACCGGTGCGCCCTCCTCGTCGAGACGGTCCGGCAGGTCTGCCTCGGCGTCGGCACCGTCGAGGACGCGCTGGTCGTGCCCGATCCCGGTCGGGTAGAGCCGCTCGACGGTGCTGCGCAGGTCGGTGCGAACCTGCCGGGCCAGGGTGGCGATCTGGATGGAGTCGCTGATGTGGTGGATGAAGTAGACGAGCACCCCGACGTTGAGAACGGCGAGCAGCACGGCCCCGTTCACGGCCAGGTGCGGCACGAACACCTCGGCCTCCTGGTCGCCAGGGTCCCCGATGACCCGGATCGAGCGGAGCACGAGCAGGCTGTAGAGGAACGTCGCGACGAAAACCCCCAGCACGACCTGGTTGCCCCGGTCGGCCATGAAGTTGCGCACCAGACGTGGGCCGTAGCTCGACGAGGTGAGCGCGAGCACGGCCATCGTGATGGAGAACGTCGTCCCGGCGACCGCCAGGCTGGAGCTCGCTACCGCACCGAGGATGTCCCGGCTGCCGTTCTCCCCCACCCGAAACAGCAGGACGCCGAGCCACGAGGGGATGACGGCGTCCTCGAGGACGCGGTCGAGAGCCACCAGCCCCTGGGCGAGCACGAACGCCGCGAGGGAGAGGACGGTGGGCACGAACCAGAAGCGCTCCTGCAGGCGCTGCAGCACGTTCACGGCGGCAGCGTGGCAGATGGGCCCCTCAGTCGCGCGTCAGCTTGCGGTACGTCACCCGGTGCGGGCGCGCCGCATCGGGCCCCAGCCGCTCGACCTTGTTCTCCTCGTAGGCCTGGAAGTTGCCCTCGAACCAGTACCACGAACCGGGGTTCTGCTCTGTGCCCTCCCAGGCGAGGATGTGGGTGGCCACCCGGTCGAGGAACCACCGGTCGTGGGAGATCACGACGGCGCAGCCGGGGAACTCCAGCAGCGCGTTCTCCAGCGAACCGAGGGTCTCGATGTCGAGGTCGTTGGTCGGCTCGTCCAGGAGCAGGAGGTTCCCGCCCTCCTTGAGCGTCAGCGCGAGGTTGAGCCGGTTGCGCTCGCCGCCGGACAGGACGCCGGCCGGCTTCTGCTGGTCCGGACCCTTGAACCCGAACTGGGAGACGTAGGCGCGAGAGGGGATCTCGACGTTCCCGACCTTGATGTAGTCGAGGCCGTCGGAAACCACCTCCCAGAGCGTCTTGCGCGGGTCGAGGCCAGCACGGCTCTGGTCGACGTAGGAGATCTTGACGGTGTCGCCGATCCGCACGGTGCCGGCGTCAGGCTCCTCGAGGCCGACGATGGTCTTGAACAGAGTCGTCTTGCCGACGCCGTTGGGGCCGATGACGCCGACGATGCCGTTGCGGGGCAACGAGAACGACAGGCCGTCGATGAGCACCCGGTCGCCGAAGCCCTTGCGCAGGTCCTGCACCTCGATCACCAGGCTGCCGAGCCGCGGCCCCGGCGGGATCTGGATCTCCTCGAAGTCGAGCTTGCGGGTCCGCTCCGCCTCGGCCGCCATCTCCTCGTAGCGCTGGAGGCGGGCCTTGGACTTGGCCTGCCGGCCCTTGGCGTTCTGGCGCACCCACTCCAGCTCGCTGGCGAGGCGCTTGGCGAGCTTGGCGTCCTTCTTGCCCTGCACCTGGAGTCGTTCCCTCTTCTTCTCCAGGTAGGTGGAGTAGTTGCCCTCGTACGGGTAGAGCCGGCCGCGGTCGACCTCAGCGATCCACTGTGCGACGTTGTCGAGGAAGTACCGGTCGTGGGTGACGGCGATGACTGCGCCGGGGTACCCGGCGAGGTGCTGCTCGAGCCAGGTCACGCTCTCGGCGTCCAGGTGGTTGGTCGGCTCGTCGAGCAGCAGCAGGTCGGGCTTGCTGAGCAGCAGCTTGCACAGGGCCACGCGGCGCCGCTCGCCACCGGACAGGACCGTGACGTCGGCGTCCGGCGGCGGGCAGCGCAGTGCGTCCATCGCCTGCTCGAGCTGGGAGTCCAGGTCCCACGCGTCGGCGTGGTCGAGCGCCTCCTGCAGCTCTCCCATCTCGGCGAGCAGGGAGTCGTAGTCGGCGTCCGGCTCGGTCATGAGCTGCGAGATCTCGTTGAACCGGTCCAGCTTGGCCTTGATCTCCCCGACGCCCTCCTCGACGTTGCCGAGCACGGTCTTGTCCTCGTTGAGCGGCGGTTCCTGCTCGAGGATCCCCACGCTGTACCCGGGCGACAGCCTGGCCTCACCGTTCGACGGCTGGTCCATCCCCGCCATGATCTTGAGGATCGTCGACTTCCCGGCGCCGTTCGGCCCGACCATGCCGATCTTGGCGCCGGGGTAGAACGACATCGTGACGTCGTCAAGGATCACCTTGTCGCCGTGGGCCTTGCGCGCCTTGTACATCGTGTAGATGAACTCCGCCATGCCTTCAGGCTAGTGGCCGGGTCGGGGTGCCCCGTCCGCGCCGACGCCCCGGCGGCACACCCCGACCGCCTCGCGCTCACACCCGGACGGCCTCCCCGGCCTCCCGTCCACCGGAGGAGCGCAGCCCGCTGCCGGCGCCGTCCTCGGCGCCGTCCTCGGTACCGTCCTCGGTGCGGTCGTCGAGGATCTCGCCGTCGGCCGACACCCGCAGCCCGGTCTCCGGGTCCCGGCCCCCGGGCAGGTCCAGGCGCTCGCTGCGGACCACCCGCTCGAAGGTCGAGGTGCCCCAGGCCAGGTCGTGGCCGACCGCCTGGGCCTCCACCTCCACGGAGGTGCCCGAGCGCCCGTCCTCGGTCTCCCACGGGACGACCTGAGGTCGGCCGACCACGACCACCCGCTCGCCGCGACGCAACGAGTGCGCGACGTTCGCGGCCAGACCTCGCCAGCAGGTGACCCGCCACCAGCTCGTCGGCCCGTCCACCCACTGGCCGGTGGCCCGGTCGTACCGGCGCCGCGTCGACCCGACCCGGAAGTTGGCCACCTCGATCCCGTTGTCGAGCCTGCGGTACTCCGGGTTCGCCCCGAGGTTGCCCACGATGACCACGGTGTTGTCCAGCACGTTGCGTCCTCCTCGCCCCCGCACCCTGCGGGTCCGGGACACAGGCTGCGCCGGCGCGCCGACGCCGCGTCGTCCGCTGCCCCCGGTTGTGGACGGACGGCGGTCCGGGGCGGGGTGTGCGGGACAGGTCCGGCGGTCAGTCGCCGCGACGCAGCGACCGGCGCACCGTCCGGTGGTCGCGCAGCACTGCAGCGACCGGCTCCAGCACCCGCTCACGTGCCACACCGACGACCGCCTCGCGCAGTCTCGCCTCGGCACGACGGCGACGACGACGCGCGCCCCGTCGTCCGAACCAGCCCCCGACGAGGGCGAGAAGGAGTCCAAGGGCAAGGCCTCCCAGAAGCAGCACGGTGGGCAGGGGAACCTCACCGACACGCACCATGGGCGGCTCGGGAAGCTGCAGGTACCCGACGACGGCAAGGGCGACCAGCCACAGTCCGCCGACCACGGCGGCGATCGCCAGCAGCAGCTGCACGGCACCGACCACCCGCCACCACAGCGGCCGGCGCCGGTCGAGCTCGACGCCGGTCACCGCCTGGTCGAGGGCGTCGGCCAGGTCCTCGCCGACGGGGACGGTCGCCTCCCGGACGGCGTCCGCCCACCGGGGCGGGAGCCCGTCGCCTGCGCGCTCGGCGACCCGCCGGGCAGCCAGCTCCACGTCCGCGCGCTGCGCGGGCGTCGGCTCCGGCAGGGAGGACGCGGTCAACCGGTGCAGGTCCTCCCCGGTCTGGCCGAGCCGGAGCCGGCGCAGCGGGTCCGGACGGAAGCTGCGGGCCCAGCGGGTGAACGGCCAGCCGACCGAGCCGTGGACGCCGCGACGGTAGTCGGCCTCCACGGCGTCCAGGACGGCCGGCACCCCGGCCGCGGCCGCCAGCGCCGTGACGAGCCCGTCACTGCCCTGGAGACGCTCGGGGTCCGGCTCCGTGGCGGCGACGCCGTCGGCGAGTGCGGCCGCCACCTGGTCGAGGTCTGCTGCCAGCCGGCGCACCGCGGCGTCGCGGGCCCGGACCGCCTCGACGACGAGGCGGCGCAGCTCAGGGACACCCTCACCGGTGAGTGCGGACGTCGCGACGACCCGGACGTCGGGAAGTCCGTCGGCGACCAGCAGCCGCTCCAGGTCGAGCCGGATCGTCTCCACCTCGTCCGGCGCCAGGCGGTCGATCTGGTTGAGGACGACGATCATGACGCCCTGGTGGCCGGTCAGCCGGCGCAGGTACCGCTGGTGGAGGACGTCGTCGGCGTACTTCTGCGGGTCGACGACCCAGACCAGGAGGTCGACGAGGCCGACGAGGCGGTCGACCTCGAGCCGGTGGTCCACCTGGGTGGAGTCGTGGTCGGGCAGGTCGAGCAGGACGAGCCCGTGCAGGTCGGACTGGTCCTCGGCGTCCAGCTCGCTCTCCCGGCTGGTGCGGTGCCGGCGGGGGACGTCGAGCCAGTCGAGGAGCTCGTCGGCGCCGTCACCCCACACGCAGGCGGCGGGACTGGCGGTAGTGGGGCGCCGAGCCCCGACGGCGGCGATGTCGAGACCGGCGAGCGCGTTGAACAGGCTGGACTTTCCACTGCCGGTGGCGCCGGCGAGCGCGACGACGGTCTCCTCGACCCCGAGCCGGATCCGCTGGTCGGCGCGGGCGAGCACCTCCTCCGCCCGGGCGACCGCCCGCGGGTCGAGGCGGTCGCCGCCGACGTCGACGGCGGTCCGGACGGCGTCCGCGCACCCGGCCAGGTCCACGACCCGACCCTTGTCCTGCCTCACGAGCGGGCCTCCTGGACGGCCTTGCCGTCGGCACGCAGCCGGTCGCCGGCCGCCGGGTCGACCCCAGCGGCGTCCAGGAGTCGCTCGAGGCGCGAGCGCTCGGCGTCGAGCAGCGCGTCGACCCGGGCCAACAGGTCGCGGCGGGCAGTCGCGGCCAGAGTGCGCACCGCCTGGTCGCCGAAGATCGCCTCGAGCAGGCGCTGGGCGAGTGCCGCGCTCCCGCCGGCGATGGCGACCTCGCCGCCGGTGAGGCCGCCGGTGCCGGCGAACACGACGAGCATGAGGACGACGGCGAGGGCGTTGACGCCGACCGAGAGCACCCGGGCCCGGGTGCGTCGCCCCTGTCCCTCGTGTCGGACCAGGTCGAGGACGAACCGCTGCCAGTCCCGGACGGCGCGCTCGATCCGCTCGTCGACGTCGGCGGGCACGCGGGTGATGTCGCGCTCGGTGGAGGCGGTCGCGAGCAGGGCGGTCCCGGCCGGGCGGGCCCGCCAGCGCAGGGCGGCGCGCTCGGCGGCCTCCTCGGCCTGGGCCCGCACGAGGGAGTGCACCCCGGACTGCAGGGCACGGCCGAGCGGTTCGGCGGGCGAGGGCCGGCCGCGGACGACGGCGACGACCCGGTCGCGGAAGCGGCCGACCGCCGACTCCAGTCCGCGGAAGAACTCCCCGGTGCCGACGAACTCCTGCCAGCGGGCGAGCACCTCCCCGCGCAGCAGGGTGCCGTCGGACAGCGCCCTCTCCAGCTCGCGGTCGGCCTCGGCGTACGCGCTGCGCAGGTCCTTGCGCAGCGCGGCGTCCTCGGTCGCCTGCCGGTCGGCGTCCTCCGCGAGGGCGGGCACCCGGGTCGCGAGCGAGTCCAGGGCTCCGCCGAGGGTCCGCCGGACGACGACCTGCCGGGACCGCGCGTCAGCGGCCAGTCCGGTGAGCCAGGTCCGAAGCGGAGCGATCACGGCGTCGGGGAGCAGGCCGCCGGTCGTCGTGGTCTCCGGCACGGTGAACACCGGCGCGGTGGCGAGCCCGCCGTCCCGGAGCATCTGCGCGAGGTCGGTGCGCACCTCGTTCATCGCCCCGGGCGGGACGCGGTTCAGGACGACGGCCACGCTGGTCCCGCGCTCGGCGGCGGTGCGCAGCAGGTCCCACGGGACGGCGTCGGCGTAGCGGGCAGCGGTGGTGACGAACAGCCACAGGTCGGCGGCGCCGAGCAGCTGAGCGGCGAGCTCCCGGTTCGTCTCGACGACGGAGTCGATGTCCGGGGCGTCGAGCAGGGCGAGGCCCGCCGGCAACGACTCGGAGGGGACGAGCCGCATGCCGGAGATCCGCGTCGTCCCGGAGCGGTCCGGCTCGGCCTCGTCGCCGGTGAGCCGGGCGAGGGAGGGCAGCACGCGGGAGGCCATGAACCAGCCGGCGTCGTCAGGGTGGTGGACGAGCACCGGGGAGCGGGTGGTCGGGCGCAGGACGCCGGACCGGCTGACCTCACGTCCCACGACGGAGTTGACCAGCGTCGACTTGCCGGCGCCGGTTGATCCGCCGACGACGGTCAGCAGCGGGGCCTCGATCTCCCGCAGCCGCGGGAGCAGGTAGTCCTCGAGCTGGTGGAGCATCCGGGCGCGGTCGGTGCGTGCCCGTGCGACGTCGGGCACCTCGAGGGGCAGGTCGAGGGCCTCCACGTCGTCGCGGAGGCGCTCGAGGGCGGCGAGCAGCACGTCCGGACCGCCCGCACCGTCACCGCCGCTCACGGCGCCCATCCTCTCCACCGGCACTGATCTTCACCAATCGGCGCGCCGGGGTCGGCGGTACCGTGAACCTGTACGCCCTCGTAGCTCAGCTGGACAGAGCAGCGGACTTCTAATCCGCCGGTCGGAGGTTCGAGTCCTCTCGGGGGCACCGCGCCGACCTGCAGCGCCCGGCGTCGGCCCGGCGACCGTCGTCCTGACCTCCGCGAGGGCGGCTGAGAGCTCCGAAGGCTTCGGTAGCGTGCTGGCTGCGGTGGCCGTGTGACCACCGCTCCGGTCGTGACCTGCTCGGTGAGCGAACGGCGGTGAGGCGTGGCGGTAGTCGTGGTGGTGACCGCGTACCTGATCGGTGCCGTCCCGTTCTCGAACCTGTTCGCTCGGGGTCTGCGCCACGTCGACCTCCGCACGGTAGGGACGGGCACGGTGTCGGGGACCGGGCTGTACCGGGTGGCCGGCTTCGGACCGTTGGCGGTAGCCGGCGGACTCGACGTCGCCAAGGGCGCTCTGGCCGCGGCGCTCGCGGACGGCCGTCCAGGGCTCGGTGCGCTGGCGGGGGGCGCCGCGGTGTGCGGGCACTGCTGGTCGGTCTTCCTGCGCGGGGCCGGCGGGCGGGGGATCTCGCCCGCGATGGGCGCCCTCGCGGTGCTGGCGTGGCCGGGGGCGGTGGTGCTGGCGGTCGGCTCGCCGCCGGCCGGCTGGCGCGCGAGACGGGTCTCGGTGCGTTCCTCGCGGATCTCGCGCTGGTACCGGTCCTGGCGCTGACCCATGGCCTGAACGGGGTGGCGGCGGGGGTGGCAGTGCTGGTGCCCATGCTCGCCAAGCGCCTCACCGGTAACGCGCCGCCCCCGGGGACGTCTCGTGGGCGGGTGCTGGTGAGCCGCCTCTTGTTCGACGCGGACGAGCACCCACCGAGAGCCAGCGGGTCACCGCCGGTGGTCCCCGGTGGGTCCGTGGCCACCACGGGCGGTGCGGACGCCGACCGCGACCCGGGCGGTGGCGGCCACGACGACGGTACCGGCACCGGCGAGCACCAACCGGGCTGACGCGACCGTGCCCACCCCGGCCACCTCGACGTCCGGGACGACGTCGGCGGCGGCGCCGGTGGCGAGAGCCGCCACCCCGAGGGAGAGGCGGATCGCGACGTGGAACACCGTGAAGGCGAGGACCCGGTCGTCGCCCTCCAAGGCCGACTGCAGGAAGCTGATGCCGCCCACCAGGCCGTAGGCGACACTGCCGCCGAGGACGAGGGCCGCCAGGTAGGCCAGCGGCAGACTCGGCAGGACGCTGATGGCGATGATGCTCAGTCCGGCGACGGCGATCCCGTCGCGCGCCCAGCGGAGCTGCGGTGAACCGCCTCGTGTCTGGACCACCAGCACGCCCAGGACGGCCCCCACGCCGAAAGCAGCAATGAGCAGGCCGAACGCCGCCTGGCTCGCTCCGAGCACGTCCTGCACCAGCACGATGCCCACCGAGAACAGGGCACCGAGGCCGAGGGACGCCCCGACGGCGGCGGGGAGCACGGCGGGCACGATGCCGATGTCCAGGGCGTCGCGCAGGCGCGTCCGGGGTTCCTCCTCGGCTGCGGGCCGTCTGTCCGGCAGATGCCTGATCTGGGACACGAGGAGGAAGGACACCAGGAACGTGGCGGCGTCGACCCAGAACACCAGCGAGTAGCTGTCTGCCAGCGGGACCGAGTCCCCGCCGAATGCGGTGACTGCGGAGAATGCGGCGGCACCCAGCGGGATCATGGCGTAGGAGGACCCCAGGATCAGCCCGTTGGCCGCAGGGAGGTGGTGTTCCTGCACGATGTAGGGCACGGACGCGTCGCGGGCCGGCAGGAACACCAGGCTGGCCACCTCGAGCGCGAACGCCAGGGCGTAGAGCCACCCCAGCGTGCCGACGAACGGGATGGCCGCCACCACGCCGGCGCGCAGCAGGTCCATGGCGAGCATCGTGCGACGGGCCGCCCAGCGCGAGCTGACCCTCGCTGCGATCGGACCGGCCACGATGCCGGGCAGTAGCCGTACGGCCAGGACGCCGGCGACGGCGGTCGTCGATCCGGTCAGGTCGAGTGCCAGCGCCATGAACGCCGTGGTCGCCATCCAGTCCCCGAGACCCGAGACGGCCTGGCCGGCCAACAGCCTCGTGTAGTCGTTACGCCCCAGCAGCGGCGACCCCGGCCCCGCTACAGCCTCAGCCACGTCGGGACCGGTGGTCGTGACGACCCGCAGACCGGTCGCTCACACCGGTGTCGCAGCCGCCGCGAGCGTCCAGCGCACAGCGGCGGAGATCGCGGTGCGGGCCTGAGGGTCGAAGGCGTGGCCCATCCGGTCGACGAGGACCAGCTGGCGGGGCTCACCAGCCGCCGCGTACAGCAGACGAGCGGCTCTCGGACGCATGACGTGGTCGAGCATGCCGTGCAGCACCGTGACCGGCATCGTGAGCCGCGACACCAGCACATGGGGCGGCTCCGGCGAGGCCCAGTGCGGGGAGACCCGCACTGAGGCGTGGCGGGCGAGGAACCAGCGCCCCACCCGGGTGCGGACCTGCAGGGCGCTGAGCGCCCCGATCACCGTGAACGGCAGCCGCCACTGGGCGGGGGCGCTCACCGCCACGACACCGCGGACGGCGTCGTCGGCCCCGTCCGAGGCGGCGTACCGGAGCGCCGCGACGGCACCCATCGACGCGCCGACCAGGACCACTTGGGGATGCTGCAACCGAGCCAGGGCGACGGCGGCGGCCACGTCGTGGCGCTCGTCGTCACCCATCGTGCACCAGCCCTCCGAGGCGCCGTGGCCCCGCCCGTCGTAGGTGACCACCGCGAATCCCTCGTCGGCCAGGACGTCAGCCTGGGCAAGGACCTCCGGATGCTGCCCGGTGGCGGTGAAGCCGTGCACGAGCACCACGGCGGCACGTGGTGCTCCGGCCGGCTGGCGCACGTACGCGGCAAGGCGAAGACGGTCGGCGGTGTGGAGAACCTCGCGGCGCCATCCCGGGCCGAGGTCAGGGACGGCGTCGAGCAGCGACGGAGTACGCGACGTCTCGCTCTGCGGTGTCATGGGTCTCCACGACGACGGAGGGGAACAGGCTCTGGACATGGTCGCGCAACGCCTCAACATCGTGCCGCTCGCCCAATGACCCGCGCAACACGGCGACGCTCTCGAGGAGGTCGCCGGTCCCCCCGTCGATGGACTCCACGAGCTCGTCGATCGCGAGGACAGCAGCGTCCAGCGGATCACGTGCGGCGAGGGCGAAGGGCGGGCGGTGACCTCGTGCCACCCAGTCGCCGGGTACCACGTCGTGGCCGTCGACCGACGATGACCGGATGACGGGCAGGACCTCCGCCCAGTAGACGCGGCCGATGACCTCGCTCATCCGCTCCGCCACCTCCGCGGCCCGGCGCCCGGCGTCGAACGAACGCATCGCTGCCAGGCCTTCCACCATCGAGGCGGCAGGGACCACCACGGCAGGGCGTCGGGCCTCGAGCACCGCTCGGCGCGCCACGCCGATCGTGGGACCGTCGTCGGGCAGGACGACGACCTCCTCGGCCCCGGTCCGGTCGACCGCGTCGATGATCTCCCCGCCCGAGGGTCGTGCGCCGCGCCCCCCGGCGACGACCGCGCTGGCACCCAGCATCTCGAAGAGGTGGGCGAGCTGATCGGTGGCTGCCACCGCAACCGCTGCCGTGGTCGCGGTCGCCGCGTGGCGGTGCGAGGAGCGTCGGGCCGCCACCTGCCCGTGCAGATCCGTGACCTCGACGTCGCGGATCGTGCCGAGGTCCTCGGCGAGAGCACGCGCCGCTTCGGGGTCGTCGGTGTGCAGGTGGGCACGCCACCGACCGGCGTCGCCGACCACGACCAGCGAGTCGCCCCGTCCCGCCCAGAGCCGGCGAAGCTCCTCCACGGCGGGGGTCTCGGCGTCCAGAACCACCACGAGCTCGTAGCGCGGCCCGGCCACGTCCTCATGACGCCGTGGGGGGCTCGCGGCCGCACCGGCCGGCGCCGACGACTTGGGAGGCGGCGGCGCACGGTGGGGCAGCTCTCCGCCGAGGGCGGCCACCAGCGCATCGAGCCACAGCGCGTAACCCGCCCCTCCAGCATCGACCACGCCGGCTTCGTCGAGGGCCGGCAGCAGGGTCGGCGTGCGAGCCAGCGACTGCCACGCCTCGTCGGCCGCTGCGCGGGCCACGTCCAGCTCGCTGCCGCCCGCCGCGGCGCGCTCGGTGGCGGCACGCGCCGCGTCATCGGCGACGGTGAGGATGGTGCCCTCGACCGGGTCGCTGACGGCCTCCCGTGCCATGCGGGCCGCCTCACGCAGCGCGGCCGCGACGCCGTCGCCGTGCCGCTGGGGGGAGAGCGCACCGGTGAACCCACGCAGGGCCTCGGCCAGGACAATGCCGGAGTTCCCCCGAGCGCCACGGACCGCCGCCGCGCCGAGCCGGGATGCCAGCGCGTCGAGGTCGCCGTCACTGGAGGAGACGTCGATCGCGGCGAGATCAGCCACCGTGCTCAGCAGGTTCGAGCCGGTGTCCCCGTCAGGCACCGGGAAGACGTTCAGCTCGTCGAGACGCCCGCGGTACGTGGCGAGCAGCGTGCGGTACGTCGAGAGTGCGGCTGCGACGACCGCGCCGGAGATCGCGGTCATCGCGCCACGGGCGGGAGAGGTGCCTGGGCGGGGAACGCGCCGTAGGCGAGCCCCACGGCACCAGGACCGGTGTGCGCGCCCATCACCGGAGTGAACGGCACCACGTCGACCGGCCGGCGCAGCCCCACCCCGTCGAAGCGGGCCGCCAGGGTGGCCGCATCCTCCGGGGCGTTGGCGTGGGTGACGACGACCTCGAGGCCTGCGGCTCCCTGGCCGGCGCGTCGTACCAGCTCGACCATCCGGTCGAACCCGGCGTCCATCCGCCGTACGACGCCGCTCCCGCCGACCTCTCCTCCGCGCAGACAGACCAACGGCCTGATGCCCAGCCGGTCCCCGGCGAAGCCTCGCAACCGTCCCACCCGGCCGCCCCGGCGCAGGTAGGTCAACGTAGGGATCACCGCGTACAGCACCACACGGTCTCTGATCTGCTCCACCGCGGCGACTGCCTCGGCCGCCGGTGCCCCGGAGGCGACGAGCTCCGCGCAGTAGCGCACCAGGATGCCCTCCGCCGCCGCCGCGGTGCCGGTGTCGATGACGTGCACCGGCACCTCGAGGTCGGCGGTACCTGCCACGGCCGCCTCGTGCGCCGCTGACAGACTGGCCGCGAGCGTGAGCACGATGAGCTCGTCGGCCCCAGCGGCGAGGGCACGACGGCACGCCTGCTCGTAGGCATCGGGCGACGGCGCCGACGTGGTCGGCACCACCTCGTCAGCGACCATGCGGCGGTAGAAGTCCTCGGCGGACAGGTCGGCTCCGTCGAGGAACTCCTCGGTACCGAACCGGACCGGCAAGGGCACCACCTCGATGCCGAGGCGCTGCACGTCGGCCGCTGGGACCGTCGCGACACTCTCCGTCACGATCCCCACCCGCGAGGTACCCATGGCGGGTACCGTAGCCGCCCCGCACCACGCAACGGCCGCAGCGTGGGCCGGGTCAACTGCTCGGCAGGCTCACGCCACCAACGGGCCTGGGCAGACCCCAGTCTGTCAGCGGGTGACCCGCTGCGGCAGGAACCGGGTCCGGGTGTGCCAGAGGGTGTGCAGGATCCGCCGCTCGGTCTCGGCGGCGTCCGCGGGGGCGGTGCCGTGCGCGACCCGCTCGCGCAGGAAGGCCAGCTCGGTGGCCAGCTCCTGGAAGTCCCGCATGGCGACCCGCGCGTCCTCCCCCAGGGTGCGGTGCGCCCAGGACCGCGCCGCCGCCCGTTCCGGGAGCGAGGCCAGCATCCGCACCTCTCCCGGGGTCAGCCAGCCGGTCGCCGCGTAGACGCCGAGGTGCCGGGCGACGAGCCGACCCTCGCGGCGGCGGGCCAGCACGGCCAGGAGAATCGCGGCCCCGAACAGCGGCACCTGGACGAGGACGTAGCCGACGACGAACCCGGACAGCGAGCTGATCGCGGCGAGGTTCCACAGGCCGTGCAGCACGACGGCGACGACCCAGCCGAGTGGGACGGTGAGCCACCAGGCACCCCCCCGCCGGGTGGCGAGCCCGACTCCCACGCCGATCGCCATCGTGAACAGCGGGTGCGCGAACGGGGAGAACACTGCCCGGACGACGAAGACGGTGGCGGCCCCGCTGGCGCCGCCCTCGACGAACGCCGTCCCCAGGTACAGGACGTTCTCGATGAAGGCGAAGCCGATGCCGACCAGGCCGGCGTAGACGATGCCGTCGACGACGCCGTCGAACTCTCGCCGGCGCAGCAGCCACACCGCGAGCACCCCGAGGCCCTTGGCGCCCTCCTCGACGAACGGAGCGACGAGCACCGCCGCCCACGTGGGGTCTCCGCCGGCGGCGGCGATCACCTCCATGGAGGCGGTGTTGAGCACGAGGGCGACGAGCGTGGCGACAGCCGCTCCCCAGCCGAACGCGACCACCAGCAGCTCGGGCGGCTCGGCCTCGTAGCGGTCCAGCCAGAGGAACACCGCGACGACCGGGACGACGGGCAGGACGGCGAGCACGAGACCGACGACGAGCCCCTGAGGGCCGGTCGCGGTGCTGACCGCCAGGACGGTGAGCAGGCCGGCGAGTCCGAGCAGGACGACGACGGCGACGACGGCCGCCCAGCGCGCCAACCGGACCCGCCACGGCACGACCGGGTGCTGCGGCACCGGCGGGCGGTACGGCTGGGTGGCGCCGGGCGGCGTCGACGACATGGCCGGGAGGGTAGCGACGTCCCACCCCTGGAGGGGACCGGCTTCTACGCTGCCAGGCGTGGGGCGGCACGCGGCACCGGCGGAGGACCCCCCGGGGACGCCGGCGGGGAACGATCTCGCCGCCTGGGGGGCGTTCGTCGTCCCGCTGACCGTGATCACGTTGCTGCTCGTGGGGGTGGGCTGGTCGACGGCACTGGCCGTCGGCGCGTTGACCGCACTCGCGTTCGCTCTCGTGTGGGGTTTGTCCCGGCTGCGTAGAGTGAGCGCCCGTGCCCGCCGCCAACGCTGACCGCATCGTCTGGATCGACTGCGAGATGACGGGGCTCGACCTGCTGGCCGACGCCCTGGTCGAGGTCGCCGTCCTCATCACCGACTCCGAGCTCACCGTCCTCGACGAGGGCATGGACCTCGTCATCCGCCCACCGGACGCCGCGGTCGAGCAGATGAACGACGTCGTGCGCCAGATGCACACCACCTCAGGCCTGCTCGACGAGCTCGCCGCCGGCGTCACGCTCGAGGAGGCGCAGACCCGGGTGCTGGACTACGTCCGCACCTGGTGCCCCGAGCCTGGGAGGGCGCCACTGGCCGGCAACTCGATCGCCACCGACCGAGCGTTCATCGCCCGCGACCTGCCCGATCTGGACGCCCACCTGCACTACCGGATGATCGACGTGTCGTCGGTCAAGGAGCTGGCCCGCCGCTGGTACCCCAGGGCCTACTTCGCCGCCCCGGTCAAGGCGGGCGGCCACCGGGCGCTCGCGGACATCCGGGAGAGCATCACCGAGCTGCGGTACTACCGGGAGACGGTGTTCGTCCCCCCGCCCGGCCCGGACAGCGACACCGCGCGCGCCGTCGCCCAGCGTCTGGCTGCCGCGGGGCAGTGACCAGCCGCCGGACCGGTATGCTGACGGGGCGCCGCCGACGCCGGGCCAGGTCCAGGACGTCGGCCGTGGTGGGTGTAGCTCAGCTGGTAGAGCACCTGGTTGTGGTCCAGGATGTCGCGGGTTCAAGTCCCGTCACTCACCCCACGTAAGCCGTAGACCCGGCCTCGATCCGGGGGCCATGGCACGTCGCCGCCTGCTCGACCCGGTTGTCGGTGGTCGAACGTATGTTCCTCTCATGGTGACGGCGCGGACTCCGGGTGGCGGGGTGCACGAGGTGGAGCGCGGGCTCGCGCTCATCGCCGAAGGGGTCGCGGCCGTGCTGTCGACCCGCCCGTGGTCGCTGTCCCAGGTCGAGGTCCGGGACGCCCTGGGCGCGGCCGAGGAGCTGGCCCGCGCCCTGGACGCCGTCCGCCTGCACCTGGTGCGCGCCTGCGTCGCCCGGGACGACGGCAGCGTGCCCGAGCGGGAGACCCGCCAGTGGCTGCAGTCCCAGCTGCGGATGACCGCGGGGCAGGCCCGCTCCCTCGTCGAGGGGGCGCGGCTGGCCGACCCGGACGACGGGATGCTGCGCGGGCTCGGCCGCGCCCTGGCGGCCGGGCAGACGACGCTGGGCCACCTGGACCAGGCGCGTCGGGCGGTGGACAAGATCCCGGCCCGTGCCCTCGCCCAGCACCGCCAGGCCATCGACGAGACACTCACCAACGCGGCGACGTCCCTGAACGACCACCAGATGGGCACCGTGTGCCAGCACCTCGTCGGCGCACTGGCACCCGCCAGCGAGGACCACCTGGACCCGCACCTGCGCGAGCGCCGGTTCTGCGACTACACGCTGAGCCGGGCCGGGGTCCTGCGCGGCAGCTTCCTGCTCGAGGGGCTGGACGCCGCTACCGCCAAGGCCGTCCTGGACCACTTCGCCGCACCCGGCCACCACGTCAACGGCACCGAACCGCTCCCAGGCATCACCGACGACCGGACACCGGCGCAACGGCGGGCCGACGCGCTCGCCAGCGTCTTCCGCATCGCCCAGGCAGCCGACACCGCCGGCACCCGGGGCGGGGAACCCGCCCACCTGCTCATCGTGACCACGGTGGACCAGCTCGCCGCCGCGCACGCCGGCAACCCCGGCCTGGCGAGCTGCCAGCAGACCGGCGCCGTCTCCCCGGGCCTGCTGCAGCGCGCCGCCTGCGACGCGGTGCTCCACACCGTCGTCCTGGATCGTCACGGCGCCGTCGTCGAGCTGCACTCCCCCCAACGACTCGCCACCCGAGCCCAACGCCGGGCCCTGACCGCCCGCGACCGCGGCTGCGCCTGGCCCGGCTGTGACGTCCCTGCAGCCGGCTGCGATGCCCACCACATCGTGTGGTGGTCACGCGGCGGGACCACCGAGCTCGGCAACCTCGTCCTGCTCTGCCCCCGCCACCACACCGAGATCCACTGCGAGACCTGGCGGGTCGAGATGCGCGAAGGTGTCCCATGGTTCATCCCGCCCCCGTGGATCGACCCCGACGGCACCCCACTGCGTAACAACGTCCACGACCACATCGACCAGGCTCACCGGCTCGCCCGCCAGCTCGCCATCGACGACCCACCACCTGGACCGAACCACGACACCGGGCCGGACCCACCCCGGTGACCCCGACCACACCGACGTCCGAGACGAGACGTGAAAGAGAGAGGCGCGCTGTGCGTCGCTTCTTGCACGCGCGGTGCAGCGCTGTCGGCTGGGGACGGCGCGTGGCCGTCGGTGGGGTGCGGCGCGCGGCCGTCAGATCCAAGGACCCGGCGGCGTCCCATTCAGGGGGGGAGGGGACGCCGCCGGCTCCGAGCACTACATCGCGGCCGCGTGGGCAGGTGTTACACCGGCTCAACCGGAGGCGCCGGCCACGAGCTGGTTGCGGCCGGCCAGCGCCTCCACGGTCACCGGGTCCGAGCGCACAGCCGCCTCGCCCACGATCGGCAACCACGGTCCACCTGCTACCGAGTACTCCCCCACGTAGTACGTCACCAACGTCACCGGGTACGCGCCGGCCGCCGCGTACTCGTGGGTGATGGACAGCTCCGGGTACGGGCTGCCCGGGTCGGACGTCGGCCCGTGACCGCTGCCGTCGCCGAACTCCCACTCGTAGCGCGACGGCGTCGCCCGCACCTGCACCGGAAACCCCAGCAGCGACGTACCGAGCGTGACCGGCTCCGCGTCGGCGTACACGTTCGTCGGGACGCCGACCAAGGTGTAGCCGTTGCCCGGCTCGATGACCGGACGACCAGCGGGTAGCGGGAGCCGCTGGAAATCTGCCTGCGTGAAGCCAGGGAACTCGCGCCCGGTCTCGGCGGCTTCGGCGGGCCCCAGGCATCGACTGCCCACAAAACCCCACTCCGAATCGGCTGCGCCAAGCTCTTGACGGAACAGCCAATAACGGACTTCAAGGTCTGGGCACGCCAAGTCGGCTTCGACGCACCCAGCGTCAGCGTTCTCCAAGGACGGCGTGTTCCCGGCACAAGCAGGGACGTGCGTGTAAGAGTACTGTGGAACAGACACCCGGGCTGCTTTGTCAGCGTCGGTAGATGCCGAGAAGCTTCGCTGACGCCAGGCTTCAAGCAGAAGAGTCGAGTTCTCTGCTTCTGCAAAAAATCGCGGGTCGCCATACGATCCGACCGATGGCTCAGCGCTTGCTGACGGCGAGACGATTCCGAACGCTAGGATCAGCGCCAGTACCCGCAACGCTTGGTTGCTTCTCACGGCTCAACACCCACGCCGAACACCTTCCACGAATCTTGCTCGAAGACAAGAAAAAGGTCTATGGGCTTCTCAGCAGCCATATCACTGCTATTGACAAGGGCACCATCCGCGGACAGGACTTGCGACGCAGATTCGGTTACGGACATGGAGACAACAGAACCAGCAGTCTCCGGCTCCGTCGCCACCGCAGTATGAACCGTAAACCGCACGCCTGAGAATCGCTGATCTAGATCGTAGGCCCGCCGAATCTCGTCCCTCGCTGCTGAGCAAGCACCACATTCGGAGGTCGCGACTTCTTCGAGGCGTTGAACGTCACCAGTCTCATAGGCGTGTTCCAGCACCTCGAAGAAGTAGCGTGCGAAAGCCTCCGCCCCGGCGGCGGTGAGCTCACGAGCCTCAGGCGGCATCTCCGGCGGAGCAGGCGTGCTGGTCGCCGCCGCAGTCTCCGATGCAGACGTCGTAGATGTCCCACTCGACGACGGCGCAGCCGTGCCAGTACTTCCAGTACTCGGACTACTCGGCGTACTCGGAGCCGCCTCCGGCTCCTCCCCCGAGCACCCCGTGAGCAGCAGGCCCAGCGCGAGCGCCAGCGTGGTTCCCCGTCGACCCATGGCGGCAGACAGTAGTTTCCAGAGCCGCGACCTGGCGAGACCCGGCAACTCACCTGTGCACAACGGCTTCCCGTTGCCGCCCAGCCCGTGAACGCTGGCTCAGCTCAGGCCGTCCGGCGCACCACGCTCAGGTACCTGGGACCCGCACCGGCTGCTGTTACGTTGACCGCCGTGACCGAGCCGGACTGCCGTCCGCTGCGCCGCAGTGACGTCCACGCCACCGCCCGGCTGCACCGGCAGCACCTGGGCCAGGGGCTGTTCCTCAACCTCGGTCCCAAGTTCGTCCGCCGTTGGCACCGCACGTTCATCGACAACCCGTACGGCTGCGCCCACGTCGTCACGGATCCCGACGGCGAGCTCCTCGGGTTCATCCTGGCCGCCACCGACCAGCGTCGGTACGTCGGTGCCACGCTCGGCTCGGACAAGTGGTCGCTGATGGCGCTGGGGGCCCTCGGGCTCGCCGTCCGGCCCCGTCTGGCTGCCCACTTCGTGCGCACCCGCGGACGCCCCTACGCCCGCCGGCTACTGGGCCTCGGACGTCGCCAGCGAGCAGCAGCCCCAGGCGGGACGACTGCGGACGACGCCTCGCAGGCCCCGGTCGCCGTCGTCCACGCCATCGTGACCTCCGAGCAGGCCCGCGGCCGGGGAGTGGGACGCCGGTTGCTGGCCCAGTTCGAGACCTGCGCCGCCGAGGCCGGAGTCACCCGGCTCGAGCTCGTCACCGACGCCGACGGCGACGCCCCGGAGTTCTACCGGCGACTCGGCTGGGTACAGACCGAGGAGCGGCTCAACCGCGACGGGCGACGCGTGCTGCTGTTCACCAAGACACTGTCGGACGACGCTCCTCCCCAGGGGCGCACCGCCTCATGACGGACACTGGTGACATGACGGTTCCCCGCCGACGGCCCCCCACCGCCACCGAGCCCCGAGTGCTGCTCTCCCGTCGCCGGCTGCTCCAGCTGTCTGCCGGCGGTCTGCTGCTGGCCGGCTGCGGCACGGTCGGCGGCGAGAGCGAGCCCGGTTCGACCGAGGCCACCTGGCCGGACCCCGAGGTGACCCCGTCAGCCGCCCCCACCGGTCAGCCCGTCCCCGAGCCGGAGCCCGAGCCCGAGGACACCGCCGTCCCGCCGGTCGACATCCAGCCGTACACGGTGCTCCCGGGGGAGGTGGAGCCGGAGTGCAAGACGGCTGCGGTGCGCAGCCTGGAGACCGCGTTGACGTGGCGCGACGGCGAGACCGGCATGCAGGCCGCGGTGGACCGGCTCGCGGCGCTCGGCATCACCGGGGCCGCCGCGACGACGCTGGCGCCGGCGCTGGTGGGCGAGCGCTGGTCGTCGCTGCGGGTCACCTACCCGCAGTACGGCGGGATGCTCCCGGACCGCAGTCAGGCCAGCGTCATGGTCACCGGCACACAGATCGTCCCGCAGGACGGCGAGGCCAAGGAGCGCGGTCTCATCGTCGACGTCCGGCTCGCCAAGCAGGACGGCGCGTGGACAGTGACCGAGATGCTGCTGCCGCAGCGACCCGAGCCGACCGGTCCGACCGCGGCCGGCCAGGCGGTCATCGACCACGACAACATCATCCTTCCGGACCCCGCGCGCCGGGACATCGAGGCGCGTCTCGTCGACGACCTCGTCTGCGAGCTGCTGCTGACCCTCGCGGAGACCTGGCGACTCGACGTCCAGGTGCTGAGCTCGGGCCATCCCTGGGACGTGTTCATGACCGGCCGGCAGTCCAACCACACGAAGGGCCGGGCGGTCGACCTCTGGGCACTGAACGGCATCCCGGTGATCGACCACGAGAACTCGCCGTGGCGCGAGGTGATGGAGGCGGCGGTCGCGGCCGGCGCCGGCCAGGCCGGCGGCCCGGAGGACCTCGACGGCGTCCGGGGCCGGCGGCCGTACTTCACCGACGCCGTGCACCAGGACCACCTGCACCTGGGATTCACCGAAGACCAGTTCGACCCCACTCCGACGACGACCGCCCCACCAGTCGACGGCTGACCCGCAGCTGCGGACGCGATGCCGGTGCCCGCTCCGCGACTGCGGCGACTAGAGTCCGGATGTGACGAATCTGCGAGTCAGTGACGTCGCCGCCCTGCTCCGGGTCAGCGACGACACGGTACGGCGCTGGATCGACCAGGGCAGGCTCACCGCAGGCCGGGACGACGCTGGGCGCATGGTCGTCCCTGGGGCCGAGGTCGCCGCGATGGTGCGCCGCCAGCGGGACGACGACGCGGACGGGACCTGGCGACAGTCCGCACGCAACCGGTTCGACGGGATCGTCACCGAGGTCCTCCGCGACGGAGTGATGGCCCAGGTCGAGATCCAGGCCGGCCCGTTCCGGGTGGTGTCGCTGATGACCCGCGAGGCGGCCGACGAGCTGCACCTGGAAGCGGGCACCCCGGCCACTGCGGTGGTCAAGGCGACCACCGTCGTCGTCCAGGCGGGCGATCGCCGGTGAGGCCGCCGCGACGGCTGGCCGCCCTGGCCGGGACCGTCCTCCTCGCGCTGGCGGCCGTTGGGTGCGGACCCGCCGACGACGCGTCCTCCCCCGCCGACCCGGCGGTCGTCCGGGTGGCGGCCGCCTCGGACCTCCAGCTGGCCCTGCCCGAGGTGCTCGAGGAGATCGACCCGGACGTCGAGGTGGCGGTGACGTACGGGTCCTCCGGCCAGTTCGTGCAGCAGATCGTCAACGGAGCCCCGTTCGACCTCTACCTGTCTGCCGACACCGGCTACGTCGACCGACTCGTCGAGGCCGAGGCAGCCAAGGACGCCGACACCTTCACCTACGCGACCGGCCGGCTCGTCCTGTGGGTGCCGCAGGCCTCCCCCATCGACCCCAACGAGGGCCTCGACGTCCTCACCGACCCGGGTGTGCGCCGGGTCGCGCTGGCGAACCCGGAGCACGCCCCGTACGGCCGGGCGGCCGCCGCAGCGCTCACGGCCGCCGGCCTGGACGACGACCTCGCCGATCGGATCGTGCTCGGGGAGAACGTCTCGCAGACCCTCGACCTCGTCGCCTCCGGTGGTGCGGACGCCGGCATCGTCGCCGCGTCGCTCGTCGCCGCCGGGCCGATGGCCGACCAGGGACGGTGGTGGCAGCTGCCCCCCTCCGCCCACCCCCCGCTGGTCCAAGGTGGTGCCGTGCTGTCCGGGGCGCGCGACGTCGAGGCCGCCCACGCCGTCCGCGAGGCGCTGCTCTCCGCCGAGGGTCAGGACATCCTGCGCCGGTACGGGTTCGGACCGGCGCCGCAGGCCGGGGAGGGCTGAGGTGGACTGGCAGGCCGTCCTGCTGAGCATCCGGCTGGCGACGGCGACGACGGCGATCCTCCTCGTTGTCGCCGTCCCGCTCGCGGCCTGGCTGGCGTTCAGCCGCCGCCGCTGGACCGTACTCGTCGAGGCGGTCGTCGCGCTGCCGCTCGTGCTGCCGCCCACGGTGCTCGGCTACTACGTGCTCGTCGCGCTCGGCAGCCGCTCCCCGCTGGGCCGCTGGTGGGAGCAGACCGTCGGGACGCCGCTGGCGTTCAGCTTCACCGGCCTGCTCGTGGCCTCCGTGCTGTACAGCCTGCCGTTCGCCGTCCAGCCGCTGCTCGCCTCGTTCGCGGGGGTGGACCGCCGGCTCGTCGAGACCTCGGCCGTCCTGGGCCGCGGCACCGCGGCAACCGTCCTGCGAGTCGTGCTGCCGCTGTCCCGCGCCGGTCTGGCCACCGCCGCGGTGCTGACCTTCGCGCACACCGTCGGGGAGTTCGGGGTCGTCCTCATGGTCGGCGGCAACATCCCCGGGGAGACCCGGACGGTGTCCATCGCCGTGTACGACGCCGTCCAGGCGTTCGACTACGCGACGGCCGGCCGCACCAGTCTGCTGCTGCTCGCCTTCTCCCTGCTCGTCCTCACCGCGACCTACGCCCTGCAACGTCGCGGCCAGGTGCCGGTGTGGCCGCGACCGTGACCGGCCGCCTGGACCTGCACGTCAGGCGGCACACCGCCGACGTCCGGCTCGACGTGCCGCTGGACGGCGTGACCGTGCTCTTCGGCCCCTCCGGAGCGGGCAAGACGACAGTGCTGCGCGCGGTGGCGGGCCTCGACCGCGCCGGCGGCCGGGTCGTCGTCGACGGACGAACCTGGGACGACGGCACTCGGTTCGTCCCCGCCCGCCGGCGGCGAGTGGGCTACCTGTCCCAGGAGCCGGCGCTGTTCCCCCACCTCGACGTCGACGCCAACGTCGGCTACGGCCTGGCCGGGGTCGTCCCCCGGCCCCGGCGGGCCGACGTCGTCCGCGAGGCGCTCGCGGCCGCCGGCGCCGGGCACCTCACCGGACGACGGGTGACCGAGCTGTCCGGAGGGGAGGCGCAGCGGGTGGCGCTGGCGCGCGCACTCGCGCCGGGCCCGCGGCTGCTCCTGCTCGACGAGCCGCTGTCCGCGCTGGACGCCCCCACCAGGGCGGTGCTGCGCGCAGACCTGCGCCGGCTGCTCGTCGCCCGGTCCCTGCCCACCCTGCTCGTCACCCACGACCGCACCGAGGCGCTCGCCCTGGGCGACCGCGTCGCCGTCGTCGTCGACGGGACGGTCCGGCAGGTCGGTGGTCCGGCGGAGGTGTTCGACCGGCCCGCCGACCCGGACGTCGCCCGGGTCGTGGACGTGGAGAGCGTCCTGCCCGGTGTGGTGCGCCGGGTCGCGGACGGCGTCACCACCGTCGCGGTCGGCGGGCAGCTGCTCACCGCCGCCACCGGCGACGACCCCCCCGCCGGGCCGGGGGACGGCGTCCTGGTGTGCGTGCGCGCCGAGGACGTCGCGCTGGAGGCCCCCGGTGGGTCCCGGACGACGAGCCCGCGCAACCACCTGCCGGCCGTCGTCCGCGACGTCGTGGCCGAACGGGGCCTCGTCCGGGTGGACCTCGACTGCGGGTTTCCCCTGGCCGCGTACATCACCCGGCCGGCCCTCGAGGAGCTCGGTCTGCGCCCTGGGGTGCAGGTGACCGCGTCGGTCAAGGCACCCGCGGTCCACCTCATCCCCCGGGACGAGGCCTAGACTGGGGGGGCTCAAGTTCTGTCCGGTTCATGCCGATGTACCGGCTCACCGTCCGCCCGGGCGGTTCCACGGAACCGGCTCCTTGCCGGAGAGGAGGCACGGTGGACGAACCGCAGACCGTCCCGAGCGACGAGGAGCCGTCGCCCCCCGAGGGTCACCCCGAGAAGGTGCTCGAGCTGCTGTCCGAGGGCGTCCCGGTGTCGCTCCTGCTGGATCTCACCGCACCGGCCGGCCCGGACTCCGAGAGCATCCTCGACGAGGAGGGGGAGCCGGAGGAGGCCTGGTGGGAGCAGCCCTGACGGCGATTTCGTCGAGGCTCGGGCGGGTTGCTAGAGTCTACGGCGCGCGCCATTAGCTCAATTGGCAGAGCAGCTGACTCTTAATCAGCGGGTTCGGGGTTCGAGTCCCTGATGGCGCACTCTGACTGGCGGACCGGAAGTAGCACTACTGCTACCATCGCGCTGTGACGACCATCCCACAGAAGCAGCTGCGCAACGAGGTGGGCGATGTGCTGCGTCGCGTCGAAGCCGGCGAGACCTTCACCGTTACCGTTGCCGGCCGGCCCGTGGCCGAACTGGGACCGGCGCACCGGCGCCGCTGGGTCAGCGGACGCGCGCTCGCCGAGATCTGGCAGGGTCCGCCGCCACGAGACATGGATGACGACCTGACGCGACTCGGCGCCGAGCTGAGCGACCCGTTCGCCCGATGAGGGCGGTTCTCGACACCTCTGTGCTCATCGGCGCGGAGGCGCCGGGGGACGTGGAGGCGGCGATCAGCGTCGCATCGATCACCGAGTTGCACTTCGGCGTTCTGGTAGCCGCGGACGACGACGAGCGGGCCCGCCGCACGGACCGTTTGGCGTCGATCGAGGCGGCCTTCGACCCGCTGCCCGTCAGCGTCGAGGTGGCCCGGGCATGGGGCCGGCTCGCCGCCGCAGTCACGCGACGAGGCGGCAACCCACGGCGCCGGCAGATCGATCTCGCGATAGCGGCAACGGCCAACGTCGAGAAGGTTCCGCTGCTGACCTACGACCTCGCCGACTTCGAGATCATCAAGGACCTGGTCGACGCTCGCCACCCGCACTAGCGGCGCTCAACCGGTTGATGACGTCGGCGAAGTCCTCGAACCGGTCAGGCGTCACCGGATGCGTCTCCCACGTCACCGGACCCCTCCACCACACGAGGCCGGCGCCCGGACCGGCGTACCGTGATCCCCGCCGCCTACCACTGACGCCGCGCACCACTGACTGGAAGCCCGCCATCCGAGGATGAACCCGAGCGAACCGCCCGCCACCGGCGACCACGTCGACCCGCGCCGACTGCGGCGGGCCGTGCTGATCGTGGCGATGCTCAACCTGTCGTACTTCTTCGTCGAGTTCAGCGTGGCGCTGGTGGCCGGGTCGGTGTCCCTGCTCGCCGACAGCGTCGACTTCCTCGAGGACACCGCGATCAACCTGCTGATCTTCGTCGCCCTCGGCTGGCAGCTCGCCAGACGAGCGGTCATGGGCAAGGCGATGGCCCTGATCATCCTCGGGCCGGCCAGCGTCGCCGCCTGGACGGCGATCCAGCGGTTCACCGACCCGGTCGCGCCCGACGTCCTGCCCGTCGTCCTCGCTTCGCTCGGCGCGATCGTCGTCAACGGCACGAGCGCGTGGCTGCTGGTCAGCGTGCGACACCACGGAGGCTCGCTGAGCAGCGCGGCGTTCCTGTCGGCCCGCAACGACGTCCTCGTCAACGTCGCCATCATCGCCATGGCGGTGCTCACCGTCTGGACCGCGTCGGGCTGGCCCGACCTGATCCTCGGCTGCTTCATCATCCTGCTGGCGCTGCACGCCGCCTACGAGGTGTGGGAGGCCAGCGAGGAGGAGCGGCTGGCCGCCAAGGCCCTGGCCGGCGAGCCCATCGACTGACCCAACCCGGGTGCGGCGGCCAGGACGCCAGTGACCGTCGGTCCGCGCGCCGGTCATCCCCGGGGCAGCACTCGCAGGGGCAGACCGCCGTGCGGGCGCATCGTGACGAGCGCCTCGGCGCGGACCTGGTGCCTCGGTACGGGCAGCACGGCGTGGTCACGCAGCAGCTCGGCGAGCACGAGCAGGCTCTCCACCAGGGCGAAGTCCCGGCCGATGCACAGCCGCGGCCCGGCACCGAAGGGCAGGTAGGCCCCGCGCGGGACCGTGCGGGCGGCGTCCCCGAGGAACCGGTCCGGCCGGAACGCCTCTGGATCGGCGAACACGTCCGGGCGCCGGTGCAGCAGCCACGGGCTGATGATCACGAGCGTGCCCGCGGGGACGGCGACGCCGTCGATGTCGTCGTCCGCCACGGCGCGACGGCTCACCACCCAGGCCGGGGGGTAGAGCCGCAGAGACTCGTCGACGACGGCGCGGGTGCGCGCCAGCGCCGGCAGGTCGGCCCACGCCGGCGCCCGCCCGCCCAGCACGTCGTCGAGCTCGGCGTGCACCCGTGCCTGCTCGCCCGGGTGAGTGGCGAGCAGGTGCAGCGTCCACGACATGGCCGAGGCCACCGTCTCGTGGCCGGCGATCACCATCGTGACGAGCTCGTCGCGCACCTGCGTGGCGGTGAGCTCGCCGGCGTCCGCGGCCCGCAGCAGCAGGGCCAGCAGGTCGCCGTCGCCGTCCCGGACGCCGGCCTGGCGCCGGTGCGCGACCACGTCCGCCGCGGCCTGGTCGAGGGTCCGGACGGCGCGCGCCAACCGCCGGTTGCGCGGGGTCGGGACGGCGGCCGGGACGACCGCGGGCGTGCGCACGCGGGACACGACGACGTCGAGGGCCTCCAGGACGGCGGCGACGACCCGTTCGCCGTCCTGCGCGACCGCACCGCCGAACAGGGTGCGCCCGACCACCTCGAGGGTGGCCTGGAGGACTGCGGCGTCGACGTCGACGACTCCCCCACCGGCGGGGACCCGGGCGCGGACCCGCTGGGCGGCGGCCACCGCCTGGGCGGCGACCTCCTCGAGGCCGGAGTGGTGGAACGCCGGCTGGTCGATACGGCGGCGGTGGCGCCACTCCTCGCCGTCGGCGGTGAGCAGGCCGGTGCCGGTGACCAGGGACAGCGCGCCGTACTGGGCCGTTCGCTTGGTGTAGCCGGCGTGCCGCTCGACGAGCACCCGTCGGGCGGCGGGGACGGTGTTGGCGAGCAGCACCGGTGTGCGGGGCATCGGGAAGGCGACGAGGTCGCCGTGCCGGCCGACGAGGCCGGCGAGGAACGCCAGCGGGTCCCGCCGGATCGCCGGGACGGCGCGGACCATCTCCGCCGGCAGCGGCCCGTCGGCGTCCAGCGGGGTGTAGCGGGCGTTACGCCGCCGGCTGGGAGCGTTCAGAGGTACAACCCGGTGCTGCCGTCCTCGACCCGGGGGGCCGCGACGGCGTGGATGTCCCGCTCGCGCAGCAGCACGTAGTCGCGGCCCTGGAGCTCCACCTCACCGCGGTCCTCGGGGTCGAACAGGACCCGGTCCCCGACCCGGACCTGGCGCACGTGCTGGCCGACCGCGACGACACCGGCCCAGGCCAGACGACGTCCGACGGCGGCCGTGGCGGGGATGACGATCCCGGCCGAGGACCGGCGTTCCCCGCTGTCCCGGTCCAGGGCGACGAGGACGCGGTCGTGCAGCATCCGGATCGGCAGCCGGCTGTCCGGGGCGCTCTGCTCGCTCACCGGCGCGGTCAGCGGTACTGCGCCAACGGGTCGCGGCGACGACGCCGGCGACGCACGACGAGGACGACGACGGCGAGAACGGCGGCCGCAGCGGCGCCGATCCGCTCGACCCGCAGCGAACCGTCCTCGGCGGTGACGGCGGAGACGGCCCTGCCCCGGGCACCCGCAGCGGCACGACGGCCGACCTCCTTGGGGCTCAGGCGGGCGGTCAGCTCGTCGACGGTCGCGGCGAGCCTGGCCTGCCGCAGCGCGATCTCGCGCTCGATGGCCTCCGGGTCGCTCGGGATGTGGACCTTCGGCGGCGGCGTCGACGCGGCGTCGGCAGCGGGCGTACTCATGGGGGTCACGCTAGCGCCGACGTCTCACGCCTGCGCTCCGGGCACGGACAGCGGGTCGAAGCCGTAGGGCAGCTCCAGCCGGTGGGCGCTCATCAGCCGGCGGTCGGCGAGCAGGTCGCGGGTCGGGCCGTCGGCGACGACGCGGCCGTCGTCGAGCAGCACCGAGCGCGGGCACAGCTGGAGGGCGTAGGGCAGGTCGTGGGTGACCATGAGCACGGTGACGTCGAGCCCGGTGAGGATGTCGGCGAGCTCGCGTCGGCTGGCCGGGTCGAGGTTGCTCGACGGCTCGTCGAGGACGAGCACGTCGGGCCGCATGGCCAGGACGGTGGCCACCGCCACCCGACGGCGCTGCCCGAAGGACAGGTGGTGCGGAGGCCGGTCGGCGTGCTCGAGCATCCCGACCCGCTCCAGCGCCTCACGCACCCGCGCGTCGAGCTCATCGCCCCGCAGTCCCGCGTTGGCCGGCCCGAACGCGACGTCGTCGCGCACCGTGGGCATGAACAGCTGGTCGTCGGGGTCCTGGAAGACGAGGCCGACCCGCTGCCGGACGCCGGCGAGGTGCTCGCGGGTCAGCTCCAGGCCGGCGATCCGGACGGTGCCCGTCCCGGTGCCCCCCGACACCGGGCCGAGGATGCCGTTGAGGTGCAGGACGAGCGTCGTCTTGCCGGCACCGTTGGGGCCGAGCAGGGCGACCCGCTCCCCCGGCTGGACGACGAGGTCGACGCCGTAGAGGGCCTGGCGGCCGTCCGGGTAGGCGAACGCGAGCTCCCGCACCTCGACGGCCGGGGTCCCGCCGGTCACCCTGCCACGCTCCACGCCACCACGGCCAGAACGGCAGCGGCCAGCGGCAGCACGGCGGCGCCGGCCCACTCGGCGGCAGTGGCGGCCCGGCCCTGGACCAGGACGCTGCGCCCGGTCCAGCCGCGGGCCAGCATGGCCTGCTGCACCCGCTCTCCACGCTCGTAGGTGCGCACGAACAGTGCCCCGATGGTCGCGGCGACCGCGCGCAGCTGGCCCCACCAGCCGGGCGGGGCGCCGCGGGACTCCCGGGCGATGCGCATCCGGTGCAGGTCGTCGGCGACGACGGTCAGGTAGCGCAGCATGAAGGCGACGATCTGCACCAGCGCGTCCGGCACCCGAAGGCGCTCGAGGCCGGCGACGAGGTCCCGCGGGGTCGTGGTGGCGGCCAGGGTGATGGCCGCCACCACGCCGATGGTGGCCTTGGCCAGCAGGTTCCAGGCGCCGAGCAGCCCCTCGACGGCGAGCGGGACGCCCAGGACGTCGACCCGCGGCCCGGTCGCCAGCACCGGGAGCAGCAGGGCGAAGACGACGAACGGCACCTCGACCACCATCCGCCGGGCCACGACGACGGCGGGCAGCCGGGCGATCCGGACGACGACGGCGAGGACGGCCGCGGCGGCGAGCAGGGCCCACCACTGCCGGGGCGGGACGAGGACGACGGCCACCACGAAGCCGAGCAGGGCGACGACCTTGACGTGCGCGGGCAGCCGGTGGACGGCGGTGTCCCCCGGCACCAGGAGCCCGTCGGCGGCGGCCACTGGCTCAGCGCCCAACCCGGCGGACGTCCTCGGCCCGATCGGGCGGGCGGCGACGGGCGGCGACCAGGCGTCCGACGCCGGCGGCGACAGCGAGAGTGATCAGGACGCCGAGCACCCCGGCGAGGACGGCGCCGAGGCTCCCCAGCCCGCTGACGCCGTAGTCCGCCAGCGGGCTGCCGGCAACCGCCGAGTCTCGGGCGGTCCCGGCGAAGCCGAGCCGCTCGCCGACGTACTCCAGGCCGTCGGGGTTGCCGCTGGCGAGCAGGCTCAACCCGCCACCGACGAGCAGGCTGACCGCCAGCAGCGTGGCCAGCAGGCCGCGACCGGACCGCTGCTCGGCTGCGGTCGGGACGGTGTCCGCGGTGACCGTCCGCTGCCGGCCCTCGGCGTCGACGAGGACGAGCTGGCGCCGGACGTGGCGGGCGGCGTGGACCAGGTCGGGGCGGGTGGCGACGACGGCGCCGACGACGGCGGCGGTGATCACGGCCTCCCCGATCCCGATCAGCGTGTGCCACCCGAGCATCGCGGCGGCCAGCGTGCCGATCGGGATGCTGACCGCTCCCCCGACGGCGTACATGCCGGTGAAGGCGAGGGCGGTGGCCGGGACCGACACGAAGGCCCCGACGGCGACCGCTGGCACGACGCTGCCCGGGCGGGGCGGCAGCACGGCCAGCACGGCCCGGGTCACGGCCCACCCCACGGCGACGGTCACGACGGCGATGAGGGTGACGTTCGTGCCCAGGGCGGTCAGGCCGCCGTCGGCGAACAGCAGGGCCTGGACGACGACCACCACGGCGACGGCGAGCAGACCGGCCCACGGCCCGACCAGCGCGGCGGCGAGGGCGCCGCCCATGAGGTGACCGCTGGTGCCGGGCCCGACGGGGAAGTTGACCATCTGGGTGGCGAATACGAATGCCGCAGTCAGGCCCGCCATCGGAGCGCCCGCGGTACGCAGCTGCGAGCCAGCCCGCTGCAGGGCGAGCCCGACCGCACCGGCGGCGACGGCGCCGGTGGCCAGGGAGGTGGGGACGTCGAGGAACCCGTCGGGCACGTGCACGAACCCATCCTCGCCCTTGTTGCGACATCTTCGCAACAAGGGCGCCGGTAGCGTGGCGGCGTGCACGTCCTCGTCGTCGACGCCGCGAACGTCGTGGGCAGCCGGCCGACCGGCTGGTGGCGCGACCGGGCCGGTGCCGCCGCCCGTCTGCACGCGTCCCTCCTCGCGGCGGACCTCGACACGAACCTCGTCGTCCTGGTGCTCGAGGGCGCCGCCCGCGCCGGGCAGGCCGAGGGCACGGTGGGCCGGGTGCGCACGGTGCACGCCGAGGGCTCCGGGGACGACGCGGTCGTCGCGACCGTGCACGAGCACGGCGCCGGCGGGGACGACGTGACCGTGGTGACCGCCGACCGCGGACTGCGCGAACGGGTCACCGCCGCGGGCGGCACCTGCGTCGGGCCCTCGTGGCTGCTGGACCGACTGCCGGAGTGACGCCGCGAGCGCCTAGGCTGGCGAGCATGACCGAACGACTCCAGGTCGGCGACCCGGCGCCGGACTTCACCGCGCCCACCGCCGACGGCGGCACCTTCACCCTCTCGGAGCGCCGCGGCCGGCACGTCGTGGTCTACTTCTACCCGGCGGCGATGACCCCGGGGTGCACGACCCAGGCGTGCGACTTCCGCGACAACCTCGGCTCCCTGCAGGCGGCCGGCTACGACGTCGTCGGGGTCTCCCCGGACGAGCCGGCCAAGCTGACGCAGTTCGCCGAGCAGGAGGGCCTGACCTACCCGCTGGTGTCGGACACCGACCGGGCGGTGATGACCGCCTACGGCGCCTACGGGGAGAAGACCTCCTACGGCAAGCCGACCACCGGCGTGATCCGTTCGACCGTGGTCGTCGACCCGGAGGGCAAGGTCGAGCTGGCGCAGTACAACGTCAAGGCCACCGGGCACGTCGCGAAGCTCCGCCGGGACCTCGGGCTGGACTGACGGCCCTCGCCCGGCCGACGCGGGAGTGGTGTAACTGGCAGCCACGCAAGACTTAGGATCTTGTGCCTTCGGGCGTGCGGGTTCGAGTCCCGCCTCCCGCACCGACCAGCCGGTCACCCGAGCACGGTGACGGTGACCGAGTGCCACCCGGACGCGCCGTCCGGGACGGGGTCGACCCGCTCGGCGGTCTGCGTCTCACCGGTGCCGTCGGTGGCCCGCACGCGCAGCGTGTGGCTGCCCGGGGTGGCGTCCCACTCCAGCCGCCACTGACGCCAGGAGTCGACGTCGTGCTGCGCGGCCAGCTGCGCGGCCACCCACGGCCCGTCGTCCACGCTGACCTCGACCCGCTCGATGCCGCGGGTCTGGGCCCAGGCGACGCCGGCGACCACCACCGGCCCGGGCTCCAGCCTCGCGGACGGCCGCGGGACGTCGATCCGCGAGGCGGTCTTGACCGGCGCCCTCTCGGCCCAGCCCCGGTCGGTCCAGTAGGCGGTGGCGTCCTGGAACCTGGTGACCTCGAGGTCGACGACCCACTTCGTCGCCGAGACGTAGCCGTACAGGCCGGGCACCACCATCCGCACCGGGTAGCCGTGCTCGAGCGGCAACGGCTCACCGTTCATCCCGACGGCCAGCAGGGCCTGCGGGCTGCTCATCAGCACGTCGAGCGGCGTCGAGGCGGTGAACCCGTCCACGCTTGTCGACAGCACCATGTCGGCGTCCTGGTCGGGCCGGGCCCGGTGCAGCAGCTCGCGGACCGGCAGCCCCAGCCAGCGGGCGTTGCCGGCCAGGTCCCCACCGACCGGGTTGGAGACACAGGTGAGGGTGATCCACTCCTCGACGAGGTCGGAGGCCACCAGGTCGTCGAAGGAGATCTCGACCTCCCGCTCGACGAGGCCGTGCACCCGGAGCCGCCAGTCGCGCGGGTCGACGTGCGGCACCGCCAGCGCGGTGTCGATCCGGAAGAACTCGGCGTTCGGCGTCTGCCACGGCGTGATACCGGCCACGTCCAGGGTCACGGCGTCCGTCGGAGTGGCCGCCGCCCGCGCCGGCGGCGGCAGGTCCAGCGCCGCGCGGGTGGCGCTGACGTCGCGTGCGGAGCGTCCCACCAGGCGCCCGACGACCCCGCCCGTGGCCGCGGCCAGCACCGTGACCCCGACCGCGGTGAGGAAGGAACGACGGGCCGCGGCCGGCGTCGTCCGGCTCTGGGCGTCGCGGCGGGAGTCGGCCCCCGTGGCCAGCCGGTCGACGAGGCGCACCAGGACGACGGCACCGACGGCGACACCGGCCAGGCTCGGCAGCGCGTCGAGCGTCCCGGCCGCGGGGCGGGTCGTCGCCGCGACGACGGCCACGACGCCCAGCAGCGCGACGACGGCCACCCCCGCCCACCGCCGGCGCAGTGCCACCACCCCGGCCAGGGCGGCCAGCGCCGCCACGACGACCCCCATGCCGACGAACAGCGCGACCTTGTCGTTCGTGCCGAAGGCGGAGATGGCGACGTCCTTGAGCCACGAGGGCGTCACGTCCACGAACGCGTCCCCGACGACCAGCAGCGGCGCGGTGGCCGGCGAGATCACCGCCGCCAGCACCTCGGCGACACCGAGCGCGAGCCCACCGGACGCCAGGCCGGCGGCGGCGGCGAGCGGCCACGGAGCGGTGGCTCTCATGTCGATGACGCGCCCCGGGGCCGCTCGGGGGCTGCTCCTCTCCTCAGACGACCACGCCGAGGGCTCGCGCCACGTGTGGCGCGAGCGCCCGGAACGCCTGCCCCCGGTGGCTGATCGCGTTCTTCTCCGCCGGGTCCAGCTCGGCGCAGGTCCGCCGGTACCCCAGCGGAGTGAGCACGGGGTCGTAGCCGAAACCGCCGTCCCCGCGCGGCGCGCGCTCGAGGGTCCCGACCAGCCGGCCGTGCTCGACGTGCTCCTCGCCCTGCGGCGTGACGAGCGCGGCGGCGCAGACGAACGCGGCACCGCGGTGGACGTCGGGGACGTCGGAAAGCTGGGCGAGCAGCAGCCGCAGGTTGGCCTCGTCGTCCCCGTGCCGGCCCGCCCACCGGGCCGAGAACACCCCGGGAGCCCCGCCGAGGACGTCGACGGTGAGGCCGGAGTCGTCGGCGACGGCCGGCAGCCCGGTCCGCTCGGCGACGAACCGCGCCTTGAGCAGCGCGTTCTCGGCGAACGTCACACCGGACTCGACGACGTCCGGCAGGTCGTACGCGTCCACCCCCACGACGTCCCGCTCGACGTCCAGGTCTGGGGCGTGCCGGCCGAGCGCCTCGGTGAGGATGGCCCGCAGCTCCACGATCTTGCCCCGGTTGCGAGTGGCCAGGACGAGCCGGGGCATCAGCCCTCCAGGGCCTGGAGCTGGCGGCGGGTCAGGTCCGCGCACCCGGCAGTGCCCAGGTCGAGCAGGGCGTCCAGCTCACGCCGGTCGAACGGCGCTCGCTCGGCGGTGCCCTGCACCTCCACGAACAGCCCGCGGCCGGTGACGACGAGGTTCATGTCGGTCTCGGCGCGCACGTCCTCGCGGTAGTCCAGGTCCAGGACGGGTGTCCCGTCGACGATCCCGACGCTCACCGCGGCGACGGAGTCGACGAGCGGGTCGGCGGGCAGCACGCCCTTCTCGCGGGCCCAGGTGCAGGCGTCGGCCAGGGCCACGTAGGCGCCGGTGATGGCGGCGGTGCGGGTGCCGCCGTCGGCCTGCAGGACGTCGCAGTCCAGCACGACCGTGTTCTCACCCAGGCGGGTCGTGTCGACGACGGCGCGCAGCGAGCGGCCCACGAGGCGGGAGATCTCGTGCGTCCGGCCGCCGATGCGGCCCTTGACCGACTCGCGGTCGCTGCGGGTGCTGGTGGCCCGCGGGAGCATCGCGTACTCGGCGGTGACCCAGCCCTTGCCGGAGCCCTTCAGCCAGCGCGGGACGCCCTCGGTGAACGACGCCGCGCACAGCACCCGGGTGGCGCCGAACTCGACCAGGACGCTGCCCTCGGCGTGGTCCAGCCACTTGCGGGTGATCCGTACCTCGCGCAGCTGGTCCGGCTCTCGGCCGTCGTGTCGGGTCATGAACCCCGAGCGTAACGGCCCACCCGCGGGCGATCTCTGGAGGCTTTCCGGGGTCTCGGAGGCCTCGGAGACCCCGGAAGACCTCCAGAGATCGAGGTCGGACGACGCGGGGGCGGGTCAGACGTCGAGGACGGCGCCGGGGTGGGCGAGCTCGAGCGGGCCGTCGTAGACCGCGCGGGCGTCGGCGAGGGCCCGGGCGGGGTCGTTCCAGGCCGGCAGGTGGGTGAGCACGAGGCGACGCGCGCCGGTGCGGGCGGCGACCTGGCCGGCACGCCGCCCGGTGAGGTGGATGCCGCGGACGCCGTCGTCACGGCCCTCCTCGAAGGCGGCCTCGGCGAGCAGCAGGTCGGCGCCGGAGGCCAGGACGTCGAGACCAGGGCAGTCGTCGGTGTCGCCGGTGTAGGCGAGCACCCGGGTGCCGCCGTCCGGGCCGGGGCCCTCGACGCGCAGCCCGTACGCCTCGACCGGGTGGCGCACCGGGTACGGCGTGATCGTCAGCGGGCCGACCCGGACCGGCGTCCCCGCGGTCCACTCCCGGACGGCGAGCTGGCGGCCCATCCCGGTCCCCTCGGGCCGGCCGTACGCCTCGGCGATCCGCTGCTCGGTGCCGGTCGGCCCGTGGACCGGCACCTGCACCGAGCCGCCGCGCTCAGGGTCGTAGCGCAGCGCCACGTACAGACCGCACAGGTCGGCGAAGTGGTCGGGGTGCAGGTGGCTGATGAGGACCGCGTCGAGCTCGGTGAGCCGGGTGTAGCGCTGCAGCGGGCCCAGTGACCCGCTGCCGAGGTCGAGGACGACCCGCCAGGTGCGCCCGGCCGTGTCGTCGGCCTCGACCAGGTAGCAGGATGCGGGCGAGTCGGGGCCGGGGAACGAGCCCGAGCAGCCGACGACCGTCAGCCTCATACCGGCACCGCGACCAGTTCCGCGGCCGGGACGTCCAGCCCGAGGAACCGGCGGGCCAGGGCGGTGAACGCCTCCGGCTCGCCGGTGGTGAGGAAGCGGTGCTCCGGAGCGGGGAGGCCCTGCGCCCGGGTGAGGCCCTCGCGCACCAGCACCCGGTACACCTCCTGCGCGGTCTCCTCCGCGCTGCTCACCAGGGTGACGTCCGGGCCCATCACGTAGGACAGGACGCCGGTCAGCAGCGGGTAGTGGGTGCAGCCCAGGACGAGCGTGTCGACGCCTGCGGCCTGTACCGGCGCCAGGTACTCGCGGGCCACGTCGAGCACCTCCGGACCGGTGGTCGTGCCCGCCTCGACGAGCTCGACGAACCGCGGGCAGGCCTGGGTCACCACGTCGACGTGGGGGGCGGCGGCGAACGCGTCCTCGTAGGCGCCGGAAGTCACCGTCGCGGTCGTCGCGATGACGCCGACCCGACCGCTGCGGGTGGAGGACACCGCACGACGCACCGCCGGGCGGATCACCTCGACGACCGGCACCGGGTACCGCTCACGGGCGTCGTGGAGCACCGCCGCGCTGGCCGAGTTGCAGGCGATGACGAGCAGCTTGACCCCCCGCTCGACGAGCTCGTCGAGGCACTCCAGGGCGAACCTGCGGACCTCGGCGATCGGTCGCGGCCCGTAGGGCTGGCGGGCGGTGTCCCCGAGGTACAGGACGGGCTCGTGCGGCAGCTGGTCGATGACGGCCCGGGCGACCGTCAGGCCCCCGAAGCCGGAGTCGAAGATGCCGATGGGTGCGTCCGCCACGCAGGGCAGGGTAAGCGCTGCGCCGGGTCCGCCCCGCCCTCGCCGGCTGTCGGCTTCGTCACCGCCGCGGCTCACTCACCGTCGCTCAGGGCCCCGACGAGTGTCTCCTGCATCCAGGTGAGGAAGTCGTAGACCGCGGCCAGCCACACCCGCGGGTCGTCGGGGTCGGCGCCGGCGACGACGGCGGGCAGGCGTGCGGCGTCCTCGTCGGTGCGCAGCCCGAGCCGCTCGGCCAGCACCAGCCGGACGTCGGTGAGGGCGGTGAGCCAGGCCGCCGCCTCGGCGTCGCTGAGCCGCAGCGTGCGGCCGGACCGCTCGAGCGTGCCGCGCGCCGTCCGCAGCGCCTCCTGCTTGCGGGCCCGCAGGCCGCGCTCGGTGTACCGGCGGAACTCCGCCGCCTGCTCGGCGTCCTCGCGGGAGGCGTCGGGCAGCAGCCGGCGCAGCGCCGGGTCCGCCGGCGGCGTGGCGTCCTCGCTGATCCCGACGAGCTCGGCGAGCGGGTCGTCGTCGGCCGTCCGACCGTCGTCCAGCATGTCGTGGACGTCGTCCAGCAGGCGGCCCACGAGGTCGCGCTCGGCGCGCTCGAGGCGGCCCTCGACCCCGTGCCGGGTGCGGCGGAACCGGCCCGCCATCAGGCGGGGGACCTGTCCTGGGAGTAGGTGGCCCACAGGCCGAAGCCGTGCATGGCCTCGGTGTCCCGTTCCATCTCCTCGCGAGTGCCGGTGGACACGACGGCGCGGCCCTTCTCGTGGACGTCGAGCATCAGCCGTTCCGCGGTGGCCCGGTCGTAGCCGAAGTACGTCTGGAACACGTAGGTCACGTAGCTCATCAGGTTGACCGGGTCGTTCCAGACGATGGTGACCCACGGGACGTCGGGTGAGACGGTCTCCTGCGAGCGCGGCTCGTCGAGCTCGACGGGCGCGACTCCCAGGACGACGGGGCCGCTCCTCGCGGTGCACGCTGCGCCGGTCACGCCCACGACAATAGATTGGCGTCGTGACGACGGACCACAGCAGCGCCCTGCTGACCGACCGCTACGAGCTCACGATGGTGCAGGCGGCGCTGGAGGCGGGGACCGCCGAGCGGCACTGCGTGTTCGAGACCTTCGCCCGGCGCCTGCCGGACACCCGCCGGTTCGGTGTCGTCGCGGGGACCGGCCGGCTGCTCGACCTGCTGGAGGACTTCCGGTTCGGCGACGACGAGCTCGAGGCCCTGCGGGCGCAGGGGGTCGTGGACGAACGCACCTGCCGCTGGCTGCGCGACTTCCGGTTCACCGGGGACGTCGACGGCTACCGGGAGGGAGACGTCTACTACCCCGGCTCACCTGTGCTGACCGTCAGCGGGACGTTCGCCGAGTGCGCGCTGCTCGAGACGCTCGTGCTGTCGGTGCTCAACCACGACAGCGCCGTCGCCGCCGCAGCCGCCCGGATGGTCGTGGCCGCCGGCGACCGCCCGGTCATCGAGATGGGGTCGCGGCGCACCCACGAGGAGTCCGCGGTCGCCGCCGCCCGGGCCGCCTACCTGGCCGGGTTCGCCTCGACGTCCAACCTCGCCGCCGGGGCCCGCTACGGCGTCCCCACCGCCGGAACGGTCGCGCACTCCTTCGTCCTGCTGCACGACTCCGAGACCGACGCGTTCCGTGCCGCGGTCCGGGCCCAGGGCGCGCAGACCACCCTGCTCGTGGACACCTACGACACCCGCGAGGGCATCCGGCGCGCCGTCGAGGTGGCCGGTCCCGACCTCGGGGCCATCCGCATCGACTCCGGCGACCTCGCCGTGGTCGCCCACCAGGCCCGGGCCCAGCTCGACGAGCTCGGCGCGCACCGGACCCGCATCGTCGTGTCCGGCGACCTCGACGAGTACGCGATCGCCGCGCTGGCCGCCGCGCCCGTGGACGCCTACGGTGCGGGCACGTCGGTGGTCACCGGGTCCGGCGTGCCGACGGCCGGGATGGTCTACAAGCTCGTCGAGGTCGACGGCCGGCCGGTGGCGAAACGGTCGTTGAGCAAGGCGACCCAGGGTGGGCGCAAGGTCGCCGTGCGCCGCCACCGTCCCAGCGGCACCTCCACCGAGGAGGTGCTGCGCTCCCAGGCCCGTCCGGAGCCGCGTCCCGGTGACCGGGACCTGCAGGTACCCCTGGTGCGCAAGGGGGCACGGGTCGACGACGGGCACGACCTGCGCGCCGCCCGGGAGTTTCACCGCACCGCCCGGGTGGCGCTCCCGTGGGACGGGATCAAGCTGTCCCGCGGCGAGCCGGCGATCCCGACGACGCTGATCCCAGCCCCGCAACAGTGAGCACGCAGCAGTGAGGAGCAGACCGTGACCGCTCAGAGCGCAGGCACCGCCGGGCTGTACGGGCCCGGGACGGCGCTCGTCGTCGTCGACGTGCAGGTCGACTTCGCCGACCCCAGCGGCAGCCTGTACGTCGCCGGTGGCGAGGACGTCGTCCCGGTGGTCAACGAGCACGTCGCCGCCGCGCGCGCGGCCGGCTCCCCCGTCGTCTACACCCAGGACTGGCACCCGCCGCACACACCGCACTTCGCCACCGACGGCGGCGTGTGGCCGGTGCACTGCGTGCGGGACACCCCCGGGGCCGAGCTGCACCCCGACCTGGACGTCGACGGCCCGGTCGTGCGCAAGGGCACCGGTGGCGAGGACGGGTACTCGGGGTTCTCGGTGCGCGACCCGGTCTCGGGCGAGACGTCCGCGACCCGGCTCGGGTCCATCCTGGCCGAGCAGGACGTGCGGCGGATCGTCGTCGTCGGGCTGGCCGGGGACGTCTGCGTCAAGGAGACCGTGCTCGACGGTCGCCGGCTCGGCTACGACGTCGTCGTGCCGCTGGAGGGCACCCGGTTCGTCGAGGTGTCGCCCGGCGACGGCGAGCGCGCCGTCCAGGAGATGCGCGCCGCCGGGGCTGACGTTCGTGGTGCGGCGGCGCTCTAGCGCTCCGCCGCACCACCGTTCTGGCCGGAGGCGGCCGGCGGGAGCACACGCTCCCACCGGCCGCCTCGTGCGTCCGACGACCGCGTCAGACGCGACCGCGTCGTCCGGTGAAGGAGAGGATCAGCCCGACGACGAGGACGGCGACGCCGAGCCAGATGAGGATCTCGCCGACGCCGGCGAAGCCGATGACGGCCAGGACGACCCCGACGATGATGAGCAGCAGCCAGAGCGACACGGTTACCTCCCGGAGAGTTGGACAGCCCCGTACGCCGGCGAGCGTCCCACCTGCTCCGGGCCTGCGCACCTTGACCGTGGACGACCGTCGCTCAGCCCTGCGGACCTCGGCCCGACCAGGACCAGGCGTAGGCGCCGTCGTCGACGGCGACGCCGCCCTCGCCGAGCTCCAGGGGCTTGAACGTGTCGACCATGACGGCGAGCTCGTCGAAGTACTCCTTGCCGAGCGCCTTCTCCACCGCACCGGGCTGCGGGCCGTGGCTGTGACCGCCCGGGTGCAGCGAGATCGAGCCCTGGCCGATACCGGACCCCTTACGGGCCTCGTAGTCGCCGCCGCAGTAGAACATCACCTCGTCGCTGTCGACGTTCGAGTGGTAGTAGGGCACCGGGACCGCCAGCGGGTGGTAGTCCACCTTGCGGGGCACGAAGTTGCACACGACGAAGTTCCAGCCCTCGAACACCTGGTGCACCGGCGGCGGCTGGTGGACCCGGCCCGTGATCGGCTCGTAGTCCTCGACGTTGAACGTGTACGGGTACAGGCAGCCGTCCCAGCCGACGACGTCGAACGGGTGCTCCGGGTGGACCACGACGCTGCCGACCACGCCGGAGGGGCCGTTGCCGCGGTGCTTGGTCCAGACCTCGACGTCGGTGCCCTCGACGAGCAGCGGCTCGCTCGGCGCGGTGAGGTCCCGCTCGCAGTACGGGGCGTGCTCGAGGAACTGCCCGTACCTCGACAGGTACCGCTTGGGCGGGGTGATGTGGCTGTTCGCCTCAATCGCGTACAGCCGCAGCGGGTCCCCGCCGGTGGGCACCCACCGGTGCACGGTGGCGCGCGGCAGGACGACGTAGTCACCCTGGCGGGCCTCGAGGACGCCGAACATCGTCTCCACCGTCGCGGAGCCGGACTCGACGTAGACGCACTCGTCACCGATCGCGTTGCGGTACAACGGACTGGCCTCGCGGGCGACGACGTAGGAGATCCGCACGTCGCTGTTGCCCAGCACGAGCCGCCGGCCACGGACGGCGTCCACGCCCTCACCGGGCTTCTCGCCGGGGAACAGCTCGTGCAGCCGCAGGTGCCGCGGCTTGAGCGGGTGGTTGGGGGTGGTCGTCAGGTCCGGTAGGTCCCAGACGCGGGCGTCGACCATCGCCGAGGGGATACCGCGGTGGTAGAGCAGGGAGGAGTCGCTGGAGAAGCCCTCCTCCCCCATGAGCTCCTCGGAGTACAGGCCCCCGTCCGGACGACGGAACTGGGTGTGCCGCTTGTGCGGCACCTCCCCCACCCGCTGGTAGTGCGCCACGACGATCCTCCCTGACCAGGCGCGTCCGCTGAGCGGACGTCCATGTATCTGTGGAGATACAGTGCGCTAGGCTCAGCGGACATGTCAACGGCCACCGCCGCACCGTCGCGCGCCCTGTTCCGGGGCCTCGTCGACGACGCCGCCGTGTTCCCGCCAGGCTCCGCGCCGATGCCGGAGGCGGTCCCGGCGCACCTGCACCACCGGGCCGCCTGGTACGCCGACGTCGTCGGCCCGTTCCTCGTCCCGGTCACCGGCGTCGACGCCTTCCAGGCCGCCGCCGAGCTCGCGACGCGGACGCCGATCCGGGTCGGGGTGATCGCTGACCCCACCTCGGCGGACCCGCTGGCCGGGGCCCTGGACGCCGTCCGGCACCTGGCGGACGGCGGACGGGCCGAGCCCGTCGCCATCGAGGTCCCGCTGCCCCGCGGGACCCACCAGGGCGAGGCCGCCGCCGGGCTGCTCGCCCGGCTGCGCGAGACGCTGCCTAGCGGCGTGCGCGCCTGGGTCGAGGTCCAGCGCGAGGACGGGTGGCGTGACGCGCTGCGCCGCATCGCGGACTCCGGCGCGGAGGTCGGCGGCAAGCTGCGCACCGGTGGCACCAGCGCGCAGGCGTTCCCCTCCACCGCCGAGCTCGCCGCCTTCGTGCACGAGGCGGTGGCGGTGGGCGTCCCGGTGAAGCTCACCGCCGGCCTGCACACGGCGCTGCGGGGTCCGGACCCGACGGGGGCCCACCACCACGGCGTCCTCAACGTCATCTGCGCCGTGCACGCCGCGACCGGCGGGGCGACGGCGGAGGACCTCGTGGACCTGCTGGAGCAGACCGAGGCCGACCCGCTCGTCACCGCCGTCCGCGCGATGGGCCCGGGCGAGGCCGCCGCCGTCCGCGCGACCTTCGCGTCCTTCGGCTGCTGCGGCGTGACCGACCCGGTCGGCGACCTCGTCGGCCTCGGACTCCTCCAGGAGGTACCCGCGTGAGCGTGACGACCTGGGCCCCGGTCCCGCACGGTTCGCCGTTCGGCGTCCAGACCCTGCCCTACGGGGTGTTCTCCGTCGGGGCCGGGCCGCGGCGGACCGGCGTGCGGATCGGGGACCACGTCCTCGACCTGGCGGCACTGGCCGCGACACCGGCCGGCGACGGACTGCCCGCGGACGTCGGAGCGGCGCTCGCGGGCCCGTCGCTGGACGCGCTGCTCGCCCTCGGCCGGGAGGGCTGGGCGGCGGCGCGCCGCTGGGTCACCGACGTGCTCACCGACCCCGGCGCGCAGACCGGGGCCTCCGAGCACCTGCGCCCGCTGACCGACGTCCGGCTGCACCTGCCGTTCACCGTCGCCGACTACGTCGACTTCTACTCCAGCGAGCACCACGCGGCGAACGTCGGACGGCTGTTCCGGCCGGACGCCGAGCCGCTGCTGCCGAACTGGAAGCGGCTGCCCGTGGGGTACCACGGTCGAGCCGGGACGGTGGTCGTCTCCGGCACGGACGTCGTGCGCCCGTGCGGGCAGGTCAAGCCCGCCGACGCCCCCGAGCCGCAGTTCGGGCCGTCCCGCCGGCTGGACATCGAGGCCGAGGTCGGGTTCGTCGTCGGCACCCCCTCGCCGCTCGGCGAGCCGGTGCCCGCCTCCGCGCTGCCCGACCACGTCTTCGGTGTCGTCCTCGTCAACGACTGGAGCGCCCGCGACATCCAGGCCTGGGAGTACGTGCCGCTCGGGCCGTTCCTCGGCAAGTCGTTCGCGACCTCCGTCTCGGCGTGGGTCACCCCGCTGGAGGCGCTGGAGGCGGCGCGGGTGCCGCCGCCGCCTCGCACCCACGAGCTGCTGCCCTACCTGCGCGACGACCCGGACCAGCCGTGGGGCCTGGACCTGGATCTCGAGGTGGTGTGGAACGGCACCGTCGTCGCCCGCCCGCCGTTCGCGTCGATGTACTGGACGGCGGCGCAGCAGCTGGCCCACCTGACCGTCAACGGCGCCAGCCTGCGGACCGGGGACCTGTTCGCCTCCGGCACCGTGTCGGGGCCCCAGCGGGACCAGCGCGGCTCGTTCCTCGAGCTCAGCTGGGGCGGTCAGGACCCCGTGCGCCTGGCCGACGGGTCGCTGCGGACGTTTCTCGAGGACGGCGACGAGGTCGTCATCACCGCGACCGCGCCCGGCCCCGAGGGCACCCGGGTCGGCCTCGGCGAGGTCCGCGGCCGCATCCTCCCGCCCCGCTGCTGAAGGCCCCTGCTGCTGAACCACCCCTGCTGCTCGGCGGCTCGGAAGTGAGGTCCTAGGTCCCACCCCTCGCCCGGTGACCGGCTCCTACCCTGCAGGAAGGTAATCCTTTCCTCACAGGAGGGTGGCATGGCCGCTCAGGCGGGACCCCGCACACTCGCCGACCTGCCCCCGGGCTGCCTCGGGTGCATCGCCGAGATCGACGCCTCGCTGTCACCCGCGCAGGCGCAGCGCCTGCGCGCCCTCGGCTTCCGCCCCGGCGCCGTCGTCGAGCGGTCTCGGACGGCGCCCCTGGGCGACCCCACCGTGTACCGGGTGTGCGACTACGACGTCTGCCTGCGGTCGGCGCAGGCGCGCGCCATCGTCCTCGCCGCATGAGCCACTGCGCCCCGGCCGGCCACGCCCCGGCCAGCGACGCCCCGGCCAGCGACGCCCCGGCCAGTGACGCCCCGGCCAGTGACGTCGTCCCGACGGGCACGAGGCACCTCGACATCGCGCTGGTGGGCAGTCCCAACGCCGGCAAGACGAGCGTCTTCAACCGGCTCACCGGCCTGCGGGCGCGCACCGGCAACTACCCGGGGGTGACGGTCACCCGCACGGTGGGCACCGCCCGCACCGCCGGTGGCGACGTCGTCACCATCGAGGACCTTCCGGGCACCTACAGCCTCACCCCGGTCAGCCCCGACGAGCAGGTCGTCGTCGACGTCGTCACCGGCCGAGCACCGGGTACTCGTCCCCCCGACGCGTTCCTCGTCGTCCTGGACGCCACGACGCTGCGCCGGTCGCTGCCGCTGGTGGCCCAGACGATGGCGCTCGGCCGGCCGGTCGCCGTCGTGCTGACGATGCTCGACGAGATGGCCGCCCGCGGCGGGCGCCTGGACGTCGGCGCGCTGGCCGCCGCCCTCGGCGTCCCGGTGGTACCCGTGCAGGGTCACCGCGGCCGTGGCACCGGGGCCGTGCGCGAGCTCCTCGACGACCCGGCCGCCTGGCCGCAGCCGCCCGTGCTGCCACCCGAGGACGACGACGAGGCGGCGGCCTGGGCGGCGTCCGTCCTGGCGGCGACGTCGTGGTCCGCGCCGCGGCGTCACGCCCCCAGCGCCACGGTGGACAGGGTGCTGCTGCACCCGGTCTGGGGCGTGCTCGTCTTCGCCGTCGTCGTCTTCACCATCTTCCAGGTCATCTTCACGGTCGCGGCCCCGCTGCAGGGTGCGGTCGAGGCGGCGTTCGGCTGGCTCGGTGAGCGGGTCGCCGCAGCGGTCTCGCCGCCGCTGCTGGCCGACTTCCTCGGCACGGCGGTCATCGGCGGCGTCGGCGCCGTCCTCGTGTTCCTGCCGCAGATCGCGCTGCTGTTCCTCGTCCTGTCCCTGCTCGAGACGGTCGGCTACATGTCCCGGGCCGCGTTCCTCATGGACCGGGTGATGGCGGTCTCCG